>NZ_JBEOOY010000002.1:0-348087 GCF_040309585.1 Psychrobacter sp. GW64-MNA-CIBAN-0177
AATGTCAGATTGAGTAGTCATTGCTTATTCTCCAGTTAGTGGATTATAAGCAGTTACACAGTTTTTAGGAAACTCCCAAATAGTTTTGTAGGGAATATTGCGATAGTTGCCTTGATAATAATCTTTGACTAAACTCATCAGCAGTAGCAAATCCTTAGCATAACGCTCAAGGCCGCGACCGTTTTCGAGCTGGTCATTGAGCTTATCTTCTTTACCTAAAATGACCTTAATACTGTCTATCAGGCTTTTATTATCTTTCTCTTTCTCTTTCTCTTTCTCTTTCTCTTTCTCTTTCTCTTTGTCAGCCATACTCATATTCCTTATTTTTTGTTAAAGACTATTGAACGCCCTTTACTATAACAAGAGTAGCGACTTCAGCCAAATAAGACTGTGAGTGATTCTGTATCGTTTTGTTGACTATAGCAGCGATAGATTGAGCTGAGCTAAACCATCCTAAGACGCGATATTGTCCAAACCTGCGTTATAATCCAGTTTATGAGATCTTATAAAACAAATATTTAACGTGTGCTAAAGACGTCTGTCCAACAGACCCTAGCTGCATGGCAAAAAAGGTAGAATAATGACTAAGAAATTTTCTGAGCTGAATCGTCGCCAGTTTTTATGTCAAGTCGGAATCAGCGCAGGGGCAGGGCTGTTAGCGACCCAAAGCATTACTCAAGCACTGGCTGCTAATACTACTGGGCAAGATAACAGCACGCAATTTACCAAAGATGATCTGCCAACGGCGTTGATGGATGAGAGCCTGCCATCAGGACAAGCACAACAAGCAGCGCCCGAAACATTGCAGGTGCAAACGAGTTGTATCACGCCAAATATTGAGACGCGGCTTTTTGCCAGCTCCAATGTCGGCGGTAGTGACGAGCGTAATGAGTTGGCGTTAGATCGCATGGCTTGTGCGGGCTTTAAGGTGGATAATCCTGCGATTACCAAACGGCAGTATTTACGCTTTGCGGGTACGGATTCGCAGCGCGCTAGTGATTTGCAAAACATTGCTACGGGTGCGATTAAAGCGCCTAAACTGCTACTTGGTGTACGCGGCGGCTATGGTGCGATGCGTTTATTGCCGATGGTTGATTGGTCAACTTTAGGTCGTATTATGAAGGAGCGCGGCACGATACTGGCGGGCTTTAGCGATGTGACCGCGATTCAGTGTGCGCTACTGGCAAAAGGCGGTATGAGCTCACTTGCCGCGCCGATGCTCTATAGCGAGTTTGGCAAAACCAAACCCGACCAAGTCAGCTGTCGCCAATTTGTAGAAGCATTAACCAATCCCAATCTGACTATCAATATAGCAGATGCGTCGTTAACCAGTGTAAATTTACCCAGTATTCTGACAAATTCTGAGCCAAAAAATCTAACCGGCACTATGTGGGGTGGCAATCTAAGCGTGGTATCGGCGCTGGCAGGTAGTGAGTATTTGCCACGTATTGCTGGCGGTATCGTATTTTTAGAAGACGTCGGCGAGCAAGCTTACCGCATCGAGCGCATGCTCTATGATTTGTATTTGGCAGGGGTGTTTAAAGGTCAGCAAGCGATTGTATTCGGTGCGTTATCGGGTAGCGGTGAGGACAGTTATGATAAGCGTTATGATGTCGCCACCGTCATTCGTCAATTGCATCAGCTGACAGGATTGCCGATTTATAGCGGCATGCGCTTTGGTCATATTGGGCAAAAGCACAGCTTTCCACTTGGCGCGATGTGTCAGATTAGTCCAAATACAGTTGGTGGCTATCAATTGGCATTTAGCGATTATCCAACGATTAAAGCCGATGCCATTCATGTCGAAGGCTTGTGGCAAAAAAGTTTAAGCCTATAGTCAAATCCAAATAAATCAGATACGTAGTTATCAGGTCGCTCAATGAAACGTTGTTTTTCTTGCGTGCTGTGCCTACGCCGACAGAGGCTACAAAAAACAACGTTTCATCTCGCTGTATCGTTTTTATATCGAATGAATTATATAAAAATTGTTGCTGTGATAAATTTATTGCAGCCACGTATTACTTCTAAAAAGTCTACTATCAAGTTAAATCGCCAGTCGTGAAAATTTATCCTGATATTCTTTCGGGGTTAGCTCAGTAGCGCGTTTAAACAGCCGCGTAAATGACGAGATATCATCATAGCCGACTTGCTCAGCTAGCGATTTTATCGTCACATCGCCCAATTCCAGTAAGCGCTTGGCCTGCTCAATTCGTACTGCTTGAATATACTCAATTGGGCGCATAGTAACGCATGACTGAAAACGCCTGTTTAAGGTGCGCGGGGTGATATTCACCATAGCAGCCAAATTGCTCACCTGCATAGGTTGTTTGAAGTTTTCCTCGATAAATTCTTGTACCTGCTTAACCAACTGGTCAGCATGTGGTTTATGCAAGGTTACATTGGTATAGCTGTTTTGATTGCCGCGTTTACTATCAATAATTTGAGTTTTTGCCACTTGGGTAGAAATCTCACGTCCGCAATACCGCTCGATTAATAATAGTCCCAAGTCATAAAAGGCGCTACCGCCTGCCGCACAGAATATATTGCCAGATTGATTCTTTGATTGAGTGACAAACTGGTTTTCCTGCAAATCAACCAATGGAAAATCGGTCTTAAACTTACGGGCATAACCCCAATGGGTGGTGGCTACTTTGCCATCGAGCAAGCCTGCTTTTGCCAAAAAGAAAGCCCCGCTACAATTACTAGCGATATCCGCCTTGGTATTCGCCAGTCGCTTGATGTGTGAAATTAAATCGCTATTTTGGCTCAATACTTTATCAATTGAATCGCCAATGGTTGGAATTAATAGTAAGTCGCACTCTGTGACTTCCTGAATATCGCAATGCGCTCGCATAATCAAACGGTTGCTGCATCTGATATCCGCGCCACCTAAGCTTGCAATCTGCACGTCAAACCTTGGTTCTACTGCCTCATCCAAGAATCGCTGCCAGCTGACGCCAGTAAACGAAAATAAATCTAGCGCCCCAGCAAGCACACTACCGAGCACGCCATCGAAGCCAACGATAATCACTTTAAACGGTTTGAAGTAGGGCAAAATTTGGCTTCCTTTAAGTGTATGCAAATTTATAGCTGATATTCACCAGCCGCACGATACGTAATTTGAAATTCACTCACTATAGGTTAGAGAAGATGTCTTATTTGACCATAATTATGTCATAAATGACAATACGGCAAGGCGTTAAATTAGATTAATATCAATGAATCATCAAATTTAATGAGTTAACGAGAATACTATGGCAGCAGATACGCTTATCAATGACTTTGAGTTACCGTTCCAACTATATGATGTATTGGGCACTGAACATTTAACCGAGCATCCGAAGTTTGCAGAACACAGCCGCGAAACCTTCGATGCGGTATTAGGCACCGCCAATAAAATCGCGACCAATTTATTCTTGCCCCATAACCATGTGGCAGATAAAAACGAGCCACAGTTCGATGGCAAAAAAGTCAGCATGATAAGTGACGTAAAAGTCGCCTTTGATGCGTTCCGCGAGTCGGGTTTCATCGCTGGTCGTTATAGCTTTGACGATGGTGGCATGCAATTACCCGAAACGGTTATGACCGCAGTGGCAGGCTATTTTATGGCGGCCAACCCATCAACGACGGCTTATCCGTTTTTGACCACGGCGGCGATTAATGTTATCTCACATTTCGCCAGTGATGAGATTAAAAATGCCTTTATGCCGCGTATGCTAACGGGTGAATTTACCGGCACCATGGCGTTAACCGAGCCGCATGCTGGCTCATCGCTTGCCGATATCAAAACTACCGCTGTTAAACAAGACGACGGCAGCTATCGCGTAAAAGGCAGCAAGATTTATATCTCAGCAGGCGATCACGAATTGTCTGACAATATCGTGCATTTGGTCTTAGCTAAAGTGCCCGGCGGTCCTGGTGGCGTCAAAGGTATTTCTTTATTTGCCGTGCCGAAGTATCGTTTAAATGACGATGCATCGGTCGGCGAGCGCAATGATGTACATTTAACCGGACTCATTCATAAGCTTGGCTATCGAGGCGCGACTTCCACGGCATTAAGCTTTGGTGATGCAGGCGAGTGCTATGGCTATCTTATCGGCGAAGAGCATTTTGGTCTGCGTTATATGTTTAAGATGATGAATGAAGCGCGCATCGCGGTTGGCTTTGGCGCAGCGATGATTGGCTATCGTGGTTATCAATACTCGCTCGATTATGCCAAAGACAGAACACAGGGCAGAATCGCGCCCAATAATAAGCCTGAAGATGCAGCAACGGCGATTATCCAGCATGGCGATGTGAAGCGTATGTTGTTGGCGCAAAAAGCCTATAGCGAGGGCGGTATCTCGCTGTGTTTATACGGCTCAAACCTGATCGACCGTATCAATACTTGTGAAGATGCAACACTAAAAGCTGAGCTATCAGAGTTATTGGACTTGCTCACGCCAGTGTTAAAAGCATGGCCATCTGAATATGGTCCAAAAGCCAATGATTTAGGCATTCAAGTATTGGGCGGCGCAGGTTATACGCGTGAATATCAAGCCGAGCAGTTTTGGCGTGACAATCGTCTCAATCCCATTCATGAAGGCACAAATGGCGTGCAAGCGTTAGATTTGTCATTCCGTAAGTTATGGCAAAACAAGGGTCTTGGTATTCAAATTCTAAAACGTGAAATTACCCAAGACTTAGAAAGTATCAGCACACCAGAAACCGCCAAACTTGCCGGTAAATTGATGCCTTATATGGGTCATCTGCATGAAGTATTGGTGCATCTAAGCAAAATCCTGCAAACGGAAAAAGCACTTACATTAACGGGTAACGCACAAGCACTAATGAATATCTTTGCCTCTATCGTGGTCAGCTGGATTTGGATTCGCCAAGCGAGTAAAGCTGAGCAATTGCTAAGCGAGACAACAGATATTGAAAAGCAAAACTTCTATCAAGGTAAAATCCAAGCAGCAAAATACTTTATCGATTGGGAGTTGCCGTTAATCAATCGCGATATCGAGCTGTTAAATAACGACAATGCGGTATGTACCAATATGCAAGCAGAATGGTTTTAAGTGATTGTTTGGAATGTTTTCAACATAAGAACATGCCTGAATAATACGACCAATGTGATGCTGGGATGAATTTTTCGAAGCCTCTGGAGTGCAAAGCGCACAGCAAGCGAGAAAAATTTATCCCAGAAGAACGCTTTTTAATATATTTGGCTTATTTTGAATAAACTCTTTTTAAGCAAACGATACCAATGGCTTTTTATAAAAATTTAAAGGAATAAATAATGACAACAATGAATAAGCAGTGGCGTTTAAAAGAAAGACCTGTTGGCGCACCGAGTGCGGAGACTTGGGATTATACTGAGTCAGAACTACCGACTATCACAGACGGTCAGTTACTGATAAAAATTGAATATATCTCGATGGATCCAGCGATGCGTGGCTGGTTAAACGATGCCAAATCTTATATCGAGCCGGTACAAATTGGTGATGTCATGCGTGCAGGTACCGTGGGCGAAGTGATTGAAAGTAAGCATGAGAAGTTTGCCGTCGGCGATTATGTCTGTGGTCACAATGGCGTGCAGTCGTATGCAGTTAGTGATGGTACTGGTTTATACAAAGTCGATCCAAACCTTGCACCCTTATCTTATTACTTAGGCGTGCTCGGTATGCCGGGTATGACCGGTTACTTTGGCTTATTAAAAACAGGTGAGCCAAAAGCTGGCGAGACAGTGGTCGTCTCTGGTGCTGCGGGTGCGGTCGGTGGCTTGGTTGGACAGATTGCAAAACTAAAAGGCTGCCGTGTCGTTGGTATCGCAGGCGGTGCTGAGAAATGTAAATTCTTAGTCGATGAGCTAGGCTTCGATGCTGCGGTAGATTATAAAAATGAGGATGTCAAAAAAGGCTTAAAGCAAGCCTGTCCAAACGGTGTCGATGTCTTCTTTGACAACGTAGGCGGCGATATCTTAAATGACGTCCTTACCCAAATTAATCTGCGCGCGCGTATCGTGATTTGCGGTGCGATTAGCCAATATAACAACACCACAGCGGTAAAAGGGCCGTCAAACTATCTGTCATTATTGGTCAATCGTGCCCGTATGGAAGGCATCGTTGTCTTTGATAATATCAAAGAATATCCAATCGCGATGAAAGAGATTGCTGGCTGGATTCAGTCAGGTGATATGAAAGTAAAAGATCATATCGTTGAAGGTATCGAGACTTTCCCTGATACCTTGATGATGCTCTTTAAAGGTGAAAACTTCGGCAAACTGGTACTTAAGGTAGAGGGATAAATCATGACACTGAATACAAATGGAATTGCATCAGACGTAGCCAGTAACGTTTCTGGTAAACGTATTTTAATCACAGGCGGTGCGTCTGGCATTGGTGCGGCAAGTGCGTTATTGCTAGCCAGTCGCGGCGCAAAAGTCGTGATCGGTGATATGGCAGAAGAGATGGGCGCAGCCGTTGCTAAGCAAGGTCAAGATGCGGGCAATAGTATCGTCTTTAAAAAAGTCGATGTTACCAGTGGTGATGAAGTACGCACCTTATTCGCCTTTGCCATGGAAACGTTGGGTGGTCTTGATGTCGTAGTAAATAATGCGGGCATCGACCATCAGCCTGCACCGATGCATGAGCTAAGCGATGAGGATTTTGACCGCAATATCGCCGTTAATTTAAAAGGTGTTTGGCATTGTATGCGTGCGGCTGTTGCATGCATGGCACCTAATGGCGGTGGACATGTGATCAATGTGGCGTCTATCGCAGGTTTGCGTTCTGCGCCATTACTGTCAGCTTACAGCGCTGCCAAACATGGCGTGATGGGACTGACGAAGTCTGCTGCTCATGAATATGCGCGCGTCAATATTCGTTTTAACGCCGTATGTCCAAGCTTTATTGATACGCCAATGGTGCAAAATACCATGGCGAAGATGGGCGAGCGCGCGCAAAAAGCCACTATTAATGCCAGTCCATTACGCCGTTTAGGTAAAGTCGATGAAGTGTCTGGCGCGATTGCGTGGCTAGCGAGTGATGAAAGCAGCTTTATGAATGGTCATGCGTTTACCCTTGATGGCGGTATGTTGGCTTAATAGTCAAATAACTGCTAAATCATTACGCTGTTAGCCTCGCTCGATGTACCATGCGTACTATCTACACTCAGCTGCCTTGTAATAGATTTGCAGTTTTTCGACTATAATTTATTAAGTGGTTACGATAAAAAATTGAAAACTGAATAGCTAATTCAAAATATAAGGAATAACGATGAAAGATTTATTTGATTTAACGGGTAAGATTGCTTTAGTGACGGGTGCGAGCCGCGGTATTGGCGAATCTATCGCCCGCTTATTGGCGTCAAGAGGCGCGCATGTGATTGTCTCTAGCCGTAAGATTGATGCTTGCCAAGCGGTCGCTGATAGCATCGTCGCCGACGGTCATAAAGCCAGCGCCTTTGCTTGTCATGTGGGTGATATGGATCAGATTGAGGCGATTTTTGAGCATATCAAAAGCGAATTTGGTCAAATCGATATTTTAGTTAATAACGCCGCGGCAAACCCTTATTACGGCCATATCTTAGATACCGACTTAGCCGCTTTTGATAAAACTGTCGAAGTCAATATCCGCGGTTACTTCTTTATGTCGACAGCTGCTGGTAAGATGATGCGCGAGCAGGGCGGCGGCGTAATTTTAAATACTGCCTCGGTCAATGGCTTAGTCGCTGGTGATAAGCAAGGTATCTACTCAATCACCAAAGCTGCTGTCATTAGCATGACCAAAGCTTTCGCCAAAGAATGTGGGCCGTTAAATATTCGCGTCAATGCGTTATTGCCAGGCTTAACTGATACTAAGTTTGCCTCTGCTTTAACAACTAATGATAAAGTCTTAAAGATGGCGCTCCATGCAATTCCGTTAGGACGTGTTGCCCATCCTGATGAGATGGCTGGTACAGTATTGTATCTCGTATCTGACGCTTCAAGTTATACTACGGGCGCAACGGTGGTGGTTGATGGCGGTATGTTGGCTTAATCTAGTTATAACTATCGCTATATTTTTATAATAAAAAACACGTTACTTAATAACGTGTTTTTTTTATGTCTCAATGTTTATTAATTTTAGTTCACTACTTTTGACTCACTATTTTAAATTTATCTACTCGCACGTTTTGCCATGACGCGATCTAATAGCTGTAAGCCTTTCTCAAACGTATTCGTCGTGCGCTGCATTAATGGGCTTAATGGTTTGGAATGCATATTAACCTTACTCATATCATTATTATAATGTGTTCTGACACGCTTATTCATAATGGCAAACCACAGTGGCGGGATATAGGCGGGCATAATCATCGTGGCATAGCCTATCGGCAGTTGCGGGGCTTCCTCAAAATGTCTGAGCAACTGATAGGCGCGGCTTGGATGTGCGTGGTGGTCAGAATGGCGCTGCAATTGATACAAAAACAAATTGGTCACGGTGTGATTGCTGTTCCAGCTGTGCTCGGGCTGTGTGCGCTCAAAGCGGCCGTTGTCGTCTTGTTCTCTGAGCAGACCGTAGTGCTCTAGATAATTCACCACTTCTAACAGGCTAAAGCCATATACTGCTTGCAACCCTATAAAGAGTAGGATTTTTTTGCCAAAAGCCTTATAAAGAGTGGCATAAAGTACCGCCGACATCGCCCAACCTTGCAACAGCTCGTTGTCTTTGTTCCAAAAGCCTTTATGTCGACGGGCGAGCCGCTCATTTTCAATGCTTACAGCGGAACGTAGGCCACCGAACACTGTGCGCGGTAAAAACTGCCAAAAGCTCTCGTTGTACTTGCTACTGGCTGGATCTTTTGGGGTCGCCACCCAGCGGTGATGACCGAAATTATGCTCTATGGCGAAATGTCCATAAGCCGCTGGCGCAAGACTGATACGTGCCAAAGTACGGTTTAGGTGGTCAGACTTATGACCAAGCTCATGGGCGGTATTAATCGCAATACCACTGCCGATTCCTGCCGTCAATGCCACTCCTAAGCGATTATACCAAGGCAACTTTCGCTGACTATACTGATAAGCCAGCAGACCAAAAGCCATATATTGTAACGGTATAAAAGCATGAGCAATCCACTTATAATAGGGGTCTTGGGCAAGCGCTTGCATAGCGCTATCAGGCGGGTTGCTATCATCACGACCGACCAACACATCTGCCAACGGGATGATACCGTGGATCAAGATAGTGCCTCCCCAAGCCAGCGCTGTATTTTTAAGCTCGAAGCCCTTTTGATCTCGTAATCCTAAAGCGAACAAGCAGCCTAATAGAGGCAGTGATGGACTACACAGCCAAAACCTCCTTTTTGGGTCGCGCCATAGTGACCCATCCATCGCATCTTGAATGATGGCATGTTTTTTAGCGCTTAATGTCTTAGTCATTATACAGTCCTTGTATAGTCAATTCTCTATAAATTAGATACGGTATCAGTCTCGCTTAGTCTGCTATTTATAAGACTTTCACTCGTTTTCCTTGTATCCAAATTATATTGAAATGACTATATAGTGAGTCCTATATAAAACGGATACGGTGTCAGAAACGATTTAGTTTATGTATTATCAATCAACATTCTGATAATTTATTATGACCTTTGATAGTCTTGAAAACGGCGTTGATTGACAAAAAAATCTCACTTTGCGTCCAAAAATGAAAGTATATGCAGATTTAATCGTCAGACTTCGTTATGTTAGGGCTTATACATAGCGTATATATATAGTAATTAGCGCTAATAACGCTTTTTAAAGCGAGTAGTTGGGATTGGGTTGAGACATGGATATTTTAAGTCGACTGTTTGATGAGATGCATTTGCAAAAGGTGCAATATATCACTGTTAATGCACGCGGCACTTGGCAACTGGTACAGAATAGACAGGACTATCTGACCTTCATTGTGATCGTCAGTGGCGAGGTACATCTATGCTATGGCAGTGGTAATCATGACAGGAAAATCATCACAGCCAACAACATGGTAATGTTGACCACACAGGACAGTTATACGTGTCAATCAGCGCCAATAGTATCCAATATCACAGTCAAAACGCTCATGCCCGCACACACTGAAGGTCAAATTAGCTTAGAGATTAATAATACAGATAGCGGTCATAAAGTTATTGCCCAAGGTAATCATGTTCAAACTAACCATGTGCAAGATAACGAGGCACAATTTATTGTGGTACGCAGTCAGTTTGACACCGATATGGCAAGACCTTTGCTATCCGCGTTGCCTGCCAGTTTACCGCCAGTGACCCAAAAGCACTCGGCTTATAATGATGTAGTGCATATTGGATTGCAGTTTTTCTTATTAGAAGTGAGCTTGCAGCGTCCCGGCAAGACTACGATGCTTGAGCGCTTGGCTGGCATGCTGATGATTGAGTGTATACGCGAGTATGTCGAACAGCTAGAAATGGCATCAGGATTTAATGACAACATAAATCACACTACAGATAATGCCTTAAACAGTACGCCATCGTGGATTGATCATCCATGGCAGATAGACAATGATACCGACAACAGTGTTGAAAATAACATTACTAGTAACGGAGATGAAAATGGCAATTGGCTGGCCGCCCTAAAAGATCCTTGTCTATCAGATACCCTATATTTGATACATCGTTACCCAGAAGATGCTTGGACACTACAGGGTTTAGCGAAAGCATCAGGTCTGTCGCGCTCAGGACTTAATGAGCGCTTTAAGCAGTCAGTTGGTATCACGCCGCTGGCATATCTGAGTCACTATCGCTTGCGACTGGCGGCAAGGTTTTTGCGGCAAGAACAATATTCAATTAGCAAGATTAGCGAACTGGTAGGCTATGCGTCGGATCACTCGTTTAGTGGTGCATTCAAGCGGCGTTATGGGCAATCACCCAGTCATTACCGCAAAGCTCATAGCAAAAAATCAAAGCCATAACATAAATGCTCACCCCAAATAGACTGATGACTACGGGCGATTAATCGTGAGGGTAACTATGAAAGCAACAATAGAAACAACAATGAAAAATCCTATTAAAGATAAAAAGCAGCCTCATCATAACGCAGTAGTAAACAGTTATATAAATACGAAGACGTGGCTATTTGTCCCAGCGACTCGAATCGATAGAGTAGCAAAAGCCTTTGCTAGTGGCGCAGATGCGGTGATTGTCGATCTAGAAGATGCGGTTGCCTACGAGGACAAAGCGCAAGCTCGCGAATCTATAAAAAACTATTATAATGAGCAGGATAATTTACAAAACCTGCAGCCGATTTGGCTACGTATCAATAAAGCGAGTAGTGATGAGTGTAAAAAAGATTTAGCATTGTGCCAGCAGTTGCCTAATCTGGCGGGTATCGTATTGGCAAAAGCCGAACAAGCATCAGATATTGAAGCAATTTACCAAGCCACTGGCTTATCGGTAATTGCTTTAATAGAAAGTGCGCTTGGTTTGCATCAGGTAGAGGCGATGGCAAAAGCGTCCGGGCTGTTGACATTCAGCTATGGTTTTTTAGATTTGTGTAATGACTTGGGTGTCACTGTTGGAACGCCAGCAGCAGACATCATCGCCAATCAGATTCGCTATCAATTAATCTTAACGGCAACAGTACATCAATTATTAGCGCCTATTGATACGGTTTATCCTGACTTTAAGGACGACGAAGGTTTAAGTGCTACAGTACAGCTTTGGTCACAGATGGGCATGTCAGGGATGCTGTGTATTCATCCCAAGCAAGTCGCCACCGTGCAAGCATCTTTACAACCAACAGAGAGCGAATTGTCATTTGCCAAACAAGTGCTAGAAGAGTACGACAGAAGCGGACAAGCGGTGTTTAAAATAGCAGGTCAGATGGTCGATGCGCCCGTAATCGAGCGCTGCCGTCAGTTGCTGAGTGGATAAAAGGTTGTTAATAGAGTGCGCCGAAATAGGCTAAAAAAGTAAAAAAGGCGCAGTACGGCTGGTTTTTGACTTTGCGACTTCTGCTGGCGTGCCTTCTACCACAATAAGACCGCCCTCATCACCAGCACCCGGACCCATATCGATAATCCAATCGCTGTTGCTAGCAACTTGCATATCGTGCTCAACCATAATCACCGTATTACCGGTTGCGACCAGCCCATTTAACTGTGCCATCAGCATCGCGACATCAGAAGGATGTAAGCCAGTCGTTGGTTCATCGAGCACATACAGTGTATCGCCGCGCTGGGTACGCTGCAGTTCGGTAGCAAGCTTGATGCGCTGTGCTTCGCCACCAGACAACTCGGTCGCTGGTTGCCCAAGTCTTAGGTAGCCAAGCCCAACTTTTAGCAAGGCATCTAAGGCGCGCATTATTGGGGCATCATCAACGAAAAATTCAGAAGCCGCTTCGACCGTTAAATCAAGTACTTCAGCGATATTTTTACCTTGATAAGTAATTTCTAAGGTTTCGTCATTGTAGCGCTGACCGTGGCACACTTGGCAAGGCGAGTAAACACTCGGCAGAAATAGCAGCTCAACGCTGACAAAACCGACACCTTCGCAATTTGGGCAACGTCCTTTTTTAACGTTAAATGAAAAACGTCCAGCATCATAGTGCCTTGCTTTTGCTACTTTGGTGGCAGCAAATAACTTGCGCACATGGTCAAACAGTCCAGTATAAGTGGCCAGATTTGAGCGCGGTGTGCGCCCGATGGCTTTTTGGTCTACAGTGACTAAGCGTTTGATATGCTCCATACCACTGACTATCTCTCCGCCTATTGGCGTTTCTTGTTCTTGCTCCAGTAAGGCCGCTTCATCGGTGGGCGCTTCAATCACAGTTTTTTGCCCTAGCGCATTGTAGACCAGTTCAACCAACGCTTGACTGACCAAACTCGATTTCCCCGAACCTGAAACGCCCGTCACTGTGGTTAACACCCCTAAAGGAAATGCCGCATCTAACCCTTGTAGATTATTACGCTCGATATTGGCAAGTTTTAGCCAATGATTAGGTTGTCTTGGCTGCTGGCTTGTTAATTGATGGGCTTTTGGTTGCTGGGTTTTTAATTTTTTATTTTTGGAATCCCCATTAAAAAGATATTGTCCAGTATAGGAATCAGAGATATCTTGCAAGCCTGCGACAGGGCCGCTATAGATGATTTCACCGCCGTGACTGCCCGCTTTTGGTCCGACATCGACTATCCAATCGGCGTGGCGAATGACGCTGACATCATGCTCGACAATGAATAATGAATTACCCGCGGCTACCAGTTCATCTAGAGCGCCTAATAGCGCCTGAGTATCGGCAGGATGCAGGCCAGCGGACGGTTCATCGAGTACATAAACCACGCCAAATAGTCTAGAGCGAATTTGAGTGGCAAGTCTTAGGCGCTGTAGCTCGCCGGGCGATAAGGTAGGTGTGGTGCGTTCAAGTGATAAGTAACCTAGCCCAAGTCTGGTTAACGCTTCTACACGCGATAAAATGTCGCTGGCAATACGCTTGGCAACGATGGCTTTTTCACGATCGGGCATATCATCGCTGAGTTTTTTATTGGCAGCGTTGTGAAGTTTAAGCGCCAGTTCAGTCAAGGTTAATTGTGACAACTCGCCAATATCAAGCCCTGCAAATTTAACCGCCAGCGATTCTTGTTTTAACTTTTTGCCATGGCAGCTTGGGCATTCTGAAATTTGCATAAACTGCGCCACACGTTTTTTGGTACGTGGACTTTGAGTGGTGGCAAAAGAATGTAAGACGAAATTTTTTGCACTGGTAAAAGTGCCTTTATAATTAGGTTTTTCACCTTTTTTGATTGCTTCGCGTACTTGCTCGAGATTGTATTCTGGGTAAACTGGCACTTCTGGGGTTTCATCGGTAAATAAAATCCAATCGCGGGTTTCCTTGGGTAAGGTGTTCCAAGGTTTGTCGATATCGTAGCCCAGTGTGGTCAATATCCGGCTCAGATTCTGCCCTTGCCATGCTGGTGGCCAAGCAGCAATGGCGCGTTCTCGAATGGTTTTCGTCTTGTCAGGCACGAGCAAATCTTCTGTGACCTCAAACACGCGGCCAATACCTGAGCAAGTAGGGCAAGCACCTTCTGGCGTATTTGGCGAAAAGGCATCGGCATATAGCATGTCTTGCCCAGCAGGATATTCACCCGCTCGCGAGTACAGCATACGCAGACCATTTGAAATCGTCGTCACGCTACCAACTGATGAACGTACCGACGGCGTACCGCGCTGCTGTTGCAGGGCGACGGCGGGCGGCAAGCCTTCTATCGAATCGACATCAGGCTCGCCAACTTGGTCAATCAAGCGCCGTGCATAAGGCGATACCGAATCAAGGTAGCGGCGTTGCGACTCAGCAAACAGAGTGCCAAATGCCAGCGACGATTTACCTGAGCCTGATATGCCAGTAAAAACAACCAACGCATTACGCGGTAAATCTACATTGACATTTTTGAGATTATGCACCCGTGCGCCCCTGACTTGAATGCTTTCATCAGCGGCAAGGTTGTGATTTTTGAGAGAAGTGTTAGATTTTTTATGATTAGATTTCTTATTATTGGTCGTCATACAACGCTTATTCCTTTGCCTAAAATCGGCTCGTCAACGCTTTGGTTCAACAATACCGTGTCTGTTTGATAAGGTGTTTGTTTAATATCGACTCTGCTCAAAGTCATCCTACCACCTTAAAATCAAATCACTGCGCAGGCTTACGCTTTATAGACAGAGGATAGACACAGCAACGTCAAACAATAACATTGATAAGGTTTACCCGATAAATTGCAGATTATAGAGGTTAAGAAATATGACGTTTTGACCGCTATTAAGCGGGCAAGTGGCGCGTTAACTGCGAATGCTTTATCATTAACCTTATCTATCAATCATTTATAAAAGTGTTTTATGATTTTTATCAGCAATACCATTAGCCTGAATGACAGCGAAGTAGACATTAGCGCTATACGTGCGCAAGGGGCAGGCGGGCAAAACGTCAATAAAGTCTCTTCTGCGATTCATCTGCGTTTTGATATTCATGCCTCAAGCTTAAGCGATGTCATTAAGCAGCGCTTATTGGACAGTAAAGACAGTCGAATCACCAAAGAAGGTGTACTTATTATTAAAGCGCAGCAGTTTCGTACCCAAGAACGTAATCGAATTGATGCGCTTGAGCGGCTGCAAAGCTTTATTATAAAAGCCACTCATGTCAATAAAACCCGTAAAGCGACCAAACCTAGCAGAAATGCCAAACGTAAACGCGTCGATCAAAAAACCCAGCGCGGTAAGACCAAAGCTTTACGCGGTAAGGTGGATTTTTAAATAAGCGGCTTACTTTTTTAATAAAGCAAACAGCAAAATGCCAGCCCATTTAAATAGCTGGCATTTTTTATAGGCTTATTTACTATCAGATTTTTAGCTAACCAAGTCTTCTACTTAATTCAGGAAAGCGCTTTATCATAAATAACATCAAGAGCAGCGACACACTGGCGATAGCCGCGCCAACATAGCCGACACTTGATATAGAAATATGCGTTACGGCATAACCACCAAACAGTGCACCGGCGCCAATGCCTAAATTAATAATCCCTGAGAACATCGACATCAGCATGTCTTGCGCCGTGACATCGACCATGATGACTTTGGCTTGCATGGAGATAATCAGCAGCATCAGCGCCGCGCCCCACAGTAACGCAATGAAACTCAGCGCCCAGATGGAGGTCACGGCAAACAATAGCACCAGCATAGATATCAGCATTAATATGATCGATATCAGCATCAATCTGGTATTAAAACGATCACCCCAGCGACTGAATATCACACTGCCGGCAATCCCTGCCACCCCAAATAATAGCAAGACAACCGTCGCGGCGTTTTCACTAATAGCGCCAACCTGTCGCATAAAGGGTTCGATATAAGAGTAAGCGGTATAGTGCGCGGTAAAGACCAGTAAAATGAGTAGATACAAACAGACCAATAAGGGATTTTTGAGCAATTCTGGGATTTTTCTAAACGAGCCTTCAAACATACTTGGTAGCGTTGGCAATAGCCTGGCTTGCAAGATAAACACGATAAAAGCAATCACGCCAATACCGCCAAAGGTTGCCCGCCAACCAAACCATTGACCGACTAAGCGCCCTAGTGGCACGCCGAGCACCATCGCCAATGAAGTACCGGTCGCAAGTACGCTAAGTGCCAGTGCTTTTTTGCCTTCTGGTGCTACGCGTATCGCAATCGCTGCGGTGATTGACCAAAATATCGCGTGCGAAAGTGCAATACCAACACGGCTAATCAGCAATATATCAAAGCTCCAAGCAAATACTGATAACACATGGCTGGCAATAAAAACCACAAACAAGCCCAAAAGTAAGCTTTTACGCTCAAATCGGCTGGTGAGCAGCATCAATGGCAATGACATGGCCGCGACAATCCACGCATACAGCGTCAACATCCAGCCAGTTTCTGCTGTAGTGATGGAAAAATCTTGGGCGATGTCACTTAATAGGGCAACGGGGACAAATTCGGTAGTATTCATAATAAAGGCGCTGACGCCCATCAAAAATACTTGGAAATACTGAGTTCGGCGAGCATTTGCGCTCACCTCAAGGTTATGTTTCATATGATCCAATACAAATAAAGAAGGCGCTAATAGTGCAAATTAGCTGAAAAATAATTCATGAGTTTAAGCGTGATGTCGGAAATACATGGCGGCATAGGTCGTAATGATGAAAAAGAGGAGGGCAAGATAGCAAATCAGTTGCGGTATGTCAGAGCCTATCATCAGACCCTACTATTTTATCAGGAATCGACCGTTTTTTTGTAGGAGAGTCTTTAAAATTAGCGACCAAATAATTGGTTGAATGGCTAAGTAAATCTGATGATGGCATCAGTGTCAGTTACATAGTGTTTATAGTGAGGTATCGCTATTTACGCTTGAATATAGGTATGATGACGCCATAGGCTAGGAATGCCTGATAACGTGATTTTAAATAATCATTGATATTTTACTAGGGCGTGTCTTCATTTCAAAAATGGCGATAAAAATGAGATAAATTGCTGTCAAACAAGAAAAATAGCGTAGATAATATCGGGATATTAACAAGCTATTTGACGATGTTTGGCAAGATTTAGCCATTTTTAGCCCATTTAGATGACTATCGAGTGAATTGAAAACACGCCCTAAGATGGGATAAAAGAAAAGCAATCTATGAAAACCGACACCAATAAACCATTAGCCTTTAGACGATATCCTTCAACGACGGCGCTGCAATGTTTTGAGACCGCTGCTCGTCATTTGAGTTTTACCAATGCCGCGCAAGAGATGCACATGACCCAAAGCGCCATCAGTAAGCAAGTGGCGCAGTTGGAGGAGATGCTAAACCTGTCTTTGTTTTATCGGACGCCGCACCGGATTTCACTGACCCCTGCTGGCAAGTCATATTATCTTGAAGTGTTAGAGATTTTAAAACATATCGAGGTGGCGACCACCAATTTGATGTCGCATAGCAGTAATACCGAGCTGCTAAAAATCGTCTCACATCCGACATTTTGTGCCCGTTGGTTGATTCCAGCACTCAGTGGCTTTAGTCAAGAATACCCGCTTATTAACTTGGATATTAAAGAGCTGGCGGGGCCATTTTTTTCTGAAGACCAAAATGTCGATATTGCTTTTTTATATGGTGATGGCATGTGGAGCAATATGGAGGCCATAAAACTGTTCGATGAATACTGCGTTGCGGTCTGTCAGCCGCAGTATTTGCGAGATAAAACACTGAGTACTGAGTGTATAAATGACTATGTGTTATTGCAAATAAGCTCGCGCTTAAGTGCGTGGTATGAGTACTTTAAGCAACAAGATATCAGCGTCGATGGCACTTTTGTAGGTCCACGTTTTGAGACTTTCCATGCTTGCATTTCTGCCGCCTTACTGGGCTATGGTATAGCCTTAGTGCCGTTACGTTTGGTTGAGCCCGAGCTACAATCAGGCGCTTTAGTGCTGGCGTGGGATTATGCGGCAAAGGGTCGCGGCAGCTATTATGTGACTTATCCTGTCTCTTCAGGGCAATCGCATAAGGTCAAAGCGGTTTTAGAATGGATTACGGCTTATTTAGCAATCTCAGATGAGCGTGAAAAGGCGTTAGGGTTGGTTTTATAATGTCCTGCTGTTTTTTTCGATAATCTAAAGTGTTTTTTATAGCACTGGTCTTGTTTTTTTTATCCTACAAAGTTATTTGCTGTGAAAATTTAACAAGCTAAAAAAACTGCCTTAATACGCAGTTTTTTTTGTTTTTAAAGGATTCGTTTAGGGAGCTAATTTACTGGCAATGACAAAAAGGAATGCCACCACAACTATTATTCGTTTGCTGCCGGAATGATGTTTTGTTGAAATGAGTCTAACTCAAGGAAGAGATAGAGATTCATCATGGACAAGCTTTATAACGTGACCGATGCCTTTACGATGGTGCATCCGCTCACGCTCGTCAAAGGCAAAAATGCCAGAGTTTGGGACGACAATGACCGCAGCTATATCGATTTTGTCGGCGGTATCGGCGTTTTAAACTTTGGTCATTGCCATCCTTACATCGTTGACGCCATCATTCAGCAAGCCCAGGCGCTGATTCACTATGCCTACAATGCGGCAGCGCATCAGCCGTATCAAAGCTTTATGCCGCGATTGTGTGAGCTTGTGCCTATTAGCGGCGAGCTGGCAGGGATGCTCACCAACTGCGGTGCAGAAGCAACCGAAAACGCTATAAAGATAGCATGCATGAAAACGGGTCGCACAGGCGTCATTGCGTTTGATGGTGGCTTTCATGGGCGCACACTGGCTGCGGTCAATCTCAATGGTAAGGTCGCGCCTTATAAGCGCGGGCTTGGTGCATTAGGGAGCGGCGTTTATCATATTCCTTTTCCCAGCCCCGATAACAATATCAGCGACGAGCAAGCGATTGATGCGCTCCAGCGTTTATTTATGGTAGAAACCGATATCGATAATATCGGTGCCATCATCGTCGAACCTGTACAAGGGGAAGGCGGTTTTCAATTGATGTCGCCCACCTTTGCGCAATATCTACGTAAGTTTTGTGATGAGCACGGCATGTTACTCATCATGGACGAAATTCAATCCGGCTATGGTCGTACGGGTACGCCGTTTGCTTTTACCCATTTAGGGATTGAGCCTGACCTTATTTTACTTGGCAAAAGTATAGCAGGCGGCTTGCCTTTAGGTGCGGTCATAGGCAAGGCTAGTGTGGTCAATGGTCTTCCTAAAGGCAGTTTGGGCGGTACTTATTCTGGCAATCCAGTTGCTTGCGCCGCTGCCAATGCCACGCTTGATATCATGCAAGCTAATGACGTTTGGCAGTCAGCCAAGCATTATGCCCAGACGATTGAGACGACCATCAGCCAATGGCAGCAAGAAGGTATCTCACCTTGGTTATTTGGTCTTACTGGTATCGGTGCGATGCGCGGTATCGAGCTGCGCCATCCTGAGCATGATGTGCATCCAAGTGTGATGGCGCAAGTATTAACCAAAGCCCGCGAGCGTGGTCTATTGCTGATGCCAAGTGGGCAATATCGCCATATCATTCGCTTATTACCGCCACTTACCATAGATTCTGACACCCTAAAAGAAGGGTTGGATATTCTAAAAGAGGTACTCATCGCGCTTCCTGATGGATTGCCTGCCGCTTAATGTTTAGGAGTGCTTAGGCATGTTTAGGAGTGCTTAGGCGTGCTGAGGATAGATAGCGCATCGTCATAACCAAATGCTCGAAACAAAATACTTATTATTAAGCTAAAGATTTATTAACTCTATTACAAGGATGTTTATTTGTGAAAAATAGTAGCGTCAGTCCAGATAAGGATTTTATCTGCAGCGATGATATCCGCCATCATTTTTCTATGGCCATGTCAGCCATGTATCAGAACGAGGTGCCGCTATACGGCGACTTGGTTGATTTGGTCAGTGAGGTCAATACCGAAGTATTAACCTCACATCCTGATATCAAATCACAACTGCTGCATACGGGCGAGATTGAGCGCCTAAGCATGGAGCGCCACGGGGCGATTCGGCTGGGTAGCGCAGCAGAGCTGAGCATGATGCGCCGTCTTTTTGCCGTGATGGGTATGCACCCTGTCGGCTACTACGATTTAGCGCCTGCTGGCGTGCCGGTGCATTCAACAGCTTTTCGCGCGCTTGACTCGCATTCATTGCATAAAAGCCCCTTTCGCGTTTTTACCTCGTTATTGCGTTTAGATTTGATTGTCGATGAAAATTTACAACAAGAAGCCACGGCCACACTGGCGCAGCGTCAGATATTCACTGCTGGCGTTATTGAGCTTATTGAAGTCTTTGAGGCGCAAGGTGGTTTGACTACTGAGCAAGCAGAGCAATTTGTCCAAGAAGCGTTAGAGACATTTCGTTGGCATGATAAAACGCCGGTGGCAAAAGCGCTCTATCAGCGTCTATTAAATCAGCATCCGCTCGTCGCTGATGTGGTCGGCTTTAAGGGTCCACATATCAATCATTTAACGCCTCGAACCTTGGATATTGATGCCGTACAACAAGGCATGCAAGCAAGAGGCATACCCTCAAAAGCCATTATCGAAGGGCCACCGCGTAGAGCGTGTCCTATCTTATTAAGGCAAACCAGTTTTAAAGCGCTACAAGAAGCGGTTGGCTTTAAAGTTGCTAATAACTCAGACGCTAGCCATGAAGAGTACGAGCAAGGGCATCATACCGCGCGCTTTGGAGAGATTGAGCAACGCGGTGTGGCGTTAACACAAAAGGGCCGCGCGCTTTATGATGAATTATTGGCCGCAGCTCACCGCCAGCTTGGTGCTACCCCAAATGAGGACAATGCGGCTCAGTATAATCAAATTTTAACTGAGGTATTTACCGCTTTTCCTGATGATTATCAAACTCTACACGATGAGGGGCTGGCGTATTTTTATTACCAGTTGACGGATAGCAGCCTTGATTCTGAAGATGGTCAAGCATTGTTGGCCGCCACCTTAAGCAATGATGATTTGAATAAACTGCCTAATGCTAAGCTGACTGCTCTGATTAATGATGAAGTGCTTCGCATTGAACCCATCGTTTATGAGGACTTTTTGCCTGTCAGTGCCGCCGGTATCTTTCAATCGAATCTGCAACAGGCGCAGCCAAGCCAATATGATGGTTACTCAAGCCAACAAGAGTTTGAACGTGATTTGGGGGCAGTCATTTACGATGAGATGGCATTGTATGAAGCGATGCAGGCGCAAAGCCTTGAGCAGTGCCTGTCTAGTGTCAATATTTAGTAAAATTTAGGCTAAAAATAGCCAGCGTATAGCCGACTTATTACTACGTCATTCCAAAAAGGAATGACTGCAAGAAATTTATTATTTTGCAACTTAGTAGGTAGCAGGGTAATTTTATAAGTCAGTCAAGGACGTAGTAAACCATTATACCAATAAGCAAAGGATTGATTATGATTAAGCAATACATGTCTGCCATGGGTGTCAAAGAAGAACAATATCAACATGGCGATTTTGAAGTCAATACGCCTATAGACGGTACGGTTATTGGCAAGATAACTCTAGATAGCGTTGATGATGTTAATAATAAAATCCAAAATGCCAAACAAGCCTTTCAAGAATGGCGTGTCGTTCCTGCCCCTAAACGTGGTGAGCTGATTCGTCTGTTGGGTGAAGTCCTGCGTGAACACAAAGAAGACTTAGGTATCTTAGTATCGCTAGAAGCCGGAAAAATCAAAGAAGAAGGCCTTGGCGAAGTACAAGAAATGATTGATATTTGTGACTTTGCCGTGGGCGTATCGCGTCAGCTTTATGGTCTAACCATCGCCTCAGAACGCCCAGGTCACCACATGCGTGAGACATGGCATCCACTGGGCGTCATCGGCGTCATCTCTGCCTTTAACTTCCCAGTCGCCGTTTGGTCTTGGAATACGGCACTGGCCATCGTCTGTGGCAACCCTGTCATCTGGAAACCTTCAGAAAAAACCCCACTTGTCGCCTTAGCTTGCCAAGCGTTATTTGAAAAAGCCTTGGCAAAATTTGGTGAAGCACCAGCACATTTATCGCAAATTATATTGGGCAAAACCGATATCGGTAATGCGTTGGTTGAAAACAAAGACATCGCTTTAGTCAGTGCCACCGGTAGTACGCGCATGGGCCGAGAAGTGGGGCCAAAAGTCGCTGAGCGTTTTGGTAAATGCTTGCTTGAGCTTGGCGGTAATAACGCCATGATTTTGGCACCCACTGCCGATTTAGATTTGGCACTACGTGGCATTCTATTCTCAGCAGTAGGAACGGCAGGGCAGCGCTGCACCACCTTACGCCGTCTGTTCGTTCATGAGTCGGTCAAAGACGATATCTTACCGCGCGTTAAGTCTGCATACGAGACGGTGAGCATCGGCCATCCGCTTGAAGGCAATTTGGTCGGTCCACTGATTGATGAAGACAGCTTTAATAATATGCAAGCGGCGTTAGAAAAGGCTCGCAATACTGGCGGTAAAGTCACGGGCGGCGAGCGGGTGCTGATGGATAAATTCCCCGATGCTTATTATGTGACCCCGGCGATTGTTGAGCTTGATGAGCAAAATGACGTGGCACGTAGTGAGACGTTTGCACCGATTTTATATGTCATGCCTTATAAAGAATTTGACGATGCGCTAGCGATGCAAAACGATGTCCCACAAGGGTTGTCATCTTGTATCTTTACCAATGACTTGCGTGAAGCTGAAACGTTCCTCAGCGATCGCGGTAGTGATTGCGGTATCGCCAACGTCAATATCGGCACCAGCGGTGCTGAGATTGGCGGCGCATTTGGCGGCGAAAAAGAAACCGGCGGTGGTCGTGAATCAGGTTCTGATGCATGGAAAGCTTATATGCGTCGTCAGACCAATACGGTCAACTATTCAACCGAGCTGCCACTGGCGCAAGGCATCAACTTTGGCTAGTAAGAATGTGATGTGATGTGATGTGACGCTTGTTAAGTAGGCTCAGCGCCTATTTAACAAGCCAAGTATCAATTGTTTTGGTAGCCAATTATTAAGTATTTATTGTTTTGGTATGAAAGCCTGCGCAAGTGATGAATAACTATTCATGATTTCAAAAACAGGTTTTTTTACTCCCTTTTTAGTACTCTTTTCAGCGTTTTTTTAGCATTATCAGCAGCCATGGATTGGTTGTTCCCACTACTGTTATATCTATGACAACAGTAACCACTACTAAGGAAGGTAGGTGTCTTATGATGGATGATAAACCTTATGACGAAGCTAAAGATGGCTACGGTCCGTCTTCTAGTTTTTTATTAGATATTGCACCTCTGGTGTTGACTGCCATTATTCTGATGGTGCAGTTTTTTGTATTCAAAGATTTTACCCCTCACATTCCCTTAGCTTGCGGTCTTCTAATCACCGGCTTGTTTATGAAGCTGCGTGGCCGTGATTGGGACGGCATGGAACAACGCTTTTTAAAGGTTGTTAAAATTGGTCTACCGGCCATGATTATCTTGATGGGCGTTGGTATGCTCATCGGGGCTTGGATTATCGCTGGTACCGTCCCTACGATTTTATACTACGGTTTTAGCATTTTTTCCCCTTCATCATTTCTAGTCTCCGTTTGTCTTATCTGCGCCATTATTTCTGTCGCAACCGGTACCTCTTGGGGCACGGTTGGTACAGTCGGTCTTGCTATGATGGGTATTGGGCTAGGCTTGGGAATCCTGCCGTCACTAACGGGCGGCGCTATCGTTTCTGGTGCTTTTTTTGGCGACAAGATGTCTCCTCTATCAGACACCACCAACTTAACGCCAGCAGCGGCTGGTGTTGAGCTTTGGGATCATATTCGCGGCATGTTGCCAACGACTGTACCTGCCATGGTGACTGCATTAATTATCTATGCTTGGATTGGGATGGGTTACGGTGCAGAAAATGTCGATTTATCTTCGATCAAAGAAATTCAAACCTCACTAGCGGCCAACTATAACTTGAGCGTGATTACTTTATTACCTGCTGTAGTCGTTGTCATTGCGGCGGTAATGAAAATGCCCGCTATTCCAACGGTATTATCAGGTGTAGTAGTTGCAGGCTTAGTCGCGTTCTTTATGCAAGGCGTGGGTGTTCACGATATCTTTAACGTCCTACAAAATGGCTTTGTCAGTGAG
Source organism: Psychrobacter sp. GW64-MNA-CIBAN-0177 (assembly GCF_040309585.1). Lineage (NCBI taxonomy): Bacteria > Pseudomonadati > Pseudomonadota > Gammaproteobacteria > Moraxellales > Moraxellaceae > Psychrobacter > Psychrobacter sp. GW64-MNA-CIBAN-0177. Next base: position 24,110 of record NZ_JBEOOY010000002.1, read on the forward strand.
ACAGGCTTTGCTGTCGTCGACCAATTACTGTCTAAAGGCGGTGTAATGTCAATGACATGGGTCGTGACCTTGACCATCTTTGCCTTAGCGTACGTCGGCGCCATTGAGCATTACGGTACGCTCAAAGCCATCATGGCAAAAATTAATAAGATGGTGAAATCGAGATTTGGTTTAGTGATAACCACTTATGCCAGCACGATCGGTGTCGGTACTTTGATTGGTGACGTCTATACCACACTAGTGTTGCCAGGTCGTTTACTAAAAGACAAGTATAAAGAGATGGGATATAAGCGCACGACACTCACGCGCTCTATTGAAGACAGTGGTACGCTGTTGTCGCCACTTATCCCTTGGAACATGGGCGGTAGCTTTGTCGCTGCGACCCTTGGTATTGCGACCCTTACTTATGCGCCTTTTGCATTTGCTTGCTGGTTATCGCCTTTGTTTGGCTTGTTATGGGCATTCTTGGGTAAATTTATACCACGTGAAGAGCCATCCGTAGAAAAGCTTGACACGACTACTTCAACGTCAATTAGTGACGTGTGATACAAGGGAGCATGAGATGTTACAAGAGCACTGTTTATGGAACATGACTGCACCCAATATTGAGTCCCACAGTCAAATGACTAATGATACTCAAGCGACTATCTGTATCATTGGGGGCGGTTATACAGGGCTATCAGCGGCGATTCATTTGGCTGAAAAAGGCGTCAAGGTTATCTTGCTCGAGAGCCAAACGATCGGTAGTGGCGGCTCAGGGAAAAGTGTAGGGCTGGTCAATGCAGGAACGTGGGCGCGCCCTGATGATTTGAATATTGCGTTAGGTGAAGCGGCGGGTGAGCGCTTAACTGAAGCCCTTGGACAAGCACCAAGCTTAGTATTCGACTTAATCAAGCGTTATAATATCGATGCACAAGCCACTCAAGCTGGTAATATTCATATGGCACATAACGCCAAAGGTGAAGTCGATGTCGATATTAGATACGAGCAGCTAAGCCGTCGCGGTGCGAATGTTGAAGTATTAACCGGCAGTAAATGCCACGAATATTGTGGCACCAAAAATATCAATAAAGCGTTACTCGATCACCGTGCGGGTACCATAAATCCGCTGGCTTATGTGAGAGGGCTGGCCAAAGTAGCAAAAGATCTTGGCGTCACTATCTATGAGCATTCCGCTGTTGAAACTTTAGAAAAGGTGGATGGCTATTGGTATGCAAGGACTTCTAAAGCGCGCGTGAAATCTGAGCGCGTTATTATTGCAACCAACGCTTATACCGAAGGCGAGTGGACAGAAATCAAAAAGACGTTTTATCTAGTGTATTACTATCAGATTGCGTCTGAGCCGCTCAGCGGAGAGGCGGCAGATCGTATTTTGCCATACAAAACAGGGGCATGGGATACACGCTTGGCCTTGTCTAGCTTTCGCCGTGATGACGATGATCGTCTATTATTGGGAACAGTTGGTGGTACGCAGCTTAAACCAAAATCCTTTTATCAATCATGGGCCAATGCTGTGCAACAAAGCTATTATCCAGATTTACCAGCATTTAAGTGGCAGTATGAGTGGACTGGTAGCTTCGGCTTTACGCAAGATCATATCTTTCGAGTCATGGAACCCGCTGAAGGTTTACTGACAGCAACGGCTTATAACGGTCGCGGTATTACCACAGGCACGCTGATGGGTAAGTGCTTTGCAGATTATATAATGACAGGTAATAGGGACAGTATTCCCTTGCCATTTAAGACTTTAGAAGAGGCAAAAATATCTTTTGGAGGCATTAAGTCTGGCTTTACTGAGCTGGGACTGACTTTATATCATGCAGGTCAATGCCTAAGAATCATTGGATAACTTTATATTGGATAACTTTATTGAGTTATCGTCTGATTTTGCTAAAGTTCTTTTAAATATAAAGATATTTAGAGTTTTACGATGATAGGAAGACATTAATACTTGTTTGATTACTAAAGCGTATTAATATCCATATTTATTTTCTAGTATCTGATATGCTATTATCCTTGAGTCACTATCGTGGGTTTAACAGTTTTGTATCGTCATCCGTTATTTTAATTAATGGCAGCGTACAAACCTTGCAACTTCCAGCACGATATAAAAAAATTCTGGTAAAGCGCATGAGCCTGTACTCCGACATCCTCATTTGTGCCTGATTTTATTTGCCTATTTAGGCCTAATTCAACCTTTTTCGTCGGAGTTACAGGAGTCTAAGGTGTTCAATATCATGAGCCACATTGCCAACCAATCCAAATATACCCGTCATTATCATCCACGTCATCTTCTTGCACAGTATGCGATCAATCAGATAGCAACACTTGAGCTGCGTCCGCAAGATATTGTCAAAGCCATGGGTTATCCTATCAAGCATACCATTCCTGCTTGTGAGCGACTGCGTCATGTATTGTCGAACAAATATCTCGGGCTTGATAGCAGCTATCTTGATAAATATTTTACTGCTGATGAGTTTTTAATAGCATTATTTACAGTGCTTGAGATACCTCATGCACCTTTTGCAGAAGATATTGCCCAAATTAAAGATGACTTAACACATTATCCTAGCCGGTTGCCAAAATATAGTTTGCGAGCAGAGGTAAACTTTGAGTTTACTGCGGACGTGAACTGGATGGCTCGTGGTGCTGCTTCGCGCTTGGCTCATATAAGATTGCCAGAGGGATTTGCCAAACTAGATGAGTCTGAGCGAGCGTCGATAGTGAAAAAAAGTATCTACAAGCATTATCGGCAGCACGAGGGCAACCTACCTTATAATGGTATGGTTAAAGGTTATCAATTAATCACTGAACAGCGTAATGAAGTGGTTGATAGCGTCAAATATGCTCTACCAGAATCTAAAGCGTGTTAAGTTTTAAATGTTAAATGCCAAAGGTCGAAGGTCGAAGCAAAGCCTGACGGTAATGTCAGACCGCTGACAGTGGTGACGAGTGCGAGATTTGACTAGTCACTTAACGACGCTTTTTCACATACCTTTCCTTGCTCATTTTGGTGCAGATATTCTTTAATTCACATTACTTCTAAAGCTTAGGTATTCGGCGGTGATAGCATCGGCATCTTCAATTTGTGGATAATGTCCCAACGCTGACATCTCAGCAACATTGGCATTCGGGATCAATTCACGGTAACGCTGAATCATATGTTTACCCGAGATGGGATCTTTGGCACCTGCAACCAGTTTAATTGGTATGCTGCTATTGATAATCGCGTCTACCCAGCGTTCACGATATTGTTGACGTTGTGGTATATAGTTAATCAGTTTATGCATCACTGCTAGACCATTATTATGAGTTAACAGCTGCCATAACGTTTCGATGACCTCAGGGGTTGGCGGCGTTGCTGGCCCAAATATTTGTTGTAAATTATCCGCAAACTTCTGCTTATTAATGAATTTGGATACCAAAGGACCTAAGGGCGACAATAATAATTTTTGAATCAAGATTGGTTTGTGAGTCTCAGGAAACAGGCCACCATTTAGAAAACAAACACTGTCAATGCGCCTTTTACTATTGTCACTACTGCCACTAACTTGCCTAGCTAATAACTCTTGTGCGACTGTGTCACCATAATCGTGTACCAAAATATGATAGTCATGGATGCCAAGATTTTGCAAAAAAGTCTCAAAAATATCAGCCTGCTCACTAATTAAGTAGCGCGCGTCTTTGGGTTTGTCAGACAAGCCAAACCCCAACATATCGAGAGTGACAACGTAATAATGCTCAGTGAGCTTCTCCCACATACCTTCCCAATCCCAACTGGCACTGGGGAAACCATGAATTAACAGTAATACTGGCGCATTTTTATCTCCACCCTGACGGGTAAAAATTTTCTGACCGTCAATAAATACGAATTGTCCCTGTTGTTGCCATTCATTCAGCGTTATCATTATTGGCTCACTCCTCAAAAGACGGATCAGTTCGGTGCAGCTTTCTTAATAAGGCCGGCCACGCAATATCACCATTGGCTTCTTTAGTTACTTGCTTCGATGCCGCTTGAATGCCAGCCAATATTTGCGGTGATATCAAGGTTAATTCACTGCCGCCGCTCTGCGCTTTGATTTGGACCTCGCACGCTTTTTGCAAGATGTACATGTTTAAAAAGGCATCGGCCACAGTGCTTGCACAAGTGAGCAAACCATGATTGCGTAAAATCATGAAATTGGCTTCTCCAAGATCAGACACTAAGCGCACTTTTTCTTCAGGGTTCAAAGCAACACCTTCATAGTCATGATAAGTCAAGTTAGATGATGGAAATAAGGATTGTTGCGAGATAGGCAATAATCCTTGCTGTTGGGTAGATACAGCCACACCGTCGCTGGTATGGAGGTGGATAACGCAATGGGCATCACTACGAGCTTCGTAGACGGCACTATGAATGGTAAACCCTGCAGGATTGATATCGAATTCTGATGACGACACTTTTTCACCAGCTTGATTGACTTTGACCAGACTAGAGGCGGTAATCTCTTCAAATAGTAAACCATAAGGGTTAATCAAAAATTCATCCTCAGTATTTGGCACACGTGCCGAAATATGAGTAAAGACCAAATCATCCCAGCCATACAAGGCAATCAATCGATAACAAGCGGCAAGGTTGACTCGCATCTGCCATTCTTGTTCAGTTACATTGTCTTTTACGTTTCATTTACATTGAGTGTTGAATTGCTTTTCATTATGTCATCCTTGAATTTCTTAGCTATTTTTGAAAGGCGATGAATCCATCATTTTGTCCGCACGGCTCCCTCAAATCTATATCCTACGATAAGTAAAAGCAATTGAATTCTTTATAAAGATAACTGTTACTCGCTTATGACACGTTTAAGATAGATGTTTGAAATCAATAGATTTCATTTAATTTCTATTTTGATAATTAGATTAAACGTTTGTATCCTCCAATTTTATTTCTTATGATCTCACCATTGTCATACACCTAAAGGAGCCTATGAGTACCATATCCTCTAAGAGTGAAAATTATTATTGAGGGTCAGTGTTCGCATTGTTATCATAAGCGAGTGAAAGATGTTGCTGCTGTTTATCGTGAAAAAGATAAAAGTTTAAATATTATCTATTTATTGATTGCATCTGACAGATTATCAAAGACTATGAGAGCTTATAAAAAATTTTGATAACTGTTGTTGATCATTAGAAGTCTTTGCAGAGCGATATCGCTCTGCAAAGACTTTTTCTGTTAACTAATGAGACAGAAGATTTTAGAAGCTAATACAGCGTAATAAGAGCTAATTCTTGCTGAATGAGTAAGAATATAAAGGAAGAATGAGGTAACATTAGCGTTAGAAGTAAGGGACGATTTTCAATAAAAAGGGAGTTTTACAATGAAGGGAATCACGCGTTTTTCGAATAGTTTGATGGAAAAATACTTACCGGATCCATTTTTATTTGTCATCATCTTAACCGTCGTGATTTTTGGTATGGGCTTAGGTCTAACCGATTCTTCACCGGTACAGATGGTGGCATATTGGGGTGAGGGCTTCTGGGCATTACTCGCGTTCTCAATGCAGATGGTACTGGTACTCGTCACTGGCTTTGTATTGGCAAGCAGCCCAATATTTAAAAAAGGATTGGGCAAACTTGCCGGCTTTGCCAAGTCGCCCGGTAGTGCGATTATTTTGGTAACCTTAGTCTCGCTTGCAGCGAGTTGGATCAACTGGGGATTTGGCTTGGTCATCGGTGCGTTATTCGCCAAAGAATTAGCGAAGCGTGTTGAACATGTCGATTACCGCTTATTGATTGCCAGTGCTTATTCTGGTTTTATTATTTGGCATGCCGGATTCTCGGGATCGATTCCTCTATCGATTGCCACAGAAGGCCATCCGTTCGTTGATAAAATTGGTATTATTCCGACGAGTGCGACTATCTTTGCGAGTTATAATTTAATTATCGTTGCAGCCTTGGTTATTATTGTGCCGTTATTAAACCGTCTGATGATGCCAAAAAAAGAAGATACGGTGACGGTCGATCCAAAAGTGTTGGCTGATCCCATCATTGATGAACTGCCAGAAAAATCAGCCATGACACCAGCAGAGCGTTTGGAAAACAGCTGGATACTATCGATGGTTATTGGCGCTTTAGGCATCGCCTTTATCGTTTATTATTTTGTGCAAAACGGCTTTGCATTGACGCTCGACTTGGTCAACTTTATGTTCTTGTTCCTTGGCATCATATTTCACGGAACACCGCGCAAGTATTTGATTGCCGTGCAAGAAGCGGTCAAAGGCGCAGGCGCAATTATTGTCCAATTTCCGTTTTATGCAGGCATTATGGGTATGATGACGGCGTCTGGCTTGGCAGCTGTTATGTCAGAAGCGTTCGTCAGCGTTTCGTCAGCAGACACGTTGCCACTTTTTGCCTTCTTAAGTGCAGGACTCGTCAACTTCTTTGTCCCGTCAGGGGGTGGACAGTGGGCAGTGCAAGCGCCGATTATGTTGGAAGCGGCAGAAATGCTTGGTAGTGACCCTGCAAAAGTTGCCATGGCGGTGGCATGGGGCGATGCTTGGACAAATATGATCCAGCCATTTTGGGCATTGCCCGCCTTAGCAATCGCTGGACTAAAAGCCAAAGATATCATGGGCTTTTGTGTCATCGTGTTGATTGTCAGTGGCGTTGTGATTGGTCTGGGATTATTGTTCTTATAAATAAATGCTAAAGTAATGACCTTGCTTTGAGTTAGGGGCGAGGTCTTTTTTATTCTTCTTTCCTGATTTTGAGTTACCTGTGAGAGATATTATGACTGTTCCACTGCATCGCCTGTATTCTTTTCGTCGTTGTCCTTATGCCATGCGTGCTAGGCTTGGCATCTTATTCGCTGAGTTACAAGTGGAGCTGCGGGAGATAACGCTCAAAAATAAACCGATGCAGATGCTAGCGATAAGTCCCAAAGCTACAGTGCCTGTTTTGCAACTGGCTGATGGTAGGGTGATTGAAGAGAGTAGAGAGATAATGGAGTGGGTGCTTGAGCAGCAAGATCCGCAAAGGTTGCTGGATTCAGAGGTTTTGCAACAGGCCAACGCTCTGATCGATAAAAACGATAACGAATTTAAACATTGGCTAGATCGTTATAAGTACGCCGACCGTCATCCTGAGATGACTCAGGAAGAGTATCGACAACGGGGCGAAGTCTTTTTACAGGTGCTAGAAGAACTGCTGACTAAAAACCCTTATTTGCTAGGCGATAGCATAACGATTGCCGATATTGGCATCATGCCTTTTGTCCGTCAGTTTGCGCATGTGGATCGCGATGTTTTTTATGATCTACCTTACCCAAATCTACAGCGCTGGTTGCAAGATTGGCTGGCGCATCCATCATTCCTGCAGGCAATGAAAAAGTACCAGCCTTGGCAAGAAGAGGATGATGTGGTGCTATTTCCTTCTTAATCCTAAGTGCTTAACGATAAGGGTTCATTAAGATGAACGTGCGTTATTAACGAGATGCTTAGTGGATATAACCACGCTTCATGGTTAAAAGCAGTATTTGGCCTCCTAAGGCGAAACTGTACGGGTAAAAATGTATCGACAAGCACTATAAGACGTATAATGGTAACCTGCCGTATAATTGCGTGATTAGTCATTGGTAATTAGTGGTTATCGACTTATCACTAAACAGCGTAATGAGATTATTGATAGCATTGAGTATGAGCTGCCAGAGTGTGAGCGGTATTTTATGTATCACTCATTATCTAATAGCAATTAGCAGCAATAAAAATTTAACAAAGTACCTCCAAATAAAAAGGCCGTCCTGAATGAGCAATAATAACCCGTATAATTTTTTACCTTTGCAGCCGACTGGTAGAAACGAGACTGATACTGCCAACACTTATGCGCCTGAAGACATGATTAAAATATACGAGCAGCAGTTTCTCATTCAAGTACCTGAAGAAAAGCTGACCGAGTTTTTACCCGCGCTAAAGAGTTTTTATGATATTGACAATCATACGTTAGACGTCAGTGCGATTATTTTTGACGCAATCGCGGAGTCCTCTATCATTTATAATCATAAGGTCAAAGCAGGGCGCTATGAAATCCTAGGCGAGTTGGTAAAAGAAGTGATTGAATATGATGAAGACAATAAAAATGATGAAGGTATTGAAGACCTAGACGCTGAGGACCTAGCCGCTGAGGACAAGGAGATTCAAGCTTATACACTAGAGTGCAAGCGCACCTTTTTCATTAACGATGTAGAGATACCTTATCATTTTAACTTGTTCATTTATGGTGACGGTTATTCTACTTTGACCAAAAAAGAAACCGTATTAGAAAAAATGTACTGGTTCGTTAGAGGCAGATTCGAAGAAAATCTATTGGACGATACCGAAGAGAATGACAGTTTAGACTCGATCAATAAGCAGCTAGCCAGCTTAGGTATTCGAGAAATGGATCTGAACACTATAGATGAGACAGTGAGCTATGTTGAGGACAACATCATAGACGATGCCATGGTGGACGAGCTTAACACCTTATTAGATGCTGCTGAGTAGGTAGCAAGCGCTAAGAGTAGGGTATGTCCTAAATTCGCATGACAGTTATTTTAAAATACTGTTTATGCCAAAGCTGTTATAAAAAAGCCGTTACAAAAGAACATTTATACAAGATTATTGATATAAGGCACATTGCTATGCAACAAACACAGAACCCTGTGGATCAAAGACAAGATGCTGTAGAACATAAACCCGTATTCATGCCGAGAACCAACAGTGATAATCTGGTCAAAACGGACATGGTTCGGTTTGAGCGGCATGTGGGGTTTGCGAGTCGCCAAAAGAAAAAATCCATTAATGATATGCATCAAGTCATTCGTAAAAAGTATGGCTTTAGTCATGTCCTAGAGCTATCGAGTAAATCGGGCAATAAATTGAGTTTTCCGCTCAGTCCATTGAGCTTAAAGCTCACGAATGAGCAAGATGGGCAGCAATATAGTGTCGAAAACGCCTTTCAAAGCAGTATGGTTTTTGAGGATGATGGCCCTTATATCGACTTGCTAAGTGTGCCGCCAAGACAAGCCAAAAAGGACGAGCGCTTAATAACTTCAGGTGAGCTGATTGGCTATAATTATTTTGGCATGGAATGGAGCGTAGAGCCGTTGACGACATTTTATGACTGGCTGTATATCAATGCCCTAAAGCAAAACCCGCATCTGCATGAGGAAGTCATGCAATATCAGGCCTTTACTGATCGTGATTTTAATCCCAAAAAAACTATCCATTGTGCCGCTTATGCGCTGGCGATGTTTGTGGCGCTTAATAAACGCGAGTTGCTCGATAACATTGAAGACCCTGCGGTATTCTTCAATTTATATCATGAATTCAAAATAAGTAACACCGAGCAGCTTTTGGAAGAAGGGTGGGTTTGATTGCTCTGTGCTTTCAATTTGATATAAGAAGTCAATTGGTTTTCTAAAAGCGACGATACAAATGAGCACTGAGTTTCCTATATAATACGAGCCATCCAGTTATTAATTATTCATTCAATTTAGGTTTTTTTCTTAGCAGGAAAAGCCTTTTATTAAGTAAAACGGTGCTTTATGTTTAACGCTTCCTCGACTCGTTTAAATAAATACATCAGCGAAAGCGGTATTTGCTCCAGACGCGACGCTGACCGCTTTATTGAACAAGGTAATGTGTACGTCAATGGCAAGCGTGCTCAAGTAGGCGCGCAAGTAGTCGCTGGAGATGCGGTAAAAGTTAACGGCCAGCTTATTGAGCCACGAGAGCCTGATGATTTTGTTTTTATTGTGTTGAATAAGCCAGTAGGTATTGTCAGCACCACCGAGAGCTCTGAGAAAAACAACATCGTCGATTTTGTGAGACATAGTTTACGTATTTTCCCCATCGGTCGTTTGGATAAGGACTCCCAAGGTTTAATCTTTTTGACCAACAATGGCGATCTGGTGAATAAGGTATTACGTGCTGGCAATAATCACGAAAAAGAATATTTGGTCACGGTCAATAAACCGATCACCGATAGTTTCATCGAGGGTTTGGCCGGTGGTGTGCCTATTTTGGGGCAGATGACAAAGAAATGCCCGGTTACTAAGGTCGCACCCACCGTGTTTAACATCACGCTAGTTCAGGGTTTGAACCGCCAAATTCGCCGTATGTGTGAGCATTTTGGCTATGAAGTGGTGAAGCTTGAACGTACACGGATTATGAATGTCAGTCTTAAGGGAATTCCCGTTGGAGACTGGCGAGATTTGACCGAAAAAGAGCTGTCTGTTTTACTGAAGTCTATAGGAGCGTCTTCTTCAGAGGACAATAAATCGGGCAAGAAGTCTCAGAATGCGCCTCGAAAAAAAGCTCGCACTGATAGCTCATCAAAGCCAAAATCATCTTCAAAACCAACGGGCGCCGCAAAGGGAAGTACCAAACACTCAAAGGATGGTGCTAGAAAGCCGAAAGGTTCTAAAGATAAGCGTCCTTTTGGTGATAGCAATAAATCTCGTGGCAATGGCAAACCTACTGCACGTGGCAATCGGCCTTCAAAAGGTCGAGGCTCTAAGCGGTAACAGTCTTCAAAGTCATAGATTGGTAAGTAGTGGTTGACTGGTTTAGAGCGTTTTACAAAAGATACTGTATCAAAATCCAGATAACTTAAAGTTTGATTGCTTTATTCATTTATGAAATGGCAATAAGCTAAATAATCTTAACCTTAATGAGATAATATTATGTTCAAGATAAAAGTAGAACGCATTGTCAAAAAACCGATTAATGAGGTTTTTGAAGCACTAAGTGACCACGCTAGCTATGGATTATTTAAAGCTGTAGGTACTGCTAAATTGTTGACTGAAGGTGACGAGGAACGCAATGGCGTTGGCGCTTTACGATCAGTACAAACGGGCACCTTTAAAGTATGGGAGCGCATTACGGCGTTTGAGCGTCCCACCCATATGCAATACAAAATCGAAAAATCTAAACCTATAAGAATGCAACATAACAAAGGCATGATTGATCTAAAAGATTTAGGAGACGGAACCACACACGTGACTTGGCTGTCTGAAGGTCGAATAGTTGTGCCATTAATTGGATGGGCGTTGGATCGTAAAATGCAAAAACAAGGTACAAAAGTATTTAATAGTATGCTCAAGTCTTTAGAGAGCAGATAAACTAAAAGCCGCTAAACTAGCGGCCTCGCTTGATTGTATTCCAAGTATTGCTTAGCGTTTTTATAGTTGTTCTCAATCAATATTGATTCATTGATTGAGAGCAACTACAATTACTCTTAATTGGACTCGTTCTTGGCGGCTTCAATGTCGTTAAAGCGTGCCAATTGCTCTGGTGTTGCTGGTTGTTGATGCTTCTCTTTCCACTCAGAATAGGGCATGCCATAAACAAGCTCACGCGCGTCTTCGTAGTCGATGTCAATCCCACGCTCTTCACCAGCTGCTTTATACCATTTGGATAAACAGTTGCGACAAAAGTCAGCAAGGTTCATTAAATCAATATTTTGTACATCTTTACGCTCGTCCAAGTGAGCCAATAAACGACGGAATGCTGCGGCCTCTAATTCGATGTTGGATTCTAATTTTGCCATAAGATTCTTCCTAATGGTTAATTGTTAATGGGTATTTATGCATTGTTATACAGGGCATTTTAAGAGTAATGATAACCTGTTTTCTGTTCATTTAATGGTTGTCCATTTATTAAAAATTTATTTACATGAGCTAACATTGAAATTCCCTCCAAACCTGAAAAATTGGATAAAAGAACTCAGCGCTTTATAAAATCGCCTGTGTAGATAATGGCTTTTGATAAAATAGCGCAGTCAAGTTAGGTGAGAAACCAAAGTAAGTAGTGATATAATGCCCTGATAATCAATATTTTATGAAGGTTTACGTTATGGCTCGCACCGCTAGCGCATTACACATTTTAGTCAAAGATAAAGCATTGGCTGACGACATTATTGCCAAACTCAAAAAAGGCGCGCAGTTTGATGTACTGGCTAAGAAACACTCCACCTGCCCATCAGGCAAAAAAGGCGGCAGCTTAGGTGAGTTTGAAAAAGGTGACATGGTACCAGCATTTGATAAAGTCTGCTTCAGCGGCGAACTCTTTACCCCACATTTAGTGAAAACCAAATTTGGCTGGCATGTGGTTAAAGTGCTTTACAGGACGTAAGCGTTAGAGACTGTAGTGGCATAGAAGCCTTAAACTGTTTTTAATAGATGATGCACACAAGAAAAGCCAGACAGCTTAGTTGTCTGGCTTTTTTAATTCTTGGTACTTATCTGTCTGCTAAAAATCATGCTGACGTATATGTGTACTTCAATCGGATAGTTATAACCATAGTATTTACATACAACATCATCTAAGTGAGCATAGCGTTGAGAAATCATCTCAAATTGTATTTATGCGCTAAGCTCATAATTCCCGCAAAGCGTCTTTACGTGCTTAATAAAGCCGCCTTTATTATTGTATGCCCAGTAGTCCGCCCATATTTGAATATCATAGGTGCTCTGCGTAATCCCCTAAAAATAGACAAAAAAAAGCCTCACATCTCCCATTAAGAGATGTGAGGCTTTTGCGCTTTATTCAAGCTAATTTGGAGCGGGAAAAGAGATTCGAACTCTCGACCCCAACCTTGGCAAGGTTATGCTCTACCACTGAGCTATTCCCGCTGATTATCAATTAACTGTCGTTAGTTGATGAAGGCGTATTATACGCAGTTTTTTAAGAGTGTCAATACCTATGACGAAAAAAGTAAAAGTTAGTAAGACAGGTATGTTATCTGGCCATAAATGTATGTTATAACAGTTTCTTATAATATGCATTCCAAAAGCTTTGCATTAAATAAATAAGCTGGGATGTACTTTATAGTTAGTCATAATCAAATTAAAAACCAACAATACTTAGAATGATAAGTCAAAGGATAAGAAATGAGTCAACAATATACCATCGCTGATTATTTGTTTGATCGAATCGCTGAAGCGGGTGCCACTGAAATATTTGGTGTGCCCGGTGATTTTAATTTAACATTTTTAGACAATGTTATCGCTTCTGATAAATTGCGCTGGGTGGGTAACACCAATGAGTTGAATGCAGGCTACGCAGCTGACGGCTATGCACGTGAGCGTGGTTTTGCCGCTATGGTAACGACTTTTGGCGTCGGTGAGCTGTCAGCGATTAATGCAACGGCAGGCTCGTTTGCAGAGTATGCACCGGTATTGCATGTGGTCGGCGCACCAAGCACAGCATTGCAAGATTCCAAACGCCGGATTCACCATACTTTGGGTGACGGGGTATTTAACCATTTTATTAAAATGGTCGAGCCGGTGACTGTGGCGCGCGCGCACATTACACCTGAAAATGCTGCTTCTGAGATTGATCGGGTTATTCGTCTGATTCTTAAAAAGCATCGTCCCGGTTATTTACTGTTATCACCAGATGTTGCAAAAACGCCAATTTATCCGCCAACGACCAAACTTGTCGATAGTGAAGAAGATATCACCAGTCAAGCGGCGTTAGATGATTTTAAGCAAGCGCTAATAGAATTTCTGCCAAACAAAACCACCACGCTTATGGCAGACTTGATGGTGCATCGTTTAGGGCTGCAAAAGCAGTTAAAAGCGTTGCTTGCCGATACCAATATTCCTTATACGACGCTATCGTGGGGCAAAACTTTGCTTGACGAAAACAGTGATCGTTGGGCAGGGACTTATGCAGGCGTGGCATCGCGTCCCGTCGTTAAGGATATGGTCGAAAACTGTGAATGTTTGATTAAGATTGGCGTGCAGTATACGGATACGACGACAGCGGGTTTTAGCCAAAATATTGATGAAAATGTGGTGGTTGACCTGCATTATGAGCGTGCAAGTATCGCAGGCAGAAACTTTGCACCCATTGCCCTAAAAGATGCTCTAAAAACATTGCATGAGGTGATGACTTCAGATATTAACATTGTGCCAAAGCAGTTCTGTGAAGAGGTAAAGCCGCATGAGCAACATGGCAAGGATGATGAGGCTATCCGTCAAGATGACTTATGGCATATCATCGCTGATGCGCTTGATGATAAAAACTTGGTGTTTTCTGAACAAGGTACTGCCTATTTTGGTATCAGTGATGTGCGTCTGCCAGAAGGCGTGACGTCTTATGGACAGCCTATGTGGGGTTCTATCGGTTATACTTTGCCGGCGAGTTTAGGCGCGGCCATTGCATCGCCGCATAAGCGTAGTATTTTGCTGATTGGTGATGGCTCGGCATTATTAACCATTCAAGAGATTGCGGTCATGATTCAAGAGCGGGTCAATCCTGTGATTGTACTGATTAATAATGACGGCTATACCGTTGAGCGGGCGATTCATGGTGAAAATCAGTATTATAACGACATCCCTAAATGTGACTGGCAGCTGATGCCAAAAGCGTTTGGTGCTACTGATGATAATAGTCTGCTACTAAAAGCAGAGACAGCGGGTGAGTTAAAAGCAGCTCTCAAGCAAGCAGCTGCCGCCAAAGACAAGCTGGTTATGTTGGAAGTCATCGCTGGTAAGCATGATATCCCGCCACTACTGGCCGACATCAGTGCCGCGCTGAAGCCAAAAAATGATTGAGTAATTAATAAAAAACTCGCTTCATAAAAAAGTGCAAGAAGCCCCATCTAGCAATGTTGCTAAATGGGGCTTCTTGCACTTTTTTATCCTATAGATTAATTAATCAGTTATTGCTCTTATGTCGGTTTGCAGACTTTAGTATCATGGTAGATTGGGTTATTTCCAGCCCTTATCATTCCATAGGAGATGACCCCGTCGTGATTTGGCTAAAAATGCTTATTGGCGCTTTGATGGTTTTGCTCATTCAATTATTTGCGCAGACCAAATTCTTCTATCTGGCGGCATTGGCACCGCTATTCCCTACATTTACCCTGATCAGTCATTTCATCGTTGGTACTGAGCGTAGTGCCGCGGATCTAAGAGTGGCATTGATATTTAGTATGCTTGGTGTCATCCCGCATCTTATTTATACTTTTGTGGTGTTTTTCAGTATTGGCTATATGAGCTTATATAAGGCTTTACTATTGGGCGTCGTCGCTTGGATGATAGCCGCGGCTATCTTAGTACTGACATGGCAATACATTCAAGCTTAAGCATTCAGGCTTAGATTAGCTGATACAGATGACAATTATCGTTGAATAAAAGTTGACGTTTACATGAGGTAGTACAGACAGCTTTCATCTATAAACGGATATGATTTGGCTAAAATATCTTTTATAAAATTTGATAGTAGATGTTACGCTTGGCAGTGGTCGATTGACCATCGCTGATAGGCGCTTATCTGGTGTGATATCTACTGACAGTGCGACAACGTAAGTTTTTTTTGAATCAAGTAATATCCCACTCATCATAAATATAACCACAAATACAATCACGACAACGACAAAATAGGGCTTAAAAAATGGATACCTTAAATATCCTCTACTTGGTAGGCGCGATATTAATTTTCGCCAGTATCATGGCGAGTACATTATCGGCGCGCTTAGGCGTACCATTATTGTTGCTGTTTTTGATAGTGGGTATGTTGGCAGGCGAGCAGGGTATCTTGGGTATTGAGTTCTCTCAATATGCGCTAGCCAATTTCGTTGGGCAGGCAGCCTTAGCCTGTATCTTGCTAGATGGTGGTTTACGCACTTCCTTTAAATCGTTCCGAGTGGGTCTAAAGCCTGCGATTACGCTGGCCACGTGGGGCGTGTTGGTCACGGTCATGGTGCTAGGTGTATTTGTCACTTGGCTGCTCGATGTCGATTGGCGCTTTGGTTTGCTGATGGCAGCGATTGTCGGCTCAACCGATGCGGCAGCAGTATTTTCTCTATTACGTAATGGCGGTGTCAAGCTTAACGACCGTGTACAAGCCACGCTTGAACTTGAGTCTGGTGCCAACGATCCTTTGGCTATTTTATTAGTCACTGGTTTGATTGCCCTAAATGTTGATCCTGCTGGTCAGACAGTGTCTGGCTTTTTAGTTTTATTGCTACAGCAGCTGAGCTTTGGGCTAGGGATGGGCTTGTTATTCGGTTATTTCTTATCCCGATTATTGCCCAAGGTACATTTGGCAGAAGGCATGTACGCCATTTTAATCCTCTCCGCTGGCTTGGCTGTGTTCGCCGCGACCAATCTCATTGGCGGCAGTGGATTTTTGGCGGTATACCTCACTGGTGTGTTAATCGGTAACCATAAAGTGCGCTCGACTGAGCATGTCATGCGAGTGATGGACAGCTTTGCTTGGCTGTCTCAGGCGGTGCTGTTTGTGGTATTAGGACTGCTGGTCACTCCGTCAAACGTCCTCAATGTCTGGCATTATTCGGTTGCAATCGCGCTCTTTATGATCTTTGTCGCGCGTCCTATTGCCGTCTATACCAGTGTCAAACCTTTCAAATTTAAAGACAGAGAGATCGGGTTTATCTCTTGGGTTGGTTTACGCGGTGCAGTGCCTATTACTTTGGCAATTTTACCTGTTATGGCTGGTATAGATAATGCCTTTATGCTGTTTGATATTGCCTTTGGTGTCGTGGTCTTATCATTGATTTTGCAAGGCACAACTATCCCGACGATGGCCAATCTATTTAAAGTACGTATTCCAACCAATAAAGACCCAAAAGAGGAGCACGAGGTCTGGGTATCCGATAAGGCCAGTATCACGCTATATGAGTTTGAGGCAAAGTCAGGTGCATTTGCCATTGGGCGTCATCCTATGGGTATCTCTAAAGGCATCAATCCAGATGAAATCAGTGTCTTTGCGCTAGTCCGTAATCAGCAAATCGTAGTAGTCAATGACAACACAAAGCTAAAATTCGGCGATAGTGTCTGGTATGCCATGAGAGGTAATCACGCGAGCAAAATCGCTAAGATTTTTAATGACACGACATTGGATCGCAAAGCTATCGATGACTTCTATGGCGATTGGTTGCTATCACCGAGTGTCAAGCTTGGAGACTTGCCGTTTTTTACAGGAATTATGGCGTCTGAGACATTGGTAAAAACACTTAAAACGTCCGATGAAGACAGCGCAAAAAACATGTGGGAGCAGACGGTGGCCGAGTACGTGAAATCACACTTAGGTACTGCGCCAGTGTCAGGCGATACTGTTGTGATAAGCGATGAATGGTCATTGGTTATTAAGGAAGTCGATGACAAAGGGAAGCTAAGAACCATTGGTCTAAAGTACCAAGACCAAGCAGCGACCGCCTAAAATTTTGTCGCAAATTGTTAACAGCTGATGATCAAAACAGTAAGATAAAGCCTTGTCTTTAAAGGCATTACTTTCAATACAAGACAATGCACCAGCTATTAGGACACTGTGATTAAGAAACACTGAGAATCCGAGTAGCAAAATCTGCTGATAAATTACGCTTTAGAATAATTCTCTGACAACAAATTTATCATTTTATTCAAAAAATCTGCCACATGTTTGTGTAGGTTTTCTCGGTATGCCCAGTGATGCTTCACTTCATAGCTTGCCTCATCAGGCAGTAGTATTTTCATCAGCCCCATCTCTTCATAGCGCATTGCTAGATCGCGTGGCAAATAGCCAACATGATGACCTGCCAAAATCAGCTGCGCGGTTGCCTCCATATGATAAGTGGTAGCGCTTAACGTCTTGGGGCGGACATGATTGATGCTCATATCAGTAATATACCCTCGTTTTATCCATGGATGGTTTTGTTCCAAGTCCTCAAAGCTTAAGTTTTCTGAGTCATAAAACAGTTTATGCTCGCGTCCGCAGCAGACGACCTGTCTTTCAATAAATGCTGGCTGAAAAGTGAGTAATGGTGGAAAACTACCAAAATAACCCACGCCAATATCACTCTCGTTACTCAGCAGCTTCTCCAGCATGCTTTCAGGGCTTTGCACATCGATAGAAAAATGAATGAGTGGATTGTCACGATAGCTAGCAGCCAAGCATTGGCGCAAGGCGTCATAAAAAAACGTCGGCATCTGGTCAATGAGACACAGTCGGATATGACCGCCACGCACCGAATCTAATTGGCGAATATAGTGCAGTTGATGCTGAAAGCTGGCCACCGCTTCAGTAAAACTCAAGCAAGCCTCGTAAACCGCAGCGCCATCTTCTGTCAGCTTAAAACCCGCGCGGCCACGATGACAAAGCGTCATACCCAAGCGATCTTCTAAATGGGTTAAATGTCCACTAATAACAGAGGGCGTCACATTTAAGCGCGACTGAGCGGCGGTCACGCCTTGACACTCCACGATTGCCATAAAGCTACGCAAGGTTTTGATGTCTATTTTTATCAATTCATCTAACATCGAAAGTTATGTTCCCGTATCTATTGTCTTGACCAAAACTTTTATAAAACTTCTAATAATAACGATTAAATCTAACTTACTACGAAAAAATAGAAGTTTACTTCTGAATTTTACCATGGTCTGCCTACCGATATTTAGGTATTGTCAGAGTCATATAAAAATTGATATATAACAAATTGTCTATTTCGACGACATAAAACAAGGATGTGAATTATGAAATTCAATCAACCATTGAGCGGCAACGACATGCCAAGATTTGGCGGTTTTGCTTCTATGATGCGCCTGCCAACTCAGGCTGATGCAGCAGGATTAGACGTGGCTTTCGTTGGTGTACCTATGGATATTGGGGCGTCAAACCGTAGCGGTGCCAGATTGGGCCCTCGCCAGATTCGCGATGAATCACGCATGATTCGCCCTTATAACGTTGCCACTCGCGCGGCACCCTTTGAGTCTTTACAAGTCGCTGATATCGGCGACGTACCTATCAATACCTTCAATCTCTTAAAAAGTATCGATATCATCGAAAAGTTCTATACAGAAAAAGTCGTGAATCATGGTGCTATCCCATTGACATTGGGCGGCGATCATACCATTGCTTTGCCTATTCTGCGTGCACTCGCCAAAAAACATGGCCCTGTCGGTATGGTACATATTGATGCGCATGCAGATATCAATGATGAGATGTTCGGTGAAAAAATCGCTCATGGTACGCCATTTCGCCGTGCTGTCGAAGAGAACCTCATCGATGGCAATCGTGTGGTGCAGATCGGTCTGCGTGGCACTGGATATAGTGCTGAAGAGTTTGATTGGTCAACCCAGCAAGGCTTTCGCGTGGTACCTGCTGAGGAATGTTGGTATAAGTCACTGACGCCATTGATGGCAGAAGTGCGTGAAAAGTTAGGCGATGGTCCTGTTTATCTAAGTTTCGATATCGATGGTATTGATCCTGCATTTGCACCGGGTACGGGCACGGCTGAAATCGGTGGCTTAACCTCGACGCAAGGTATCGAGATTATTCGCGGTATGCGTGGCCTTGATGTCGTCGGAGGTGATTTAGTAGAAGTGTCACCACCGTACGACCCATTTGGTAACACCTCTGTATTAGCCGCGAACTTATTGTTTGAGATGCTGTGTATCTTGCCGGGCGTCCGCTACGACGATAAAGTCAAAGCGATCTATTAATCATCATTCGTTATCTTTTCGCCAAATTCATCCTTTGTTAATAGGGTGGTATTGGTTTTTATATTAGATTTAACGATTTCTTTAAATAATAATTAAATATTTTAGGATGATTAACTCATGACGCAAACGATGCAAACGCCTGCTTCAGCACCAGCCACGCCGTCTCTAACCTGCGGTGAGCTGCTCGTGCAATGGCTAGAGTATTATGGGGTAGAGACCGTATTTGGTATTCCGGGTGTCCATACGGTCGAGCTATATCGAGGTCTACCGAGTACCAGTATTCGCCACGTGACACCGCGTCACGAGCAAGGTGCTGGGTTTATGGCTGATGGCTATTACCGTGCGTCTGGCAAAGTTGGCGTCTGCTTTATCATTACTGGCCCCGGTATGACCAACATCATGACTGCTATGGCGCAAGCCTTGGCTGACTCTATCCCAATGCTGGTAATCTCTAGTGTCAATAAGGTAAAAGATACGGGTAGCGGTGAAGGGCACTTGCATGAATTGCATGACCAACAAGGCATGGTTAGTAAGGTAGCGCTCACCAGCAAAACCATCTGGCAGCCTGAAGCATTACCGAAAGTCATCGCTGAAGCTTTTGCTTTGTTTAATGGCGCGCGTCCGGGCCCCGTGCATATCCAGCTACCTATTGATGTGATTACCGCCGATGCCAGTCATGTCGCCAAGCCTCCTAGCTTGAGTCATATTGCAAAAGGTCAAGATAATACGAATGGCTTGACCTTTCCGCAAGTGATGCGACCGCTGCCCAATCCTGCGCAATTAGATTTGATTGTTGAAACTTTGAAAGCCGCAAAGAATCCCGTGATTCTTTATGGTGGTGGCTGTGTTGATGTCGACCATGATGCACAAAAACTGGCAGAGCTTATCGATGCACCGACTTTTTTGACCATCAATGCTAAAGGGTTGCTACCACCTAATCATCCGTTGAGTTTGGGTAGCAATCAGTCATTAGATACCGGCCGTGCTGTTATTAGCGAGGCTGATTTAGTATTAGCCATTGGCACTGAGCTGGGTGAGACTGATTATGACGTGTTCTTTAATGGTGAGTTTAAAATCAATGGCACGCTGATTCGCATTGACTGCGATGCTCAGCAATTGCAGCGTCCTTTTAGAGCCGATATCGCCGTATTATCCGATGCGCAAGTGGCTATCAGTGGGCTGTGTAGCCGTTTAGAGGATCAGGCGTTAAACCATCAAGCAGTAGCGCGAGTAGCTGATGCAAAACAGTCACTTATAGAAAACATGACACCAGATTTTGCGGGTCAAAATGCGCTGCTGCAGCTGATTCGGGATGAGGTAGAAGACGTTATCTTTGTTGGTGATTCGACCCAGCCTGTCTATAGCGGCAACCTTGGCTTTGAAGCGTTGGCAACGCGTCGATGGTTTAACTCATCGACTGGATTTGGCACGTTAGGCTATGGTTTGCCTGCTGCAATTGGGGCTATGATTGGCTCAAACAGTCCGGTGGTTAGCTTGATTGGCGACGGTGGTATTCAGTTTACGATTGCCGAGCTCATCTGCGCCGCTGAGCTTGAGCTGCCGTTAATTGTCCTGCTGTGGAATAACCAAGGCTATGGCGAGATTCGTCGTTATATGGAGGAGGGCGGGTTGCCACTGATCGGGGTTAATATTAAGACGCCGAATTTTGAGCCATTAGCCGCAGGCTTTGGTGTTGGTTATCGTAGAATTACAGCCAAACAGCAACTGCTAGATGCATTGAAAGAAGATATTAAAGGCAAGCAACCTATTATTTATGAAGTTGATGAATCTGATGCATTTCTAACCGAAATGGGTAAGAGTTTTAGTTGTTTTAGTTAAAGGTTAAAGGCAGTGACATTAATAGTAAGAACACTAACAATAGTGAGGCTGGCTATATTAAAGTGTGCTGAATGAAGGACATAAAGAGGCAGATAAAAAACTCATTGTTAAATACGGTATCGATGATACGGTATCGCTATTTATTTATTTGAGAGATTGAAAAACCGAACCATCAGAAATTTACCCATAAGAAACTGAATCGACTCATTCGCTCAACCCAAGGATCGGTCAAAAAGCGAAAGAAACATTGGCGGTCGTCGCCTATCATGGAGGAATAAAATGACGAGTCATATTAGTAAGTCACAGCAGCCAGTTTTAGGTAACAATGCTGTCGATCCAAAAACACCAGAGGGCACACAATGGCGAGCAGCATTGTGGAAATTCCTGTTATTTTCCGCCCTTGGTATCGCCTTATTTATCATTCCATTCCAGTGGGATGGCAAGGTTACTATTTTATTAGGGGTATTGACCGATGCGCTGCAAGGCTGGATAGGCGACTATGTGGTTTACGTGGCCCTAGCGATTGTTACTACCTCCTTTATCGGTGCACTTGCTATTAAGCTGCTACGACCTACTTTGCAGCAAGACTCGATGCTAAAGAAGCTCTTCGATGTTGAATGGTTATGGCTCGCCGCCCGTTTTTTAGGCGCAGTATTTATCTGGATGATCTTTTTACAAGTAGGCCCCGAGTTTATTATTAATCGTAATACTGGCGGCGTTATTTTTGAAGATTTGATTCCGATTTTGATTCCTCTCTTCTTTTTCGCCATCTTATCGTTACCGTTTTTGACCGATTTTGGCTTGATGGAATTTTTAGGGACGCTATCGAGCAAGGTATTTATCAAGCTGTTTAAACTGCCCGGACGCTCAGCGGTCGATGCGATGTCTTCTTGGTTTGGCGCGGCGTCTATTGGTTTGCTCGTGACCATGCAAGAGTATGACAAAAGCTACTATAGCCAGCGTGAAGCGGCGATTATTGCCACGACTTTTTCGGTGACCTCAATTGCCTTTACGTATGTCGTTGCCAAGACTATTGGCGTTGACAATAACTTTGTCTTCTTTTATCTCACCATCGCGTTGACCGGTTTTGTCGCGGCCATTATCATGCCACGTATCCCGCCATTGTCATTAAAGGCCAACACTTACCATTCTGGCAAATGTATGCTAGATGAAGAGATTCCTGCGCAGTATAGTATGCCGCAGTGGGCGCTCAATCGTGCCGTGACGCGTGCGCACTCTATGCCCAGTCTGGCGAGCGTATTTAAGCATAGCGTAAAGAATCTATTTGATATTTATTTCGGCTTAATCCCTGTTATTTTCGCTATCGGCACCATTGGTCTGGGGCTAGCAGAGTACACGCCGGTATTTAATTGGATATCCGCGCCCCTCGTGCCAGTGCTTGAATTGTTAAAGATTCCAGAAGCGGCAGAAGCTGCGCCTGCCATGATTATGGGCTTTGCTGATATGTATCTACCAGCGTTGGTTGGTAAAAGCATTGAAAGTGAGATGACACGATTTATCGTTGGAGCGGCCTCTATTACCCAGATTATTTATATGTCTGAGGTCGGGGCGTTAATTTTGAAATCAAATATCAAGCTCAATGTGTTAGAGCTGTTTATGATCTTCATTCTCCGTACTTTAATTAGCTTAGTTATTATCACCTCAGTAGCCCATCTTTTATACTAGTTAGATATATTGATACTTAGTCAAAATTATCAGATATAACTGATGATTTTGGCTAAGTTTGACGCGATTAATTCTACTTCTACATAGGCTTAACCAATTTTTAGTGGTTGTAAATAATAACTTTTGACTGGTGTTAAGCTATAGTTTATACAATTTAAAAAAGATAAAAAGTGACTGAGTGCCGATGTATATGTAATAACTCAAGCACGCTTAATAGTGTAATTTTTTTATAGTGAATTGACTGTTTTTAAATAGGTTTGATAGCAAGATGATTGTGGTTATTTAGCTAAATCTGACAAAAAATATATGCTACGATTAAATAAAGCAGTGCAATATAGTCAAATAAAATAATGGTGTTCTTTTCACTCTAATGGACTAGATAATAATATGAATATTAACTTCCCTGACCTCGAAAAGCTGATAAAGATAGCTGAACGCTCTAACATAAATTCCTTAGAAGTAACGGATGGTGACGCGCGTATCTCTATAATATGCCGATCTGATGGCAACGAGAGTATCAGTGGTGACAACAACAATAACAATAAGCGCAATCTTGCTAGCACTTCCGGCTCAAAACAGCGAGCGAATATAAGCGCTGAGAGCAATCAAAACGATGTTGGTAATGATGACGCAGTTCTCAATAAAAAAGAGGCAAATGAAGACGCCCAAAAACAAGTAACAGCACCCATGCTAGGCACTTTTTATCGACGCTCAGAGCCTACAGCTGACGAGTTTGTTAAAGTAGGGGGTACGGTAGACAAAGGACAGACGCTATGTATTATTGAGGCTATGAAAATGATGCACGAGGTCAAAGCTGAGTTTCCATGCACTATTAAAGAGGCATTAGTTGATGAAGGTGATGTCGTAGAATATGGACAGGCCTTGTTTGTCATTGAACCAGCCAGCTAAGATTAGTGTACATTGCTTACGTACTATACTTTTTAGGAATATCAGCTTAGGAAGACCGACATGTTCTCAAAAATCTTAATTGCTAACCGTGGCGAGATTGCCTTACGCATTGTGCGAGCTTGCAAACAGTTGGGTATCGGATCAGTCATAGCCCATTCGGAGTCGGATAGAGACTCGTTACCCGTACGTTTAGCCGATGAGAGCATATGTATTGGGCCTGCTAATGCGACACACAGCTACTTAAATCAAAGAGCGATTGTCTCTGCGGCAAAAATGACCAATGCCGACGCCATCCACCCAGGCTATGGGTTTTTGTCCGAAAATGCTGAATTTGCGGATTTGATTGAAAAGTCGGGTCTCGTTTTTATCGGGCCGACCGCAGATAATATTAGACAGATGGGAGACAAGGTCGCTGCTAAAAAGCAAATGATTGCCGCGAGTGTGCCTTGTGTACCTGGCTCCGAAGGTGCTTTGCCCGCAGATAGCGATCAGATAATCAAGATTGCAAGTGATGTTGGCTATCCCGTCATTATTAAAGCAGCAAGCGGCGGTGGTGGCCGCGGTATGCGAGTCGTGGAACAAGAGGCCGATTTATTATCCGCTATTTCTATGACGCAGACAGAAGCCAAAGCCAATTTTGGTAGTGCTATTGTTTATCTCGAAAAATACCTACAAGCGCCGCGCCATATCGAAATCCAAGTATTGTCTGATGCCCATGGCAATGCTATCTATCTAGGTGAGCGCGACTGCTCTATGCAGCGCCGCCACCAAAAAGTAATAGAGGAAGCGCCAGCGCCAGGTATTACTGACGAACAAAGACAACAGATAGGTCAAGCTTGCGCGACTGCCTGTCAGCAAATGAAATATAGAGGGGCGGGTACGTTTGAGTTTTTATACGAAAACGACGAGTTCTTTTTTATCGAGATGAACACTCGTGTTCAGGTTGAGCATCCTATTACCGAGATGGTTACTGGGGTCGACATCGTTCAAGAACAAATACGAGTGGCCGCAGGGTTAGAGCTATCACATAAACAAAGTGATATCGTTATCACTGGACACGCTTTTGAGTGCCGTATTAACGCTGAAAATCCGAATACGTTTTTGCCTAATGCTGGCCGTATAGATTACTGTCATATGCCAGCAGGGCTCGGTATTCGAGTTGATAGCCATATCGAGTCGAACTATACCGTTCCGCCCTCTTATGACAGTTTAATCGCGAAAATATGCGTGTATGACCATTCAAGGGAAGCGGCGATTAAGAAGATGCAAGCAGCCTTATCAGAAGCGCAAATTACAGGCATTGATACCAATATCAGCCTGCACGAGCGACTGTTTAAAGATGAAGCGTTTCGTCAGGGTCAAGTGAGTATTCATTATCTAACCGAATGGATAAAAGAGAATATCTAAGTTAAGTTTTAATATCTAAAAATAGATCTGAAGCCGACATGAAAGACAAAGATAACGGAGCGTGTGCTAATGGAATTACAATGGCAGCTATGCAGTGAGACCAATCTAACTTTGTTTTTCCCTAAACCTATAACGTTAGAGAAGCAGCAACAGTGCTGGGCGCTCGCCGACAGCATACAGCAAATGCCAGAAGTCTTAGAAGTCGTCATCGGCATGAATACACTAAGTGTCTTCACCGTCTCCTTAACATGGGTGGAGCTTGAAGCGTTTAAAGATAAACTATCAGCTCTACTTGATGACATTCCTTCAAAAACCATAAACGGTAAGCATGTGGATATTCCCGTACATTATGGCGGCAAATATGGCCCTGATTTAAAAACACTGGCCACTGAACTGGGTCTCTCCGTTGAAGCGGTTGTTAATTTACACACCGAGGCGACTTATACGATTTATTTCATTGGTTTTCAGCCCGGATTTCCTTATCTTGGCGGCTTATCTGAATCCTTATATTTTCCAAGACATGCGACCCCAAGAACGAAAGTGCCTGCAGGTTCGGTCGGCATCGGTGGTGAACAAACCGGTGTCTATCCTTTTGAATCCCCAGGTGGTTGGCAGCTGTTAGGCCAAACTGATATACCTTTATTTGATTTAACAAAAGCGTCTCCTACTTTGCTTAACGCAGGCGATACCTTGAAATTTACCGCTATTGATATTTATGAATAAAACACCTTTAAATCAGGTATCTGCTCATACCAATAAATAGGGGCTATCAATGAAGATTTTAACCACTAGTGCGCTTGCTAGCATCCAAGACTCGGGACGATTTGGCTATCGAAGCATGGGCGTGGATAGAAGTGGGGTAATGGATAGCTGGGCTTTGCAAGCGGGAAATGCGTTGTTAAAGAACGACCTTAACGAGCCTGCTATCGAAATAGCGGTCGGTAGTCTCACGATACAGTTTGAAGAGGACGTCAGTTTTTGTTTAACGGGTGCGCTCTACGAGGCATATATAGATGATAAGCGTATTCCTTGCTATTGGCGTATTAATGCGCAGGCAGGGCAAACGCTTAAACTGCTGCGTCCATTACAAGGTATGTATACCTATCTGTGTGTACATGGCGGCTTTGATATCGAGCCAGTCCTACAATCGTCCAGCACCAATCTAAAAGCCAGTTTTGGCGGTTTTAAAGGTAGATACCTTAAAGCAGATGATGTTCTAAAAGTGAGAACATCCTCAAGCTTACGGGTTATAGGAGTGGCTCGCCTTGAGCCAACCAATAGGATTAGAGTAATAAAAAACAGTGAGTATGAGTACTTTACCTCTGCCTCAAAAGCCGCGTTTGAATCACAGCAATGGCAACTACAAAGCAGTAGCAACCGTATGGGCTATCGCTTGGATGGTACCGCACTTGAGTTTAATGAAGCTACGCAAATGAGCTCGCACGGTGTCGATATTGGCATGATTCAAGTACCGCCGCAAGGGCAGCCGATTGTTCTGATGGCTGATGCCCAAACGACGGGTGGCTATCCTAAAATTGCGACGGTAATTAACGCTGATATAGGGCTCATGGCGCAAATTCGGTTTGGTAAAACTTGTCAATTTGTCATCATAGAGGTAGAGCAAGCATTGCGTGAGCAGCAAAAAAGACAATACTATATCGAGCAAATTAAGGAGTACGCCCATGAAAGTTGATTTAAATGCCGACGTTGCCGAAGGCTGCGGACAAGATGAGAAGCTGATGACCATAGTAAGTTCGGCTAACGTGTGCTGTGGATTACATGCCGGTTCTTATGCCGAGATGCTAATCACCTTACAGTTGGCAAAAGAAAATAACGTCAGGGTAGGGGCCCATCCCAGTCTAGACGATAGAGAGAACTTTGGTCGTACCGATCAAGTTTTAGACGAAGAAGGCTATCGTGCCTTAATGCGGTATCAGTTGGGAGCAACCAAAGCGCTTTGCGACTTGGTTGGTGTGCCGTTAGAGTATGTTAAACCGCATGGCGCTTTATATAACCAAGCCGCTGCCAATGAATCATTAGCAGATATTCTGGTCAGTGAAATTAAGAATTTCGATTCCAATTTAAAAGTGATGGGTTTGTCGGGTGGCTATCTGGTCAAGTCAGCAAAAAATCATGGTCTAGAGGTGATATCTGAAGTATTCGCTGATAGGAACTATGAGAAGGATGGCTCGCTAGTCTCGCGTAGCAAAGACAATGCCCTAATAACGGACACGGATGAAGCGACCAATCATGTGCTACAAATGATTACTGAAGGGTTTGTAACCAGTGTATGCGGTGAAAAAGTGCCGGTAGATGCCCAAAGCGTCTGCTTACATGGCGACGGCGAACACGCCATTCTTTTTGCTCAAGAAATAAAAAAGCAGCTTGAGCTAAAAGGTATTGAGATATCAGCTTAATATTAGATTAATAATAACTTGAACGACCTACTCTGTATAAAACAAGGATGTTTATGAGTACCTTAAAAAAACACAATACAGCTATTTTAGGTGCCGCTTTTTTGATGGCAACCTCAGCAGTAGGGCCAGGATTTTTGACACAAACTGCTACTTTTACCGAAAGCTTGATGGCAAGCTTTGGTTTTGTTATTTTAATCTCTATTGTCATGGATATTGGCGTCCAGCTTAACGTTTGGCGAGTAGTAGCCGTATCCAAAAAGCGCGCGCAGGAAATTGCTAACTTGGTATTTCCTGGAGTGGGTTATTTGCTCGCTTTCCTGATTATTGCTGGAGGCTTAGCATTTAATATCGGTAATATTGGCGGCGCTGGTCTTGGTATGCAGTCGATGTTCAATATCTCACCCATTACTGGCGCACTGATCAGTGGGGTAATCGCTGTTGCTATATTTCTAGGCCGCGAAACCGGCCCTATCATGGATAAGTTCACTCAGCTAATGGGCTTTATTTTAATTGTGTTAATTATCTATGTAATGTTTAAGTCTGATCCACCATTAGCTGAAGCAGTTACCAAAACCATTATGCCTGATAAGATAGATGCGGTAGCGATCGTAACCTTAGTAGGCGGTACGGTTGGTGGTTATATTACTTTCTCTGGTGCTCATCGCTTGTTAGAAGCAGGCGTCAGCGGAGAAGAAAACCTAGACTCTGTGACCAGAAGCTCGGTCTCTGGCATTTTGATTGCCTCTGTTATTCGCGTCTTCTTATTCCTTGCTGTCTTGGGCGTGGTCTCCAAAGGTATCGCGTTAGACCCCTCAAATCCAGCAATGTCGCCTTTTCAGTATATCCTAGGCAATACTGGTAAAGTTGTTTTTGGTATGGTGATTTGGGCGGCCTCAGTGACCTCTGTTATTGGCGCTGCGTATACTTCCGTATCTTTTATGACCAATTTTCATCCCTTTATCGAGACCCATAAGCGCTATTTTATTATTGGTTTTATTGTCATCTCGACATTCGTCTTTGCCACTATCGGCAAGCCAGCTCAAGTACTTGTATTAGTCGGGACGTTAAATGGCTTAGTACTACCTATCGCTATGGTGATTATACTTATTGCGGCCTATAGAAAAAATATCGTCGGCAATTATAAACACCCTATTTGGATTGCTGTCTTTGGTTGGTTGATTGCTATTGCGATGAGTATTCTAAGCGTGATGACTATCGCTCAATATCTTGGTATCAGTTAAGGAGTTTATGATGGATATAGAACAAGTGGCGCGGGTGGTTAAACTCGTTGAAAGCAGCCGATTGTATAAAGTAACGATTGAAGATAACGGGCAGTCAATTACCGTAGTTAATAACATAAACCAGCAGAAGACTGCCAGCCCCGTAAAAACAAAGGCTGTTCAAGATAGTACGGATAAAAACAGTGCAGATCAAAATGGTAGCGCCATTAAAAATAATCTACCGAAGGTGCGCGCGACGCATGTTGGACGGGTTTATTTAAGTGAAGATGGGGCAATTGATCCTTTAGTGAGCAAGGGCGATCATATTGAAAAAGGTCAAACGATTTGCTTTATTGAAGAGTTGACTCGACTGCTACCTGTGGTCAGTGACAAAGAAGGGGTTGTGAGCGATATATTGGTTGAGGATGGGCAAGGTGTTGAATACGGGCAGTCTATTTTAGCTTTGGAATTATATTAAAATGATCGTTAGGATCATCGATGATTAGGCGAGCTTAGCATGTGAAGTATGGCTTACATGCTTTAGCTAATATACATATTACTCTCAATATTATTCTTCATATGCAGTAGACGCGGGGCAATGTCTTCTTCTAGTTTAGTACGACTAAGAACAAAACTAGGTGCGCCGCAATTAAAAGTCAGTAAGCCCTCAGTTGGATGCATGATGGCAGTGGCGACAGCATTGACGTCTTTTTGCCATTCACTAATCGAAAAGCAATAACCATAGTCGTCATAATCTCTAAAGGCTTTATCCAGTCCGCGTCTAATTTTCAGCCAATCATCTTTATACTTACTACGGATGGCATCAAGGATAAATTCTTGCTCAGCAGCGGGCATACTGGCTAAACACGCACGTCCCATTGAGCTTAAATGAATGGGTAGGTATGAGCCGACATTACGTCTCATGGTAGTCGTCCCAGACCCTTGTACGACATTGAGATATACCATCCTCAGGCGATCACGGGTTGCCATAGCGACCGCACTATTGGCATAATCTGCCAGTTCTTCCATATAGGGGGTGACTAAATTGTTGATAGAGATATTCGCCATCATCGTATAGCCAAACCCTAAGACACCGGCAGAAAGCTGATATTTACTACTGTTGGTCGATTGCTTTAGATATCCTAACTTCACAAGAGTATAAGTCAGACGCGTAATTGTCCCTTTAGGCAGCCCAGTTAATTGGCTTAAGTCTTGATTACCCAGATAAGGGCGCTGCGGGGTAAAACAACGCAGCAGCTCTAGCCCGCGTGCCAAAGCGGTAATGAACTGCCTATCGTTTTTATCTCTCATGTCACTAATCGGCTCTAACAGCTCAATATGTGTTGATTTATTAGAGTCTTCATCAGCAAGGATATTAGTTGTCATATACGATTTGTTGCTCTTAGTTAAATTGATTTAAATAGCATAGAATCCACTACTTTTAGGGCGTGTCTTCAATTCACTCGATAGTCATCTAAATGGGCTAAAAATGGCTAAATTTTGCCAAACATCGTCAAATAGCTGGTTAATATCCCGATATTATCTGCACTATTTTTCTTGTTTGACGGCAATTTATCTCATTTTTATCACCATTTTTGAAATGAAGACACGCCCTAGTACTTTGCAAGCCAATAGTTGTACGCTAATAGTAGTATACCGCTTCTGATAACACTCTATTAATGTACATTGAAATTATTAACATAGCTATTATAAATATAAAGTATTTCGCTATGCGGTATATATGGACTTAAAAGTATCACGCCTTTTGTGGATCATATTGCTGTTCTTTGATGAACAACGTTGGAATAAGACCACATAAGAAATACGCGCCTGCCATAAGTAACAGACCTGCGCCGATAGAGTTTTGCATAGCCATATAACCAATGGCAACTGGTGCAATAACTGAGCCCAGTCGTCCGATATTGAACGCACCGCCAATGGCCGTACCTCGAATAGCGGTAGGAAAGCTTTCCGTCAAGTAAGTGGCATTGATCGCATAAGGGATGCCGTATAAGAAACCAAAGGTTATCATTAACCAACCGATGTTCTCTGGAGTATGCATATAGACTAACACTGGAATAAATAGCGCTGTGCCCATAGTGCCGAAGGCAAATACTATTTTGCGACCAATTCTATCAGCCACTAAACCTGCCACGACTTTAGCAAACATCATCGTCAAGTAAGTACCCGCCATATATAGTGCCATCTCCTTAAACTTGATACCCAGTTCAGTTTCTAGATAAGACGGTAGCCAGTTACTTACACCGAAATAACCAAATAGTAATAGCCCTGAACTCATGGACCATAAAATGAACATGATGCGATGTTTTGGATTTTCAAAGATGGCTTTATAAGGGTTTTCAGGTTTTGTGAGTGAGTTTTTCGTACCACTAAGTTTGAGAGCACGAGCCTCTTTCCAAGAATTTGGTTCAGGGATAAGGAAATACATCGATATCGAGAGAATGATAGGTAAGAATGTTAAGAGATATAAGGTACGCCAACCATAGGTAGGAATAATCCAAGCCGAAATGCTTGTGATCACTAAAGACCCTAACGTAAAACCTGTCATCAGTGCTGCAAGTACCGTCGTTCGATGTTTGGTAGGTACCATTTCAGACATCAGGGTGTTAGTGGCAATATATAAACTGCCAAGACCCAAGCAAGCGGTGAATCGCAATGCTACAAACTGCTCGTAGCTCTGTACAAAGCCACTAAAACCAGATAACACAGAGAACATCGCTGTCGCAATCACGATAACACGTACCCGGCCAAAACGATCACAGGCCCAGCCACCGAAAAATCCACCGATGGCCATGCCAAATAACGACCAACTGCCCAAAGCACCCGCTTGTATATTGGTCAATCCAAACTCTAGCTTGAGACTTGACAGGGTAAAGGCGAGAATCCC
Organism: Psychrobacter sp. GW64-MNA-CIBAN-0177; assembly: GCF_040309585.1. Taxonomy (NCBI): domain Bacteria; kingdom Pseudomonadati; phylum Pseudomonadota; class Gammaproteobacteria; order Moraxellales; family Moraxellaceae; genus Psychrobacter; species Psychrobacter sp. GW64-MNA-CIBAN-0177. The sequence goes on from NZ_JBEOOY010000002.1 coordinate 55,961, forward strand.
AATATCAGCCCCATCACATAACAGCACTAGAAAACAAAAAAAGAAGGCCAATTTCCAAGGTTGCTTTTGGATAGAGCTTGAGCTTGGAGTTGACGTTATAGCAGCACTTTTCACAATGTATATCCTTATTGTTGTGAGAAAGAAATTTTATGGTAACAGCGACATAAACCAGATATCTGCGTCCTAGCAAATACCTCGATATGCTTTGATAATGTAAATACCTTTTAATAATCAAATAAATAGCATTCAAATAAATGACAACTACTCGCTAACTTCTTTAATCATATTGCGGGCAATAATGATCTGCTGGATTTGGGTCGTGCCTTCATACAAACGATATAAGCGCACATCACGATAAAAACGTTCAATGCCATAATCGGCAATATAACCAGCACCGCCATGAATTTGCACGGCTCTATCAGCAACACGGCCACACATTTCGGTGGCAAACATCTTGGCACATGACGACTCGGTAACGACATCTTTGCCATCATCGCGCAAGCGTGAAGCATCTAATACCATCGATTTGGCCGCATAAATCTCTGCTTTTGAGTCAGCAAGCATCGCTTGAATCAGCTGAAAATTGGCAATGGGTTGACCAAACTGTTTACGCTCGACGGCATAGCGTAGCGCGTCATCTAACATGCGAGTGGCTGCGCCTGTACTCGCTGCAGCGATATGTAAGCGGCCTTTATCCAGAACCTTCATGGCGGTTTTAAAACCTACGCCTTCTACACCGCCGATCAACGCATCAACAGGTACGACGCAGTTATCAAAAATGACATCACAAGTATGTGCGCCTTTTTGCCCCATTTTTTTGTCGATTTTACCAAGTGTAATACCAGGGGTGTCGCTCTCAACGATGAATGCTGAAATACCGCCCGATCTTTTGTTTTCGGGGTCAGTGCGTGCCATCACAGTAAATATACCGGCTTGAGGGGCATTGGTGATATAACGCTTGGTGCCGTTGAGTACGTAAGTATCGCCGTCTTTAATTGCAGTGGTTCGCAGCGATGCGGCATCGGAGCCTGACTCAGGTTCGGTCAAGCAAAAAGAGCCAATAATTTCACCACTGGCGAGCCTTGGTAGATATTTTTGTTTTTGTGCTTCAGTACCATCGATGACAAGGCCAGAAGAACCAATACCATTATTAGTGCCTATTAATGAGCGAAAAGCCGGTGAGGTGCGCCCTAACTCAAATGCCAGTGTGACCTCTTCTTCCATTGTAACGCCAAGCCCGCCGTACTCTTCGGGAATGGTCAGTCCAAATAGACCCAACTCACGCATTTGACTAATAATCTCTTCTGGTAGGCGGTCATTTTCTGCCACCCAATCTTCTTTCGGTATGAGTTGGTTATTCACAAATTGACGAATGGTTTGGACAATATGGTCGAGTACTTCCTTATCTCTAATCATGTAGTTCTTCCTTGTTGAAATGATATCTAATATTGCTAATAGGGACTTTATGGTTAATTCGAACAAACAGCATAATCGATAGTTTATTAAATTACAATACTTTTGGTTTAAAAAACCGCAATGCGGTATTTATAAATGAAGTAAGGTATTAATGAACTGATTATTTATCAATTTAACTGGATTTTACTCTTCACAAAAGAAAATAAACAGTATATATTGGTACTGAATATCGCTATGCGATATTAATAATCATAATTGTTAGGGTGTTTTAAGGGTGGGCAGTTTACCTAAGGACATTACTTAAAGGACAGCATCATGGAAGAGCAAATCATTATTTGTGAAACGTTAGATAGTGGCGTTAGTGTGATAAGACTGAATCGTCCCAAGGTTCGCAATGCTTTAAACACTGAACTACGCGAAAAAATGGCAGAGATTTTCATCAAATTAAACGATGACCCAAAGACCAAAGCTATCGTGCTGACGGGTGGTGATAAGGTGTTTGCGGCTGGTGCTGACATCAATGATTTCTTAACCGCCAAAACGGTTGATGTGTATCTCCGTCATAGCGAGCGTTATTGGGATGCTATCACCAATTGTCGTAAGCCGATTATCGCGGCGGTAAATGGCTATGCCCTTGGCGGTGGCTGTGAGCTTGCTATGCATGCCGACATCATCGTCGCTGGCAAGTCTGCTAAGTTTGGACAACCAGAAATCAAAATCGGACTGATGCCCGGTGCAGGAGGTACGCAGCGTTTGTTTCGCGTGATTGGCAAACATAAAGCCATGAAGCTGATACTAACAGGCGACATGATAAGCGCTGATGCAGCGGATCAAATGGGGCTGGTCTCTGAAGTGGTCGAAGATGAGGCGACTATTAATCGTGCTATTGAAATCGCTGAACAACTCGCAGGGTATTCACCGATTGCTCTAACCCAAATTAAAGAAGTCGCCAATCTCGGGGTAGATATGCCGCTACAAGCTGCCTTAGCTTTGGAGCGTAAAGCCTTTCAGATTTTATTTGATACCGAAGATCAAAAGGAAGGCGCGAAAGCCTTTTTAGAAAAGCGTGACGCGAATTATAAAGGTCAGTAGCTTGTCAAAGCATAGACTTTCCGAGACATAGATTTCTCAAAGCGTAAATTTCTCAAAGCATAGAAAGAAACAGCACATATACTTTGAAAACGAGACTATTCAATAAGAGCATATAAATTAACAAGACCATATAAAGGATTATTATGACTGTTAAATCATTGGCCATTATTGGCACCGGTATTATGGGTATGGGTATTGCCCAAATCGCCGCCCAAGCAGACATTCAAGTGCTGTTATTTGATGCCAAAGCAGGCGCTGCTGAGCAGGGACGTCAATCGCTTCAAGCTATGTTAGAGAAGCTAGCGGCTAAAGGCAAATTCACCGATGAGCAGCTACAGTCTACTTTATCGAATCTAACCGTGATCGAAGATATAGCCAAAATTGCCGATGTTGATGTCGTTATTGAAGCAATCATTGAAAATTTAGACATAAAAAAACAGCTGTTTAAGCAGCTAGAAGGCATTGTCCCTGCCGAGACGATTTTGGCAACCAATACCTCATCGCTAGCGGTGACGGCGATAGCCTCCGATTGTGAGCATCCAGAGCGCGTGGCAGGATTTCACTTCTTTAATCCAGTACCCTTAATGAAAATCGTTGAAGTGATTCCGGGACTCTCTACCAAATCTTCAGTAGTAGAAACGCTTACAACTCTAGCCAAACGCATGGGACATTTAGGGGTCGTTGCAAAAGATACTCCAGGGTTTATTGTCAATCATGGCGGTAGAGCTTATGGCACAGAAGCGTTGAAAATATTAGGCGAGGGCGTTGCTAGTTTTGAGGATATAGATCGTATTTTACGTGATGGCGCTGGCTTTCGAATGGGGCCGTTTGAGCTACTGGATCTCACTGGTATCGATGTCTCGCATCCAGTGATGGAGTCGATTTATAACCAATATTACTTTGAGCCTCGCTATCGTCCGCATCCTTTGACCCGTCAAATGCTAACGGGTAACAAGCTTGGTCGTAAAGTTGGTGAAGGCTTCTACCAGTACAAAGACGGTCAAAAAGTGACATCAAATACAAATCAACAATTACCTTATAAGACAGATTCCGATACCTCCAACCTCTCAGTTTGGATTGGCGCAGATTTAGCAGAAGATAAACAACAGCTGATTGATCATCTAAACGCTAATGACATCACTATCGACGATAATGATCAGCCAAATCCTGACAGTTTAATATTACTGGCAATTTATGGCGAAGATACCACCAATGCGGCTATTCGCTATCAAGTTAATCCAAAGCAAGCGGTCGCCATTGATATGCTGACTGACTTATCCCAGCATCGTACTCTCATGCCAAGTATCGTTACAGAGGATAATTTTGTGGCGCAAGCTTATGCTCTATTTTCTAGAAATAATAAGTTTGGTAAAAGCTCGGATGAGGGCTCAAATATGGCTGTCGATGCCACGCTGATTACTGAAAGCACTGGTTTTGTGGCGCAGCGAGTCGTTACTATGGTCATTAATTTAGGTTGCGATATTGCGATGCAAGGTATTGCCACACCAAAAGATATCGACAATGCCGTTAAGCTTGGATTGGGTTATCCGTATGGCCCTATCTCATGGGGGGACGAGCTTGGTGCCGAGCGTATTTTACTTATCTTAGAACGTATTTATGGGTTAACGGGTGATCCGCGTTACCGTCCAAGCCCATGGTTACAGCGCCGTGCCAAGTTAGGCGTCTCATTGTTTACTCAACAGAGCAATTGTCAACGTTAAGAGCTAGACCAATTTAATAAACCCTATAATTCAAATTCTCAAAACACAACAAGGAACAGTTATGTTAGATGCCTATATTTATGACGGATTAAGAAGCCCTTTTGGTCGCCATGGTGGAGCATTAGCAACCGTGCGTCCTGATGACTTAATCGCCACAGTGATGAAGACTCTGATCGAAAAGCATCAACTGCCTAACGATATTTTTGATGAAGTGCTGATCGGTAACACCAATCAGGCCGGTGAGGACTCACGCAACATCGCTCGTAATGCTGCATTGCTAGCAGGACTAGATGTCAAAACCCCCGGTCAAACCGTCAACCGTTTATGTGCTTCAGGGTTATCTACTGTCATTGATGCCGCTCGCGCAATTACTTGTAATGAGGGGGATATATTTTTAGCAGGTGGCGTTGAGTCAATGACCCGCGCACCCTTTGTGTTTGCTAAGACAGAGCAGCCTTTTAGTCGTGAATTTAAAGTATTCGATACAACTATTGGCAGCCGCTTTCCCAATCCACTTTTGACTAAAGAGTTTGGCAGCGACAGCATGCCGCAAACGGGTGATAATGTCGCCCGCAAATATGGTATCACTCGCGAGCAAGCAGACAAATTCGCAGCAGCCTCACAAGCTAAATACCAAGCGGCAAAGCAAGCTGGGTTCTTTGATGATGAAATAACACCAATCATGGTGTCGCAAGGTAGAAAATTACCAGAAAAGGCGATAACAGAAGATGAGCATCCTCGCGCCACATCTACTGTGGAAGCGCTACAAAAACTTAAACCTTTAAACAATGAAGGTGTCGTCACAGCAGGTAATGCGTCAGGTATTAATGATGGCGCAGCGGCTTTAATTATTGGCTCAAAGCAGGCAGAAGAAAAATTAGGCTTTAAGCCTATTGCCAAGATTCTGTCATCTGGTGCTATGGGTGTTGAGCCTAATATTATGGGCGTAGGACCTGTTGAGGCCATCAAATTGGCACTAAAACGTGCTGACTTGACCCTTGATGACATGTCCATCATTGAGATTAATGAAGCCTTTGCCTCGCAAGTACTCGGCTGTCTAAAAGGTTTAGATATTGATTTTGATGACAAGCGTGTCAACCCCAATGGTGGGGCGATCGCTGTCGGACATCCGCTGGGTGCATCAGGGGCAAGACTTGCATTGAGCACAGCGCGCGAGCTACAGCGTACGGGCGAAAAATACGCAGTGGTCAGCTTGTGCATTGGCATTGGGCAAGGGCTTGCCATGGTAATAGAACGAGTTTAATTCTTTCGTTAATCCACTGTAAAAGAGTGACAACGTTAACCTCGCTTGCCTTGCCCTTCTTTTAAATTGAATCAACTATATGCCCTCGCCATACTATTTTATTATCAAGGACGACAATAATGACTTCTATACTTAACCAACATGAGGACTACCAACAAGCTGAAGAAGCGTATGGTTTTCCTTTAATTATCAAACAGTTGCTTAACCGTGCAAAAATTGCCTCTACGGATCAAACCATTAGTTATGCCGATAAGGTTACTTATACCTATGCTGAATTTTTTAAGCGCGTTAATCGCTTGGCAAACGTCCTGAAAAACATGGGTTTGCAAGCAGGCGATGTGGTTGCTGTTATGGATTGGGACAGTCATCGTTACCTTGAAGCGTATTTTGCCGTGCCGATGTCTGGCATGATTTTACAAACGGTCAATGTACGCTTGGCCGAAGATAAAGTGCTGTATACCATTAATCATGCTAAGCCCAAAGCTTTGTTGCTAAATGCTGAATTTGAGCCAATGGCGAAAAATTACCGTCATGAAGCCCCTTCTATCGAGAAAATTGTTTGGCTCGATGACACGCAGTATATCGAAGACCAATATGATAAAGATAAAATAAAAACTGAGCAAGTTAGAATGCCAGATTATGTTGAGGGTGAGTATGAAGCCATGCTAGCAGCTGCTAGTGATGCGTTTGATTTTCCAGATTTCGATGAAAATACCATCGCTACCACATTTTATACCAGTGGCACGACGGGCGATCCAAAGGGCGTCTTTTTTACCCATCGCCAGATCGTATTGCAGACGCTGGCAAGTACATTAGCATCTGCGCTAAATGCCGAAGGTCAAGGCGCGCGCTACAATGATGTGTACATGCCAATGACGCCATTATTCCATGTGCATGCTTGGTGCTGGCCGTATGGGGCAACCATGATAGGGCTTAAGCAAGTGTATCCGGGGCGCTATCTAGCCCCCACGTTGATGGATTTAATTGAGCAGCACAAAGTCACGCTTTCACATGGTGTTCCTGCGATTTTACAGATGCTATTAAAAGAGATGGCAGCACGAGGACGTAAGTTTGATGGGCTGAAGTTGTTACTCGGTGGCTCAAAGTTGAATGAAGGGTTGGCCAAAGCAGCCATTGAAAGCGGTATTGAGTTTATGTCTGGATTTGGCATGTCAGAATCCTGTCCTGTGCTATCTAGAGCAGTATTCGATGATAAAACGGGCTCGATGGAGATGAAGGATCAGCTCAATTATCGGTGTCTTTCTGGCTCACCCATTATGCTCGTTTCAATGGAAATTTGGGATGAAAATGGCAAGCCGGTACCAATGGATGGTGAATCGACAGGGGAGTTGGTCATTCGAGCGCCTTGGCTGACCCAGAGTTATTTTAAAAACCCAGATGCTGGCAATGAGTTATGGCGCGGTGGCTGGATGCATACCCAAGATATTGCCTGTATTTCCTCTGACGGTACTCTAAGCATTACGGATAGGCTTAAGGATGTGATTAAGTCTGGTGGTGAGTGGGTATCTTCGCTTGAGGTCGAAACGATTTTATCCTTCCATCCCAGCGTCGCTGATGTTGCTGTCATTGGCGTGCCACATGAAAGATGGGGCGAATGCCCTTTAGCGTTAGTGGTTTTAAAACCTGAATATATCGATACCAAAGCGGATGATATTTTAGCCTTAGGTCATCAAGCGGTAGAGAAAGGCCATTTACCAAAGTATGGCGTGCCAAGCGAAATCAAGTTCTTAGCAGAAATGCCAAGAACCAGTGTGGGTAAGCTCGATAAGAAAAGAATGCGGATAATGTGCGCAGAAAAACTCATTTAATCCAAAAATTCTATCGATGACTGCAAAAGATAATTGCAAATTTTTTTTTGAATGTTCAACAGACCCTAATAATTTTAACGTATGTGTCAATAACATGTACGTTCACTGGCATGACGAGACGAAAAAACTATGAAAGCTTTAGCTATATTACCGGAAATCCAAGAGGTGCTGGACAAAGACAAAAACCATCCCATGCATGGCTTCGCGGTTATCTACTCTCAACAAGTAGCGTGGGGCGATATGGATGCTTTTGGTCACGTCAATAATGTGGTCTATTACACTTATGCCCAAAACGCTCGAATTTACTACAACAGTCAATTAAATCTATTTAATGAAAACACTTTTTCCGTCATGGCAGCATCATCCTGTCAATACTTCAAACCCGTGACTCACCCCGATACCTTATGGATTGGGGTTCGAGTTAAGAAAATTGGTAATGCCAGCTTGATTCATGAATATACCTATTATAGTACGGTGTTAAATACCATCGTTGCTAAGAGTGAGTCCGTGCTGGTATATCTTGATAAAACCAGTGGAAAAAAGAAAAATATCGATGACACCAAAAAAGCCGCGATTACTGCTTTTGAACGTTCTAACTAAAATAGGCTGCATGGGTTTTACACAAAAAGGTGGCGCTGATAGTTATGGTATTAAAAGCACAGTAGTGGGATTTACTTAAAGGGACTTAAGGGATTTTAAAATGAAACAGGGAATGTATCAATCATGCTTTATATAAAAAAGCTGTCTTTTGGTTTGGCCGCTTTTGCGGTATGCGCACAGGCACAAGCAATAGATATTGTCACAAATGGAGATACCACATTAAGTATTGGCGGTTATGTTAAAGCGGAAGGCATATTTTATTCTCCAGATGAAGGAGAGTCTGAGTTCAAAGGAAGTGCACGCCAATCTCGGATTAATGTTAAAACCACTAAAATGCTAGAAGATAAAAAAATAACGGGTTTTATTGAAGGCGATTTTTATGGAAACGCCGCAAATGGTGGTTCAGAATTGCGGCTCCGCCATGCTTATGTTCAGGTCGATGATTTAACTGTTGGTAAGACGTGGAATGGTCAGTTCTTAGCTGTCTACCCACTTTTAACTGAACAGATGGATTTTCGGGGCACGGGTTTGGGCACCATCTCTGGTGGCGGTGCTTATATTCGCCCAGATTTAACTGTGCATTATGTTCATAAGGGGTTTCGTTTTACTGCTCAAGAACCTGTTGACGAGGAAGCTAATCTGCCTGATATGGTTGTCAGCTACAAGGATAATATATCTAATTTTGGCTATAACGTGGCTGTTACTGCTCGTGAGGCTAAAAATGGAGAAGGTTCGGATGTAGGTGTAGGTGTCTCACTGGCAGGCAAACTAAAGTTGGGCGACGATTCGCTACATGCAAGCGTATACAACGGCAAAGGTATGGGCGTCTATTCCACAGTATGTGTTGGAAAGGTCGCTAGTATGACCGGTGATTTAGATTGTGATGCAGAAGATGGCAAACTTGTCTCGCAAACGGGTTACACGGTAGGGTATAGGCACAAGTTCACAAAAAAACTGATGAGTAATGCGCGTTATGGCGAGATTAAAGTAGATGATGCCGCAGATACCTCTGTGAATGTAAAAAGTATTAACCTCATCTATGAATATTTGCCAGATCTAGATATCGGTATTGAATTTAGAGATCGAAGCGACAAAACCCTTTCGCAGGTAAAAAAAGGTCAAGAAGTTGAAGTAATGGCCAAATACGAATTTTAAGTTGAATATAGTGAGTCCTATATAAATCAGATATGGTATGAGGTTCGCGCTTGGTCTACTATTTGTCGTATTTTCACTCACCTTCTTTGTATTCAAATCATGTTAAATATACCCTCTAGTTAATTTTTTATTGATCACAGGCTCTAATCATTGCTTATTCTCCTGTTACAGGATTATAAGCAATGGCACCGTTTTTAGGAAAGCCTCAATTTGAGAAAGTTTCATATTTTTCGTACTTTCAATCGCCTTTCTAGCTTGCCAACTATATCTACAGTCTCGCTAGCCTCACTCAAAAGTCCTGTCATTCAAAATCTTTATTTCATTCAACCCACACTATATTTATGTCGACTCAGTCTTGACGCCAATACACTTTCACAACGACTTCTGCACGGCTGAGCTCGAACCTCTCTCTTAACATAGGTCGGAGCGCTTTCACCGTGCTAGCCTCTAGTGCGCCCCATACCTTATCAATTTGCAATGGATGTTGAGTCAAGTAATCGCTTAGCTTACTATCGATCACTGTGGCTAAACTCTGCTCTGAGTTTATTGAGCTGGTTACGATAGGTAGTACGGTAAAGTTTCGATCCGTACCGCCCTCAACGTCGTCGTTCATTTTGATGTCATCAAAATAGCTTTGATCGGCTACATCTTGCGTGACACATACAACCAGTGGCGGTTTAGGGTTGTCCCAAAGCTCTAGCAAACGTGCAGCTGTTGGCATTGAAGTCTCGTCAACGATCAGTAGCGCTTGACCATCAAGTAAATGCTCAACCTTTTCTGGAAACTCCCTTTTAGTGATAACCGTATCACCTGCCTGCAAGGCTGTCGCCCAATCCCCGCCCGGGGTATTGCCATGAACAAAGACATCGACCCATGCTTGCACACCATCAGAGCTTTGCCATGCCTTTCTTAGGGTGTAATAGCAATGCTGACGAGCGGGGTGCGAGCTGTCTTTTATACTGTTTATGCTATCACTAACAATGACGTTGTGTTCTAAATCAAACAAATACGCGTAACCGGCCTCATTAATGGGTATCGAGGTTGGGTTGGTGTTTGATGGGTCATTTTCACTCGATGCGGGAACGTTTAATGTTGGCACGTTCAGTGTAAGACGCAGCATATTTTTGCTGACTCTGTAGCTGTCCTGCACTATAAAGGTCTGCTTGGTTAATTTGATGCTTTTCTTACCCAGCTTTTTATCCGCTTTTTGTTTGAGCAAAATATATTGAGTTTGTAACTCATCAGGCTCTGTAATGGGGGTTGCAAAAGCAATAAAAAAAGTCTGATCATAAAGGGTTTTATCTTGAGAGTCTGTGGGCTGTTGCTCTTGATTTTTGGGCTGTACTTGTAACGCCACACCCTCAGAGTAGATAGCGGTTAACTGCACGTCTATGTTATTTAACTCATCTAAAGATAGCGGCGTAAACACCCTAATAAACCCAAGTAGCTCATCAAGATGCTCTTCATTAAGATGGGCAATAATGTTCGATATTTCAGGGTCATTCATTAAGGTATAGGGGCGTACTTGGTTATGTACGCTTTTGTTAGTAGTTAAAAGAGGTGCTGTCATAGTAATACTCACAAGCAACAGTGAATTAGGATATAGAGTCAGTGATTTTTTGGTAATGATAATTGTTTTTATTATTGTTTGCGAGTAAAATCGGTTTTTATTGTTATATCAATTTACAGACAACAATCTTACTGACCATTAATTTCATTAACAACGAGTGCCTATATGCTACGTGCAAACCAACTAACTATCAGTCGTCAAGGAAATACTTTACTAGACAACGTGAGCTGTGAGATTGCCAGCAATCAATTGGTCGCACTGGTAGGGCATAACGGCTCGGGCAAATCGACTTTGATTAAAGCTTTGGCAGGCGAGATGAGCAGCAGTAGCGGTAGCATCACTCTGGATGAGCGATCTATTAGAGATTACGGCAGTAAAGAGTTGGCGCGGCAAATGGCTTATCTGCCGCAGCAGTTGCCTGAAGCGGCTGGATTTACCATACGTGAGCTGGTCATGCTAGGTCGTTATCCGCATCAAAAATGGCTACAAAAGCCAACCCAAATCGATAAAAATAAAGTCACGCAGGCGATGAGAGTGACCCAAACAGATGCGTTCGCCGACCGTGTTACTGCCACACTTTCAGGAGGTGAGCGCGCCCGAGCTTGGCTGGCGATGTGTCTGGCGCAAGATACCAGATATTTGTTACTTGATGAGCCACTGGCTGCCCTTGATATTCACTATCAGATCGAGGTCATCCAGCTTATTCGTCGTTTAGTCGATGAGCAAGGTTTGAGTGTGGTCATCATTGTGCATGATATTAATTTAGCCGCTCAGTATGCAGATCGAATCATTGCGCTAAAGAACGGTCGTGTTTGTCATAACGGTGATGTGTCCAGCACTATGCAACCCAAAATATTGCACGATATATTCAATATCGATATGCAATTACTCAGTCATCCAGTTACTGGTCAGCCCGTCGCAGTGGCTTAGCACTCGGTACTTAACTTGCTATTCAATTTGCTCTTTCTTCTTAACTCGCCTACAAAGATATGCTTCTATGCGTCCTGTTTTTTATAAGTATAAATCGTCCAAACTATCCAAGCTATCAACTGTTGTGCCGCTAGCAACCCTAAAATGGCTAACGGTTTCAGTATGTTTAGCTTTAACGGCTTGTAATAATGCAACGACTGCACAAAGCGCTGACCAACTTGATGAGCCACATTCTAAGAATGCTCTAAAAGCAGACAACCATACTGGCAAAACCAATCATACTAACAAAACCATTAATATCGTATCCCCTGACTGGGGTAATGCGGCGACCTTGACCGCTATGGGTTATCCGCCGATTGCTACTGGCGATGTTAGGGTCTGGGACAGGTGGGTGGGTAAGCCTACACTGCCAAGCTCAATCATTGATTTGGGCATTCGCTATCAACCCAATGCGGAACTCATTGCCCAATTGCCTGTTGATATGGTCGTGGATAACTTTTTTTATGAGCATGCGCGCAGTCTCTATGGGGACGTGCCCGCTGAGTCTGTCATGTTCGCAGCCAAAGGCGATACCGCGACTTGGGCAGATTATACTGAGCCGACCCGCAAGTTGGGTGAGCTGATTGACAATCCTAAATTAGCTGAAGACTATATTGCAAAAAGTCAGAAAGACATCAATCTGGCCGGTGAGCGGTTTAAAAAGCGCTATCCTAAAGTGAAGAAATTCGCCGTTGTGCAGTTTGCCGATGCCAATAATATGCGCATGTATGTGGCCAATAGCTTGTTCAAACCTGCTTTTGACAAAATGGATAAGGAGCTTGTGGTTTTAGGTAAAGGAAACAGCTGGGGTTTTGTGCCCATACGAATGGGTGACTTGGCACAACTAGATGAGGATACCTGCCTGTTAATCATAGAACCGCTGAGTCCGATAACACGGGCTGAGATAGAGGATAGTTTGGTTTGGCAACGTTTAGGCTATGGCGATACACGCTGTGTGGGTGAGCTACCACCCGTATGGATTTATGGTGGTATGTCGTCATTGGTCAGCTTGGCGGATAATTTATCAACCGTAGTGTTAAAAGGTGGAGCGGCATAATGACAATCAATACGACCCATCACGGCAATGCTATGACTTCGCTCTCTTCATCACAGTCTTCTGATCTATCACAACAGCCTTCAAACTCGCAAAAAGCACAATCTAAGCTCTCATCAAATCCGTTACCAAACCCATCACCAAAGTCACCTCGACCGCAAAACACTTCCTCTACTGCCAGTTCAGGACGATTATGGGCGGCGCTTTTTAGCCTCACGATTTTATCACTATGGAGCGTCTGGGCATTAATAGATCAAGAGTGGACGCGGCCTGTTAGCGACTTATTGATACCCAGCGCGCAATTGGATATTACCAGTCTTGCGACGCAGCTGCATATAGTAGCGACCAGTATAGTGGCGCTATTGGCAGGGGGACTGCTGGGCGTTGTCAGTATTTTGCTGCAGCAATTGGTCAAAAACCCATTGGCCTCAGACACCACATTGGGCGTCGGTGTTGGTGCGCAATTAGCCATGCTTATCGTGACGCTATTTCTGCCAAGCTTGGCGATTTATGGTGGGCTTTATGTGGCCTTCGTCGGCGCACTCATCAGTATGGGGCTGGTATTTGCTTTATCCGCACCGAGTCGTTTTAATCCTTTGATTCTCATATTAGCGGGTCTGGTGGTGAATATTTTGCTCGCTGCCGTTGCTAATGTACTAGTGTTGTTTTTCGCTGAGCGTAGTAATGGTATGTTGTCATGGGCGGCTGGCTTTTTGGCACAAAATAGCTGGCATACCAGTACGATACTGGCGATCACGGCAGTCGTAATGGCGCTCGTCTGTCTGCCACTGCTAAAACCATTAACCCTAATGAGTTTGGATGATTTGCAAGCCAAGCGGTTGGGTGTGCCTATTAATGGTATACGTGCATTAGTAGTGCTCATTGTGGCTATCGTAACGGCTTTGGTCATCAGTGAAGTGGGTCTGATTGGTTTTATTGGTCTGGGTGCTGCCAGTTTGGTCAATGCGCTGGGTATCTCCTCCATTAGCAAACGCTTGGCAGCAGCTTTTGCCCTAGGTGCGCTGCTGTTATGGCTGACCAGTAATGTCGCGCTACTGTTAGAGCCGATACTCGATATGCAAATCCCAGCAGGAGCGCTGACAGGTATTCTTGGTGCGCCACTGATTATTTGGCTGATTTTACGCCAGCGCCGTGAGCGTATAGAAACCGTGACACCAATGCTTACCGGCAAGCATACGTCTATTGCATTTTGGCGCTGGGGCATCAGCGTGCTCGCACTTATCATGTTGGCTTGTCTTTTTGTCCAAGACGTTAACGGTTGGGGGCTTAGTACTGATTGGGTGATTACCCAGCAGTATCGATTGCCACGCAGTTTGAGCGCGGCGGCAACAGGTCTTATGTTGGCTATCGCTGGCGTACTATTGCAAACGCTCACCCGCAATCCGATGGCAAGCCCCGAGGTTTTAGGGGTCAGCTCGGGGGCGGCGCTTGGGGTCATCTTAGGATTTTTGCTGTTACCAAGCTTGGGGTTGTCCGCTGGGGCAGGGACGTTGCTGATTTCAGGACTGTCAGGTGCTATGGCTGTACTATTGCTGATCATTTGGCTAGCACGCAAGGTAAGCTCAGGCTATCTATTATTGGTGGGTATCGGTATTGCCGCGATGATGGATGGGGTAATGCATATGGTCAAGTTATCTGGTGACCCGCGCCTAGAAGCGATGCTCAGTTGGCTATCGGGGACGACTTATAGCGCCCAGCCGAGTACGGTCTGGTATCTTATTGCTATTGCTCTTATTTTATTTGCGCTCAGTTTGCTGATTATCAAACCGCTGCGCGTACTTGGTTTGGGTACAGGAATCGCTCGTAATTTGGGAGTGGCAGTGACACCAGTGACGCTCGCGCTATTGGTATTGGTAGCAGCGCTAAGTACGGCCAGTACACTCGCGGTCGGGCCATTAAGTTTTATTGGTCTAATGGTGCCGCACTTGGCGACATCACTCGGAGCTGTGAGGCTGGAGCGCCAATTACCTTTAGCGGCTTTGTTAGGCGCAGGGGTGATGGTCATAGCAGACTGGATTGGACGTTATGTCATTTTCCCCTATGAGCTGCCTGCGGGTACCATTGCTGCCATTATCGGTGGTGGATATTTCTTATGGCTGATTCGTAAAGTGCCAGTCGCAGTGAGCCGATAGTTTTCTGCTTTGATCGGGGCGTGTTTGATCTTTTGACCGTGGCAGTGACATCTTGTGAATGTTCAACACGCCCTAGATATTTCATAATGACAAACGCAGGTTAGGATAAATTCTTAACTCAGCTGCGTTTGTCAGCTATGCCTCATAAAGACATAGCTCAAAAATCGCTATGTGAGTTGATTGACTTTAACATTGCAGAAAATCATAAAAAATGAGTTGACAGCAAATTGCTGATAGTAAATACTACACCCCATTAAAGATAATGATTATCATTTACATTATTATTCAATGTTTCAATAAAAATGACTTTTCAGACGTAAGGTTTATGTTTGATTGTTTATTCAAGATTACTAACAACAAGGTTGATGCTATGGACACGCTGCTTTTAGACGAACCACTTGATAACGACTGCTATTTACATCGCCAAGCAAAGTTTGAATCCAAGGTTCGTAGTTATCCACGCAAGCTGCCCTTTGCGATTCAATCGGCAAAAGGGGCATGGATTACCGATGTTGAAGGCAATGATTACATAGATTGCCTGTCAGGTGCTGGCACATTAGCACTTGGACACAACCATCCTGTGGTCATAGAAAGCATCAAAGCGCTGTTAGACAGTAATCTACCAATGCATACATTGGATATCACCACACCGTTAAAAGACAAATTTAGCCAATTTATGTATGAGCTACTTGGCACCAATAGCGACGAGTATTGTTTGCAGTTTTGCGGGCCAACGGGTGCCGATGCGGTAGAAGCGGCTATCAAGTTGGCGAAGCAAGTCACTGGGCGTTCAGGGCTTGTTAGTTTTAGTGGCGGTTATCATGGCATGACGCATGGCGCGCTGGCTGTCACAGGGAATCTGGCACCGAAAGAAGGTATTGAAGGTCTGATGAGTTCGGTACAGTTTTTACCTTATCCCAATATGTATCGCTGTGCATTTGGTTTGCCTTTTGAGCAAAGCATTCATGCCCATATGAACTATTTCGAAAACTTCTTAAAAGATGTAGAGAGCGGCGTGGTCAAACCAGCAGCCGTTATTTTGGAAGTTATACAAGGTGAAGGCGGTGTCAATCCTGCCCCAATTGAGTGGTTAAAGCATGTGCGCCGAGTGACAAAAGAGCTTGGCATTATGCTGATTATCGACGAAGTACAAACAGGGTTTTGCCGTACAGGACGTTGGTTTGCCTATCAACACGCGGATATCGATCCCGATATGATCGTCATGTCAAAAGCGATTGGTGGCGGTTTGCCACTTGCGGTATTGGGTATCAAAAGACAATACGATGTATGGCAAGCGGGCAATCATTCTGGCACGTTTAGAGGCAATCAATTGGCAATGGCGACTGGCCTTGCCACCCTCAATTACTTGAACGACAACAATGTCGCTGACTATGTTTTAGAAATAGGCGCATGGTTTATGTCACAGTTAAAGACACTTCAACAGCGTTATCCGAGCATTGGTCAAGTCAGAGGGCGAGGCCTCATGATTGGTATAGAAATTATCAACCCTAGCTTGTCTAAGCAAAATGATGGTAGCTATCCAGCAGACAGCGATGTGGCTGCCAAAATTCAGCAAGCGTGTTTTAAACATGGTCTAGTGATTGAAAAGGGCGGACGCGGTGGCACAGTACTGCGATTATTACCACCGCTTAACGTGACCAAAGATGAGCTACAGCAAGTCTTGCAAAGGCTTGATATGGCGCTAGAAGAAAATCAATAGCGTTGCCAACGCCTTAGGATGATTCACATATCTATAAAAAAACTCTGATAACAACTCTAATAACAAGTCACTTATCTATGATTTATAACATCGTAGGATAGGACGGGTGAGGACATTTTGCATTTATTAAATCAACAAACCAGTGAGCAATATGTCACGCATATGCAAAAAACCAGCGCTGTTATCAAACAGTGGCTAGACGACAATAACGTATATTTGGGCGGCACACCGCAACAAGTGCAAGCGACCAATACTTTTAGCATCCGTGAGCAGGGCCGAGACATCGACACGATACTCGCTGATATTCAAAGCAAGTTTTTACCCAGTTGTGTCTCGACGGCCAATGCGAATTGTTTGGCACACTTGCATCCGCCAACCTTGGTCATCGGTCAGATTGCTGAGATGATTATCGCGGCTACCAATCAGAGTATGGACTCGTGGAATCAAAGCCCAGCAGCAACCTATATCGAAAAAGATTTAATCAAATGGCTGTGCAAATTATGTCAGTTTGGCAGTGGTTTTGATAACAGTTTCGATAACAGCTTTGATAGTCAGGCTGATAGCGACTCTGGTGGTGTTTTTACTAGTGGCGGTACGCAAAGTAATCTGATGGGTTTACTGCTGGCACGCAATAGGTTCTATGAGTCTAAAGGCGTTGATGTGCAAAAGGACGGCCTGATCGGTCAGCCTATTAGTAGTATTCTATGCTCAGACCAAGCGCACTTTTCTATCGAAAAAAATGCAGCACTATTGGGTATAGGTCAACAATCTGTTATTAAAATAGCGACCGATGCATCGGGTGCCATGCTGGTGTCTGACTTACAACATCAGATAAATCAGCTAGGCGCTGACAATGTGATGGCTATCATCGCAACCGCTGGCACGACTGACTTGGGTGCTATTGACCCTCTCATGGCTATTGGCAAAATTTGCCGTGATGCACAGATATGGCTACATGTCGATGCGGCATGGGGCGGGGCATTACTATTATCACAGCGCTATCAACACTTGATTGATGGTCTGAATCAAGCTGATTCTATCACCTTGGACTTTCACAAGCATTTTTTCTTACCGATTAGCTGCGGTGCTTTTCTCTTACGAGACAATCAAAATTTCGAGAGCATTCGCCATCATAGCGAGTATCTAAACTCTACTGATGATGAACAAGACAATATCCCAAACTTGGTGACGTACTCTTTACAGACTACACGCCGATTCGATGCCTTGAAGCTGTGGATGGCTCTGGACTTACTAGGTACGGATGGCTATGCAACCTTGATTGATAACTGTTTGGATACCGCTAAGCAGGCGGCACAGCTGATTGGTGCCAACGACAATTTTGTACTGGTACATGAGCCCATCATTAGCAGTGTTTTGTTTTATTTTACCCCTAAAGAGGCTGCACTATCTAACGACCAACTAGCACAGCTCAATCGTCACATTGCGCAAGCATTATTGGTCAATAATATTGCCAATGTGGCCACCACTCAGTTTGAACAGCGCCTTTGCCTTAAATTCACCATTTTAAATCCCAGTACTCACATCAATGATATTGCAGGCATCATTGAGCAGATGGCTATTGCTGGTTTTAACCAACTCAATTCTGACAAATCGAAAGTTGATGGGAAGAAACAACATGATGCAGCATAAAACGCTTGATCGTCTCACGCTACAAAATCTAATCAACGCTTACTGTTTTGAGACTGGGCGCGGTGACATTATTGCCGTAGAGCAGCAGGATGATATACAGAAGCAGGCCTCACAGAATAAGCCTCTATTAGTGCTAACGTTAGCGCCTTTAAACACAGTAATGGTCGTACCTGTCGATAGAGTAAGCCAATTGGGTCAGCACCGTTTTGCAGGTACGCCGCTTATATTAAACAAGCAAACGGATAGCTCATTGCAAAACAAACAATGGATAAAGTCTTCTGCTATGAGCTTAGCATCTTTGATTATTGAAGACATTGTCCATCGTTATAAAGACAAAGCGATGCTAGATGCCAATGGGGTATTAAAGCGTTGGATTGAGAGTTATGAAGGGCTACAGATTATCTTAGAGCATCGCAATGATGAGATTGATGACATTATTGACTATCAGCAAGACTTTATTCAGACCGAACAAAACCTTATTTACGGTCATGCCATGCATCCCACACCCAAAGGCCGTGCAGGGTTTTATGCTGACGAGTGGGCAAAGTATGCGCCCGAGACCAGCAGCAAAACCCAGCTGCATTATTGGCTGGTGCACCCCAGCTGCATTGCAGAAGAATTCGTAGATGGCGAGAGCATTACCACAGCGCTCAAACTAAAGCTAACAGCTGGCATGAGTCATTATCAACAGCAACTGGTCGATGAGCATCCTGACTATAAGCTGTTGCCACTGCACCCTTGGCAAGCAAGGTTTTTGCAGCAGCAGCCGTGGTATCAAAAGCTGCTAGAAAAAGGCCAATTGTTTGACTTGGGTGAGCTCGGTTGGTATTTGCACCCAACAACATCAGTACGCACGCTAGCGGCCTTTGATGCGCCTTGGATGTTTAAACTGTCGTTGTCTGTAGCAATTACCAATTCGGTGCGGATTAACCTGCCTAAAGAATGCAAACGCGGGATGCATGCCTGCCGAATCTGGCGTAGCGACTATGGTACCCAGCTCAAAACCGAGTACCCTACGATTGCGGTATTGAATGATCCTGCTTGGATTGCCTTACGTGTCGACGGTAAAATTATTGATGAGACTATTTGTATCTTACGTGACAACCCTTTTACAGAGGATACGCAAGTCACCAATCTTGCTAGCTTAAGCCAAGACCATCCGACTCGTCTCACCAACCGGTTAGAAACGTTGTTTAAGTCTATTCATAAAGGCACCGACGAGCCGTTGGATAAAATTGCTGTCCAGTGGTTTGATACTTATTTGCAAGTCGGTTTTATACCGCTCATTCATATGTATTATCAGCATGGTATTGGGTTTGAGGTACATCAGCAAAACAGTCTGATCGAGCTAACAGACGGCTATCCTACTAAGTTTTGGGCCAGAGACAATCAAGGGTTTGGTTATATCGCAGAGTACGCTACGCGGCTCATTGATGCTTATCCAGAGCTTATTAGCGAAGGAGAGTGCGTCATTCCAGAGGACTTTGCTGACTCAAGATTTGCCTATTATTTAGTTGGTAATAGCATATTTGGCCTTATTACCGCCATTGCTCGTACTCAGCTTGTGAGTGAGGATGCATTAATTGCGATGTTTAGAAATTGTCTAATGGCGTTAGAGCAACAATACCCGCATCGTTCGTTATTTGACTTGTTGTTGCGTAGCCCTACATTGCCGTTTAAGGGCAATCTACTCACCAGACTCTATGCGCTGGATGAGTTAACCGCACCTGTTGAGACCCAGTCTATTTATGTCGATATTCCAAACCCTATGATGACGTAGCCTTTTATATCACGAAACGAAAGCACAAATAAGCGTACGACAGAAACTAGCAGTAGAATAAAAGTAATCACTAAGGGGTGACAGTGTTAGATATTATCGGTATTGGCGTCGGGCCATTCAATCTCAGTTTAGCGGCATTACTGACGAAAACAGAGGTAACGGCCAAATTTTTTGAGCAAAAAGCCGAGTTTAATTGGCATAAAGGTATGATTTTACCGAATACTACACTGCAAGTGCCGTTTATGGCAGACTTGGTGACATTAATAGACCCAACCAGCCCGTATTCCTTTCTAAATTATTTGCATACTCAGCAGCGATTGCTTAAGTTTTACTTTTTAGAAGAATTTAAAATTTATCGCAAAGAGTATAACCACTATTGCCAATGGGTAGCAGGGCAGCTGGATAGTCTGAGTTTTGATGCGACAGTCATAGATGTGGCGTTTGACGACAGTAACGATGGGTTTGTCGTGACGGTCTGTGAGCAAGGTATACAAAACACCTATCATGCTAAAAATTTAGTCATAGGCACGGGCACACAGGCCACGCTACCACTATCGTTGCAAGACATTGCCAAGCAAGCACCCAACCGTTGTATGCACACCGCCCATTTTGCAGACAGTTTTGACTTAGATAGTCTAAAGCCAAATAGCGGTAAGGTAGAAGAGGGGTTACCCAAAATATTGGTATTGGGATCTGGTCAGTCCTCAGCAGAGGTATATCGAACCTTATTCGATCAACAGTTTGATGGCGATGATAGTACTAATGACAACCCTAAGTTTCAGCTAGATTGGATGACGCGCTCGGCAGGATTTTTCCCCATGGAATACTCCCCATTAGGCTTGGAGCATTTTAGCCCTGCATATACCGATTACTTTTATCATTTAGACTCAGTAACCAAACCCCAAATCACTGCCAAGCAAGACCTGCTCTATAAAGGCATGGGCTTTGAGACCATACGAGATATTTATTATCGTCTCTATGAGCGCAGTATCACCAATCAAGACTTGTATTCAACGTTGCTGTCTAACTGTGAAGTGGTTGAGGCAACGCTGACAACAATGCTAGAAGAGCCAGAGCCGACAGGCACCATAAAACTAGTAGGTAGACAGCGTGAACAAAATCAAGATTTTACTGCTGAGTATGATTGTGTGATTGCTGGTACAGGCTATCGTTATGGTCTGCCTGAGTGTTTAAACACGATACTACCTAGCATCGCACACGATGAGTTTGAGCAGCCAATCATTGATCGAAACTATGTGCTGAAATATGTGCTGACGTATCAAAAAGAGATGGCGACTGACGGCAAGATTTTTGTGCAAAACCAAGAGGTGCATACCCATGGCGTTGGCGCTCCAGACTTGGGACTGGGTGCGTACCGAGCAGGTTGCATCATTAATCAGTTGACGGGTGAGCAGACTTATGACACCGACGCCTTAACAGTGTTTCAAAATTTTGGCGCGTAGTGCTTTATCAGACTCATATTTAACAGAAACGATATTAGAGAATATTAATCATCTAACAAAATAATAATTAGGAGCAAGTCATGCCGACCATCACCCAAAACCTGCCAGATACTTTTAGTATTGAAGCGTATCAAAAGACATTTGCATTGAGACCTGTCAGCTATCCAGAAGACATGCCATTACTATATCAATGGATGCATGCCGAACATGTGGTTGATCAGTGGCAGCTGCATCTACCAATGGCGCAGCTAAAAACCCATTTTGAAAAAATGCTTGCCGATGACCATCAGCGTCTTTACCTCATACTTTGTAATGATGAGCCGATTGGCTATACAGAGATTTATGAAACGGCTCGTGACCGGTTGTCTCAGTATTACAAAGCCAAAGAGACGGATATGGGCTGGCATATCTTGCTTGGCGATCCAGCGGTGGTTGGCAAAGGCTATCTAAAACCAACTGGGATGATGATTAGTAAGTTTATATTTGAGCATACTGAAGCCAAAAAAATCGTGGTTGAGCCGGATAGCAAAGTTGAAGTATACCAATGGATTGCAGATAGCTTCGCTTATAGAGTGCAACGACTGATTGATATGCCAGAAAAGACCGCCTCCTTGTATTTTTGCAATCGTGATGAGTTCTTAGAATCTAGAGGATATCTCAGCTTTTATGGTGCCACCGCTTAATGAGCAACACCTCTATCAATGAAGCGCCTATAGGTGAATTGCCTACAGAGCAACCTTCTTCACAGCTGTCTTCAAATAGTGCCCTTGAGGAGAGCGATGGCTTGAACGACAAGCAAGTACAACGAGTGTTACTGACACTACTACTCGGCGGCACGGTGGTCAGCTTTAGTAATAGCGCGCTCAATCCAGCAATTCCTGTCTTTATGTCGGTGTTTGATGTCGACATTGTGATGGGCGGCTGGGTGCTAAATGCTTATGTCTTGGCCATGAGTGTGGGGCTGATGCTGAGTGGCTACTTAAACAAAAAGTTTCCTTTCAAGTATGTTTATTTAGCCGCGATTTTCGGGTTTATGCTAGGCTCAGTCATTGGCATGTTGGCGTCCAGTATGGGCTTTGTCATCATTGCCAGAGCCATACAAGGGCTGAGTGGCGGTCTGATTATCCCGCTGTCTATTGGCATTCTATATCAGATTTATCCGCAGAAGCAGCACGGCAGAGTAATGGCGCTATGGGGCATTGTTATTATGATGTCATTAGCGTTTGGCCCTTTGGTCGGGGCTTACTTGGTTGAGCAGTTTGCGTGGTGGACATTGTTTGCCATTACGTTACCACTTAGTATGGCGGTCATGGCGATGGTGTGGTGGTTAATACCTGACATGCGCTCACATGACAAAAAAAGCCCTTTCGATACCATCGGATTTGTCAGCTTACTAATTTGGCTGCTCGCGATGATGGTTTGGCTGAGTACACTGAAAATAGATTTTACTAGTGGTCTGTCAAGCAATGATGGTTTATTAGAGATAGCCACGTTGGGTTTGTTGTCTGTCGGATTTTTACTGTCCGCGATGGTTTGGTGGGCATATGAACGTCGTCAGCGTCACCCATTACTGAACGTGCGCTTGTTTAGTAATCAAACCTATTTGCACAGTACCATTATCAGCATTACCCAAACAGTCGGTTTGATGCTGTGTCTCTTGTTATTACCCGTGTTGATACAAGACGTGATGGGCGAGAGTGCTTTATGGACAGGTGTTGTCTTGATGGTCGCGACCCTCGTAGCCAGTATCACCACGCATTACGCTGGCAAGATTGTAGACAGGCGCGGTGCAAGAAGCATTGGCATTTTTGGAATTGTGATTAGTGCGCTGTCTACCTTTATGCTGGCGTGGTGCTTGTATCAGCCCACGCTTTGGCTACTGATGCTGATTATGTGCGTGCGCGGTGTCGGAGTGGGTCTAGCATACCTACCAACCACTACCGTTGGGTTTAGTAGTTTACCCAAAGACTCGGTCACTGAAGGGGCGGCGCTTAATAACATCAGTCGCCGTATCGTTTCTACATTGTTCATAGCATTGGCTACTATTTATATAGATGGTCGAGGCGCTCAATTATTAGCGGCAGGCAGTCGAGAAAGCACGGCAAGCGCGATCCAAGAAGTATTGGTAATTATCGCTGTAATTTTGATATTTACGATTCCTTCAGCGTGCAAATTACCACGATCCCCATAAACAAACACCCCGTATCGGGGTTTACTTTAACTTATTAATGTAAATAATTATCATTCGCTTTGCACGCATCTAAATTCATACTTTTACTTGATTCAATTTTCAGACAGGAAGCTTATATCTATGTCCAATCATCTAGCAAACTCTACCAAAAACAATAATAGCAATCATAGTGCTGATATCACTTATGCAAATAAACCGTGGCAAGCGCCTGTCGATTCTAAAATTATAGCACGCGCTGAGCAACGAGTGATTAAGCAATTGCTACAAGCATTGCTATATGAAAATATCATTGAGTTTGAATCTGAAAGTGCGAACACCACTCATGAAAGTACTGGTAATGAAACGCTGCTGAATTTTGTTATCAAAGCAGGTAATGATGTCAACTATACCGCGCAAGGTCATATTCATTATAGTTTTGACATCATTCGTTTAAATGACTTGAATGTGCAGCGAGTGGTTAACGGTGTTGCCGAAGACGCTATTCTTGAGCATGTAATCAGTGATATCTTGCTCAACATTGAGGGTGCAGAACTCAAAGACAGCTTTATTAAAGAGCTGCGTCATACCTTAGTAAATGAAACACAAGCTCAGATACTGGCTTCTAGCATACCTGTGCCTATTGATACGCTCACTTATGAGCAACTCGAAGGCTATTTGACGGCAGGGCATCCTTATCATCCGTGTTTTAAGTCTCGTATTGGTTTTGATTTGCAAGATAACTATGACTATGGCCCAGAGTTTGATCAAAATATCGGTGTGGTGTGGTTGGCGGTCAAAAAACAGCTACTGGTGAGCAATACCACCACCGGCATCGATATAAATGAATGGGTGAAAGATTATGTGGGTACTGATGAATTTGCTGCACTTAATGCCAAACTGACAGAAGTACTTACAATCGCAAATGAGACGGCTAATGACTATTGCCTAATACCTGCGCATCCTTGGCAATGGCAAAACACCTTGATTCAAGCATTACAACCATTACTTGCCACGCAAGAGATTATCTATTTGGGTAGCGCGGGTCATCAATACCGCGCTCAGCAGTCTATTCGCTCACTGACGATACTTGGTAATAGCGATGACAATGGTAACAATGACACTATTAATGATAAAGCCTACCTAAAACTAAGTATGCATCTGATTAATACCTCAAGCACGCGAATACTAGCAAAGCATACCGTGATGAACGCTGCTGTTGTCACTACTTGGTTAAATCAACTGATTGCAGACGACAAGACCGCCCAAGCATTACCCATTGCGTTTTTGGGTGAGACGGTTGGCGTCAGTTTAGACCATGAGGCGTTACGCGCGCGCGGCTATCAGCATCCAAATATGTATGGCGGGCTGGCTGCGATTTGGCGAGAAAACGTGAACCAGTATCTATCAAAAGAGCAAGTAGCATTTCCGCTCAATGGTGTCAGTTATGTCAATGCTGACGGCTCGCATCTGATAGCACCTTGGCTTGATAAATATGGCGTAGAGACATGGATTGCGCAGTTAATTAAGGTCACTGTCACCCCTTTATTACATGTCTTATTTGGTTATGGTGTGGCATTAGAGTGCCATGCGCAAAACATCATCTTGGTACATGAAGATGGCTATCCCGTAAAAATATTATTAAAAGATTTGCATGACGGGGTTCGCTA
This sequence comes from Psychrobacter sp. GW64-MNA-CIBAN-0177, assembly GCF_040309585.1. NCBI lineage: Bacteria > Pseudomonadati > Pseudomonadota > Gammaproteobacteria > Moraxellales > Moraxellaceae > Psychrobacter > Psychrobacter sp. GW64-MNA-CIBAN-0177. The sequence goes on from NZ_JBEOOY010000002.1 coordinate 81,234, forward strand.
TTCACCTGAGCACTTAACCCAACAACACTTGCGTCCAGATTTCTATAGCTTGCCACCTGCTCATGCTGCCTTAAATAGAGGCTCATTTATCGAGACCGAAGATACCGATGGCATTCGGGATATGACGGTTGCTTGCTTATTTTTTGTGGCGTTGTCAGACATTGCGATTTTTATGCAGACGCATTATCACTATGCTGAAGTGGCGTTTTGGCAACAGGTTACTGACTGCGTGACTGACTATCAAACCTCCCATCCAGAGCATCAAATACGGTTCGGCTTGTTTGATATATTTGCCAAGCAAACTCGCATTGAGTCATTGGCTAAGCGCCGATTATTCGGAGACAAAGCATTCCCGATTAAATACATTAATAACCCATTGTTTAAAAGTCGGGGGTGAAATGATGCATACATTATTTCCTGTGCAAACTTCTGCGCAAAACAGCCATCTTGATGTAAATCCTGAGCCAGATATCGAGGCCATTCAATGGTCGCTGATGAGTCATTTAGTAGAGTGTTTTCTATTAGAGCAATGGGTGGATGAGCAACTTATTCAAGTGACAACAACGACATATTATCTATCAATTCATGAAGCTTCTAAAACTCAAGATACCCGTCAATTTTTAGAATCACTACCACAGCAGTATCAAGACTTCTTTGACCAAGATAACTCGTTAATGGTTATGAAAGTTGACCAAAATAGACAGTTATTACTACTGGTCGAGCCTGCTTACACGTCACCATGGCGACTATCTAAATCCTGTTTGCCTGTCATACACAGTGTCAATGACAGTCGTAATAACAACTTTAATAACGATCTTAATAGCATCCTCAATAACAAGCATCACAAAGATAGCGCTTTGCTAGAGCCAGTAAGCTCAGCACAGCAATTGTTAGATATCTTTTTATCAATGATGGATAGTGCCACGTTGTCTGATGTCGGTGTTTTAAAGCTAAAAGAAAGCTTAGAGGCTTCTTTTATAGCTCAGCAACAATCAACAACTGCAAATATCACGACGGCAGTTTGTCAACATCCGCACTGGCATCAAACCTTGATTGCAGCGGAGCAATGGGCATCGTTGATGGATCGTCCTTTTCATCCATTGGCAAAAGGTAAATTGGGCTTTACGGCAACAGAATACCAACGTTATATGGCAGATTTTAACCAACCCATTAAGCTGGTATGGGTCGCCATTGCCAAAAGCCATGTCATGGTGGCAGAGCATGTTCAAGACATGACAATACAAAATCCAGCGACTTATCTTTTGGATACTATGCAGCAGCAGAGTTTGATGCGAGAGCTAGACGAAAAAGGCATTGTGGATACGCACATTGCGATGCCCGTACACCCTTGGCAAATAACTCATGTAATTGATGAGATGTATGCCGACGATCTTGCTAATGGCACAGTTGTCACTCTCAAGTTTGATACGCTCATCACTTATGCCAGCTCATCCATGCGTAGTATGCTGATTGACGCGGATACGCCGAATAGCATTAAGCTGCCTATAGGGGTGTATGCACTGAACTCAAAGCGCTATCTACCAGCACTTAAGCTGATCAATGGCGAAAAAAACCAAGCCATACTGATGCAGGCAAGAACGTTAGACCCTGCACTATCAGCGCAGCTACGATTATGGGATGAACGTCTTTGGTGGGGCTATATGTCGCCGTCTCATGTGCACGATAAAAGCTCAATCAATCCTTACTTTTATCAAGGAAAACCCACGCACTTAGGCGCGATGCTACGCCAACTACCAGCAGATCTATGCGACGATACAATTCAACTGTTACCCATGGCAAGCTTGGGTATGTTGGTATATCAGCAAGGTGTCAGTCACCATATTTTTGACGATATTGTTCAGGAAGGTATTCAGAATAGTAGTCAAAGCAGTGTTCAAGAAGGCTCGCCGCAGAATAAAAAAATAGCGGTTATCAAGTGCTTTAGCAATCTGTGTGAGGTGTTTTTGGGGACGATGCTGCGCTGCTTACGCTTAGGGTTTGCGCCTGAGATGCATGGGCAAAATATTGTTATCGTGCTAAAAGATAATCGTTTTACCAGTCTGTTACTGCGTGATCATGATTCAGTACGTATCTATCTACCATGGCTGGCACGCCACCAAATCGCAGATCCTGACTATCTGAGCCCGCCAGATTTTAAAAATCGGCTATACCGAGAGACGCCGCAAGCGCTGGTATTCTATCTACAGTCATTAGGGTTGTTGGTCAATATTCGCGCCATTATCGAATCCTTGGTCGAGCACTACGAAATTAATGAGGATGCCCTATGGCGTGAAGCAATGACAAGTATTGAGGAGGCGTTGATGACTATCGATTTTGATGATGATCAACGTCAGATTATTCGTGACGAGTTATTGAGCAACTCACACTACCCGCATAAGACATTGCTACTGCCTGTGATAGCACGTGGCTCTGACCCTCATGGCAGTATGCCAGCTGGAGAAAGTAGGACGATAAACCCCTTTATGCGCGTCAATAGAAACATCTAGCTCATAGCGCTATAAAAATAATATCCAACTAAAACGTATTATGATGAGAAAAAAATGAGCGAAGTTGATATTAATAAACTCATAAATATTTATAAAAAAATCGGTACATCGACTATTGGTCATCTGACTGGGGAAGGGTATTTGCCAGATATCAAAGCGCTGAATCCTTGTACGGCTACCATAGTCGGCCGAGTGTTAACGGTACAGCTAACCTCTGACAACACGGATGTGATCAATCAGGCATTGATTCAAGCAGCGCCAAATGATGTGCTATGTATTGATGCTCAAGTATTAGGCATTAAAGCATGTTGGGGAGCACTGCGAACTTGCGCGGCTATCTATGAGAAGCTATCAGCCGTCATTGTCATTGGGCAGGCAACTGACTCGGTACAAATTAAGCAGCTGGGCTTTCCTGTGTTTGCACAAGGTATCAGTTCCATAACCACTTTCAAGAGCAACCAAGCACCAGGCACGCTAGCGTCCGATATTTGCTATCGCTTTGGTGAGCAGATTACGACGATTCGTTCAGGAGACATCGTCATTATGGATAATGATGGCGTGTTTATCTTGCCTATTGACGTGGCGCAGAAGTTATTATTAGATTGCCAAAACAAGCACAAAGCAGATGAGATAAAGTTTCAGCTATTTTTTGATGCTTATCGTCATAATCAGTTAGATCAACTCTTTAAGTAGTCATTACTTAAACAACGCTTAAGCAAGCTCTTTTAGCCAAGGATGGCATTCACAATACTGTAAATAATTGTAGAAATAAAAATGATTATCATTTACAATATCATTCACAAACTTAGTACACACAGTATTATTAGCTAAATATAACTTTTACCACTATTTGACCCTCCAACTAAGTGAAGTGAATATGAAACGCCATCATCAAGTTGCTCTATCTGTTCTCACCCTTTGTATTAGTCAGCAATTATATGCACAAAACAATGTCAATGAAGCGGATGCCGTATTAGATGCACAGACCTCAGCGGAACTGGCTTCAAGTACTGTGTCTGATGAGACTCCCAATGTGACTTTAGACACTATCAATGTCACTGCTAAAGCCAGAACGGGTACGGCGCTGGCTCAGAAGATTAGTGAGATGCCAGCCGTCACGCAAGTAATTACTGAAAGCGAGATTCAGATGCAGGCGACGGGCAACCGTACCACTGGTGACATCTTGGCACAGCTGATTCCGAGCTTGGGTACCAGTAGTGGTTCGACCAGTAACTACGGCACCACCATGCATGGCCGTCCAGTACAGTTTTTGCTAAATGGTGTGCCATTAAGCGGTTCACGCAGTCTTTCACGTGAGCTTAACAGTATTGATACGTCACAGCTTGAGCGGGTAGAGGTGCTTTCGGGTGCCACTAGTATCTATGGTGCTGGCGCGTCAGGTGGCCTGATTAACCTTGTGACTAAATCTCTGGTGGGTTATGGCCCTATTAGACAAACCAGAGTGGGCGTTAGTAGTAGCCGCGACTTTGACTCAGATTCATTTGGCTATAATGTAGGGCAAACCTTAGGATATGGCGGCGAGCGGGCTTATGGACGCTTAGATGTTGATTATGAGACCAAAGGTGGAAAGTTCGATAGCAAGGGCGATCGAGTTAGCCCAGATGTCAACCAAACGGATCAACAAGATACCGAATCACTAAGTGTGAATGGTAGCTTAGGTATAGAGCTAACGGACACCCAACGTCTTGATCTCGCAGTGACTTATTATAAAGATAAGCAAGATACTGACTACGGCCCAGACTACGGTGATGGTTTAGCCGTGTTATATGGTGCCAGCCCATCTTTAGTAGCCATTGATGGCGCCAACGTAGAAAACCAGCCTTATACCGAAAAAAGCTCCGTGAATTTAAATTATAGTGATGATGATTTTGCGGGTTCAGGTTCTAGCTTAAGTGTAACGGGCTACTATAGAGATGAAAAAGGCCGTTTTTATCCTTCTGCCAAGAGTGCAGCAACCCAAGCAGCTGAAGTATGGCAGGCCAATGGTTTGACTAACGAAAACACAGTGAACAAGCTTACCAGTGCCGCAGTATTTGTGACCCAGTCAGAAGCTGATATCGAAGTGATGGGTCTACGTGCAGCCATGCAAACTGAAACCGAAATCGCAGGCAAAAACACACTGTTTAGTTATGGTGTGGATGTCGAACGCGAAAACAGTGAGCAGACCTACTATGGTCAAGACTTAAATATATTTCTTGCTAGTAATGGCTTGACCGCCCAAACCAATGGGCTTACTTACAATGGTGGGCCAGATACTACCATCGATAAATTGGGTGCTTTTGTCAATGCAGATGTTGACTTGACCGACAAGTGGCATACTAGTGCTGGCGTACGTTATCAAAAGCTAAAATCTGAGACTGATACCTTTACGCCCATCTATGAGCAGCTGCTTGAAGAGTATTTTAATAGTTCTGCTATTAGCGGGACAAGTGCAGCTTATGGCATTGACTATCAAGCAGGCGACGTAGAAAAAGGCAACACCGACCATGACAAAGTACTTTTCAATCTTGGTACCAGCTATCAGATAACACCGAAAGATCAATTGTTTGCCAATTTTTCACAAGGTCTTGATACTGCAGATATACAGCGAGCACTGCGTGATGTGCGTGCCGGTTTCGTGGTTAATTCAGACAATGTTCAACCGATTGCAACCAATAACTATGAGTTTGGTTGGCAAGGAAAACACGGTGATACAGCGGCACGCTTGAGCGGTTTTTATAACGAATCAGACAAAACGGTACGCTTTACCAATGACTATACGGTAGAAGTGGTCGATACCGATGAGCGTGTCTACGGCGTAGAAGGCTCATTCAGTCACGATATTAATGAGCAATGGCAAGTGGGTGGCAGTGTCGCCTATACCCGTGGTCAGTACGACAAAGATGGCGATTGGTTGGAGCTCGATGCCGTGCGCTTGACGCCACTTAAAGGCACCGCATTTGCGCAATACAACTTTGATGAAGGCAGTAATGTACGTCTACAAGCGTTAGCAATTGGCGGTGATGATAAAGCCTTTAAGGATCAACAGAAAGACCCTGATTCTAGCGCATTGCCAGTGACAGGTTATATGACACTAGACGTTTTGGGACAAGTAAAAATGCCAGTAGGCCGAGTAGACTATGGGGTTTATAACTTACTCAATAAGGATTATCTAACGGTCTATCATCAAACAACCTATGGCGACTTGAATCGTCTACCTGCCTCGGGCACAACTTACGGCTTGAGCTACACTGTAGATTATTAAAGAAGGGTACGATGACATGCCCTACAAATCCTTTACGTTATCTAAAAAGGATTTGATCTAAAGATTTGATATAAGAATTTAAGCCTACCCCCATCAGTTGGATGCAACTGATGGGGGTAATTTTATGGCGTACGCCCTAAATATTCCATTTTTTAATAACTGTATTCTACTTATTACACAACTGCCTCAACAGCGGTAAAAGATTTAATGCTAAAATCGCCAGTCATTATTACCCCAGCCGCTAGTGCCTGTGTAAATGGGCTAATCGCATCATCGATCAAATCATGTATTTGATACCGCGCGTACCAATATTATATTAATAGGAAGCTCTCATGATCGTTTGGCAAAAACCGAATGCATTCAGAATACTTTTTACTTTGCGCGGCTCTGTCATACCCCATATTTACCCCCAAGTTTTGCTGATTACCCTACTAAGTGCCATCATTTCAGCGGTTCAGCATTGGTTTCCAAGCTCTTTTTCCTCTTATGGTGCTGCGCCATTTACCTTGCTTGGTATCGCCTTATCGTTGTTTTTAGGCTTTCGTAACAATGCAAGCTACCAACGCTGGTGGGAAGGTCGGTGTTTATGGGGGCAACTGGTCTATGATGCTCGTAGCTTTACCCGCCAAGTCCTCTCTTTTATAGATGATGAAACTGAGACTGGACGCCACACACAGCAGTCTATGATTCATCTGACGATTGCTTTTACGCACGCACTGCGGCACAGGCTTCGCAAGACGTCTCCATGGGAGGATGTCGAGCGATTTGTAGAGCCGGAGCATCACATTAGTATGCGCCAAGCAGGCAATCTACCCGAGTATCTACTGCGCCTAATGGGTAAAAAGCTCGGATATAGTCGACGCCAGCAGCTATCATCAGATCTTATGATACAGAACATGGATGAGCGTGTGACCTCGATGACGATAGTATTGGCAGCTTGCGAGCGCATTCATAATACGCCTTTGCCATTTGCCTATACCTTACTCGTGCATCGTACCACCTATCTATATTGCTTTATGCTGCCTTTTGGCTTGGCAACATCTTTGGGCTGGGTCACTCCTTTGGTTTGCGGTGTCATTGCCTATACTTTTTTTGGTTTAGATGCGCTCAATGAAGAAATTACCGATCCTTTTGGCGTTGCTGCCAATCACTTGCCCCTCACTGCTATATCCCGCACCATCGAAATCAATCTGCTCGAAGCATTGGGAGAGACGGAGCTTCCCCCTGAATTAATGTCTGAAGATGGTTATTTACAGTAAATTAGTTATTATCACTTAGATTGAGCACATGCCTTTGTTAAGCCTGTCACGCTATAAAGTATCCAGCGTGACAGGCTTTCTTATATTTTGAGGCTGAGAAATGATTTCTGTCTTTTAAATTTATTTAAGACTGAGCATATAAAAGAGAAGGGCTTAACCTCGATAAGTTGAGAAGATAATGATGATTAATCTTTTGCGGATAACGTTTGAGAGCGATGTTTGGCAGTGATGCTTGAAAAAGCACGCTGAGGCAGCAAAGAAGAGGCGACATCTAAAGAAAAAATGTTATATTTAAGCTCATAAAGACACAGAGTCAGATGAGTTAACCAGACTGTTATTGTTTCAGCTTAAAGGTAAGCAGTCTCAAAAACGATGATAATAATGAAGGAAGGAAAAGTTATGCATATCACGGCAAATTTCGATGCGGGTAATATTGACGTTATTAACTTGGACAATAAAAACAATATTCAGTTGGCGATTCGTCCTGACGTTGGCGAAGAGTTTTTTCAGTGGTTTAACTTTCGTTTATCAGGCGAAGTGGGCGAGCAGTATGTGCTGAATATTGTGAATGCAGGGCAGGCATCCTACCTTGCAGGCTGGGAGAATTACCAAGCGGTTGCCTCCTATGATCGAGAGTATTGGTTCCGTTTGCCAACCTCTTATACAGATGGCAAGTTGACCATAACGGTAGAGCTTGAATGCGATACCATTCAAATTGCCTACTTTGCCCCGTACAGTTATGAGCGTCATCAAGACTTATTGGCAGCTGTACAAACGCATCCCTTGGTAACCTTAGAACATTTAGGCGAAACGCTGGATAAGCGCGATTTAACCTTAGTTAACATTAGCGATGGCAATAATGAGGTCAATAAACGCAACATTTGGATCACGGCACGTCAGCATCCGGGCGAAACCATGGCTGAGTGGCTGGTTGAGGGACTATTATATAGCCTCTTAGACAGTGATAACGCTACTGCTAAATTATTATTAGAAAAAGCGAACGTCTATATTGTACCCAATATGAACCCTGATGGTAGTGTGCGTGGACATCTGCGTACCAATGCTGTCGGGACGAACTTAAACCGTGAATGGTCCAATCCAAGCTTAGAAAAAAGCCCTGAAGTCTTTCATGTCATTAATAAAATGGAGACGACAGGCGTTGACCTATTTTATGATGTGCATGGTGATGAAGCCTTACCTTATGTTTTCTTAGCAGGGTCGCAAGGCACACCAAGTTATAGTGACCGCCTTGCCCGTTTACGCGATAAATTCTCCGAGGTGTTAAAGATAGCCAGTGCTGATTTTCAGTCCGAAGTTGGCTATGACATTGATGCGCCAGGTACGGCCAATATGACTATCGCAACTCACTGGGTGGCGGAACGTTTTGATTGCCTTGCCAATACTTTAGAGATGCCGTTTAAAGACAATAATAATTTACCTTTTGAGGATACAGGCTGGTCACCAGAGCGTTCTGCTAAACTGGGTGAAGCGTCGCTAGTTGCTATGTTGGCGGTCGTTGATGATTTACGCTAGTGAATAGTTTGATATTATAGTTCATTAAAAATAAAACGATTATATAAATTTAAACGCGCTACTGGTATAAATGTTACTTACGTGCTGCGTTCCCATAGGCTGCGCAACCCATATTTAAAGACAGCATCCCAGTAGCGCTATGTTCTTTTTAGAGTACATCGACTATAGTTAAATATTCAGGTTAATTGTTTGAAGCTTAATCCTTCCTTATTTAATATCTCTCATTTCTCTTCCGCTATTTTTAATTGGCGTTTAAGTGGCTTGATTCCTTCAAGAACGGTCAGCACTCCAGTATAATAGGTTGCTGTGACGACAAGCATGCCTTCTTTTGACCGCTTCTGCTTTGAATTCCGCATTATTGCTCTGCAATTTTTTGGTCATGATACACTCATCATAGAGTGGCTGTTTTACCAAGTTCACCACTACGATTTTTTCAACACGCTCTAATAAATCAGTAAAATATTTGACCCATTGATTTTTCATCCATACGCCTTTAATAATTAATAAGAAGACTTTATTATGCAAACCAAACGTCCACTATATATTCCCTTTGCAGGTCCTGCATTATTAGAAACCCCTTTACTAAATAAAGGCAGCGCTTTTTCATCAGAAGAGCGTGATAGCTTTAATCTGACAGGTTTGCTACCTCATAACATTGAGACGATTGAAGAGCAATCTCTGCGCGCTTATCATCAACTGCGCTCATTCACTAGTGATATGGATAAGCATATTTATCTGCGTAATATACAAGACACTAATGAAACCTTATTTCATCATCTAATTGAACAGCATATTGAAGAGGTCATGCCGCTCATATATACCCCAACGGTTGGTCAAGCATGTGAAAAATTCTCGCAAATTTATCGCCGCAAACGTGGTTTGTTTATCTCTTATCCTGAGCGCCATAAAATCGATGACATGCTGCAAAATGCCACCAAACAAAACGTAAAAGTGATCGTTGTCACCGATGGTGAGCGTATATTAGGCCTAGGCGACCAAGGTATTGGCGGCATGGGAATCCCCATTGGTAAGTTAGCGTTATATACGGCTTGTGGTGGTATTAGCCCAGCTTACTGCTTACCGATTTTGTTAGACGTCGGCACCAATAATCAACAGCTAATTGACGACCCTATGTACATGGGCTGGAGAAATCCACGCATCTCTGGTGATGACTATAATGAGTTTGTAGACTTGTTTATTCAAGCGGTCAAACGTCGCTGGCCAGAGGCATTATTGCAATTTGAAGATTTTGCCCAAGAGAACGCGACGCCATTATTGAATAGATATCGTGACCAATTATGCTGCTTCAATGATGATATTCAGGGTACTGCTGCTGTTTCAGTCGGCACCTTGATTGCAGCGTGTTTAAATAAGGGTCAAAAGCTTAGCGAACAAAAAATAGCGTTTTTGGGTGCAGGATCTGCAGGTTGCGGTATCGCCGAGCATATCATTCGCCAAATGCAGCGTGAAGGGTTAACGGAGGCGCAGGCGCGTAGCCAAGTATTTATGGTGGATCGTTATGGCCTACTTACTGATAGCATGACAGAGCTACAAAAATTCCAAGAACCGTTGGTACAAAAAGAATCGGCCATTGCAAATTGGGATAAAAGTAAGAAGCTTGGTTTAGCCCAAGTGGTGAAACAAGCAAAAATAACGGTATTATTTGGCGTCAGTGGCCAAAAAGGTCTGTTTACCCAAGAGGTGATCGAAACGTTATGTGCTAATACTGAACATCCCATTGTCTTACCGCTTTCAAACCCAACGTCTCGTGTCGAAGCAACGCCGCAAGAAGTGACCAATTGGAGCAAAGGTCGCGCAATTATTGCAACCGGAAGCCCTTTTCCTCACACCACTTTTGAAGGTCAGACTTTCGAAGTGTCGCAGTGTAATAACAGCTATATTTTCCCTGGTATTGGCCTAGGAGTGTTAGCCTCACGTGCGACGGGTATCAGCGATAATATGTTAATGGCCGCAAGCCAAGCACTGGCAGATATATCTATGGAATATGAAAAAGCACCAGGTGCAATATTACCGCCAATTAGAGTCATTAGAGAGATCAGTGAAAAAATAGCCTACGCAGTTGCACGACAAGCAATTGAAGATAAATTGGCGCTACCTGTCACGGCAGAGAATTTAGAACGTCAATTACAAGCCAATTTTTGGTTACCAAAATACCGCAACTATCGTCGTACTTCTTTTTAGTAGTCAAAAAGTAGCTGCTAAAAAGCACTCATAATAAAATATAGTCAGTGAAAAATAATATCGAACCATCACACACTGCTGATATCTATTTTTCTTGCTTGCTGTGCCTGCGCAGACAGAGGCGACAAAAAATTGATATCAGCAATACCGTCGCGTTTTTAGGATATTTTGACTATACATATAATAAGGCCAAACGTTACCGTTAAAAGTAGCATTTGGCTTTTTTCATTATTGTGGTAGTCAACTAATTCAGGACGGCTGATAAGAGGGTTTTATTAAAGTGGTGTCTCTCTTCTTCTAGCGCTACTAAGACGAGTTTTGCATTGCCTCAGGTTTTGACATCGAACGCCATAATATATCAAATAAGGCATCAAAATTTGCATTGAGCGGGGCATCTGCTTGACGAATCGTTTTCATAATACCGAGACGGCTGATAAACCCCATAAACACGTCAAATAAGATATGCAGTGGAACCGTCTCCACCAGTACCCCTCGCTTTTGACCATCCTCAAGCACGCTCAAAAAAGCATTGATAAGCTCTTTATTATTGTAAATAGCGATGTTATGAAAACGCGCTATCGATACCTTCGATAACACCATCACGGCGTCAGGATGAGTGTCGACAAAATCTAAGCACACCCATAACGTCTTACGCAGACGATCTTCTACGCTATCAATACCTTGCAAATGATCCATCATCCTTGTCGCTAGCCTACCAAGCACTATATCCATAATAGTATAAAGTACCGTTTGTTTATCGCCAAAATACTTATAGAGTGTTTGCAACGAGACGTTTGCAGCCTTAGCAATTTGTATCATCGTAATATCGCTAGCATCACTACTAGCAAAAAGCTGGCGTACGGCTTTCTCTATTTTATCTAAAGTAGCAGGGCGCATATCGGACAATGGCGCTAAGGCTAAAGACTCCGTTTGAGCAATCAAATTAGCAGAGTTGCTTTTATGTTTGCCACGTTTATTTTTGGCGCTTTTTTTATCAATGTCAGTTTTGCTACTTGCTTGCGCTTTTGAGCGAGTGGTTTTCATATTTAGTATCTCCTTGATAATTCTAGCTTATCAATTTTTAAAACCAGCAGTTAATATTTAGGATAATTATAATTACCATTATAATGAACTCTGTTGCAAATGTAAGATTTATTTTATAAGATAAAAGCAACTAGGCTAGTATTAATATGTATTTTTATAACTTTATAAAAGGTAATATTAATTACTATTTTATAATTTTTTATTATATTATCCGTGTAAGAAGTTTAACATCCATTAAAACTAATACCATATCAAGGAAGACTTTATGACTATCGCCTGTTTTAAACCGAAGTGGATGGACGAAGAAATCGAGATGCTGCATGAGAGTGCGCTAAAAGTGTTTAAAGGTTGGGAAGTGCATGATGAAAAATGGCGTGAGAACGGCATGCTTGACCGCGCAGCTTGGCTAGAAGCTGGCGAGATGGGCTTTTTATGCGCCTCGATGCCAGAGGAATATGGCGGCGCAGGCGGTGATTTTCGTCATGAAGCGGCGCTGATTTATGCACAGTCAGAAGCCAATCAAGCAGGTTTTGGCGGCTTTTTGCATTCAGGAATTGTCGCCCCTTATATTTTGCATCATGGTACCGAAGAGCAAAAGCAGAAATGGCTACCCAAGATGGCGACCGGTGAGCTGATTGGTGCAATCGCGATGACTGAGCCGGGTACAGGCTCTGACTTACAGAATATCAAAACCTTCGCAGTCAAAGACGGTGATGATTATATTATCAATGGCTCTAAAACCTTTATTACTAATGGTCAATTGGGCAATTTAATAATCGTGGCTTGCAAAACGGATAGAGAGCAAGGGGCGAAAGGCGTTTCGCTGATTGTAGTAGAGACGGACAATGCGCCCGGGTTTGAGCGTGGCAAGAAGCTAAAAAAGCTCGGTATGGCGTCTCAAGATACCTCGGAGCTGTTTTTTAGTAATATGCGAGTGCCACAAAAGAACCTCTTGGGTACGGTTGAAGGTATGGGGTTTATGCAGCTGATGCAAGAGCTGCCGCAAGAGCGTCTCATCGTCGCCTTGGCGGGGGTTGGTGCCATGAAATTGGCACTGGATCTCACCATTGATTACACCAAAGAGCGCACCGCTTTTGGTAAGCCAGTATGGAGCTTTCAAAATACCCGCTTTAAGTTAGCAGAGTGTAACAGTCATTATATCGCTTCAAGTGCCCTATGCGATGCTGCTATTGAATCATTACTGGAAAAAGAGCTAACGGTTCAACATGCGGCTTTAATTAAGTATTGGGTGACCGAAAAGCAATGCATCGTCATGGATGAATGCGTACAACTATTTGGTGGTTATGGCTACATGATGGAATATCCAATTGCACGACTCTATGCCGATGCCCGAGTACAAAAAATCTATGGCGGTACCAATGAGATTATGAAGGAACTGGCCTCACGTTTTATGTAAAAGCGGTTTTTTGATATCAGTACTTTATACCCCTTTTATACCTCTATTTTATATTTATTATTCAGAACGAACTTTCAAGGAAGAAAGTATGAAAAGTATGCTCGGACACATGATGCAACGGCCATTGTTGATTAGCCATTTGATTGAACACGCTGCCGATTACCATGGTGATACACCGATTTATTCGCGTGAGACTGATGGTAGTACGACTCATACTGATTGGAAAACGATACATAATAACAGTAAGCGCCTCGCAAACGCTTTAGCCAAGCTGGGCATAGAGCAGGGCGATCGCTTAGCGACCATCGCATGGAATAACCGTCGTCATCTTGAGATATGGTATGGGGTGTCCGGCTCCGGCATGGTATGTCATACCATCAATCCACGTTTATTTCCGCAGCAAATTATCTATGTTGTTAATGATGCTGAGGATCAAGTGCTGTTTTTCGAAAAGACGTTTTTACCGCTGGTATTAGGGGTTAAAGACCATCTGCACACGGTTAAGCATTTCATTTGTATGACCGCGGCTGACGAAGAGGTCAGAGCGCAACTCCCTAATGTTCTATTCTATGATGAGCTGATAGATGAAGAGTCAGATGACTATAAATGGCCTGAGCTTGATGAAAATGCACCAAGCTCGCTATGCTACACCTCAGGTACCACGGGCAATCCTAAAGGCGTGTTATATACCAATCGTAGTACGGTGCTACATAGCTTCGCGGCCAGCTTACCTGATTCAATGAATTTATCGTCACAAGATATCGTGTTGCCTGTAGTACCGATGTTTCATGCCAATGCATGGGGTTTGCCTTATGCGGCGGCGATGATTGGGACCTCAGTGGTGCTACCAGGGCCAAATTTAGATGGACACAGTTTGGCCAATATGATCGATGAGTATAAGGTCAATGTGGCGGTTGGCGTACCGACTATTTGGCAAACCTTACTAGCAGCGGCCAAAGAGACGGGGACTAAGCTGCCTAGCCTTAAACGTAACGTCGTTGGTGGTTCAGCTTGTCCATCGTCCATGATTAAAGCTTTTCGTGATGAGTTTGATTGCGAGACCTTACATGCGTGGGGTATGACGGAGACCAGTCCACTAGGGACCGCCAATCAGCTCAAAGCCAAACATAGCGAGTTATCAGCAGACGATAAGCTAAAGACGCGTCTGTCGCAGGGTCGTCCGCCATTTGGAGTGGAGATTCGTCTTGTTGATAAGGATCAGAACAATAAGCTACTGCCTAATGATGGTAAAACCTCAGGCAATCTACAAATTCGAGGATATTGGATTGTCGATAGTTATTTCAATAGTGCAGAGTCGGCACTTGAGGCTGACGGTTGGTTTGATACGGGTGACATTGCAACCATCAATGAGGACGGTTATCTAAGCATTCGCGACCGTGCGAAAGACTTAATAAAATCAGGTGGTGAGTGGATATCCTCAGTAGAGCTAGAGGATATTGCTATGTCGCATCCGGCGGTGGCTATGGCAGCGGTCATCGGCGCTAAGCATCCAAAATGGGATGAGCGTCCAATAATTATTGCTCAATTAGCAGTTGGCGAGGAGTTAACAGAGGAGGCCTTAATCGCTCATTATGAGGGAAAGCTTGCAAAATGGCAGCTTCCGGACGCCGTAGTCTTTGTAGACACTGTTCCGCTGAATGGCACTGGAAAAATGCTCAAAAAGGATATGCGTGAACAGTATGAAAATCATCTCATTGAGCGCGGTTTGATCGATTAATTAAAGTGAAGCGCTAGTTTCCCTAGTATCAATATATATTTATAAACTCTAAATGGACTTGTTATGAAAACCAGAATCACCGAAATGCTCAATATTAAATACCCTATTATCCAAGGCGGCATGATGTGGGTGGGCACTGCGGACATGGCGGCCGCTCGCTGTATCAAATGCTGGCGGTTTAGGCATGGTTACCGCCCTCACGATGCCGACGCCTGAAGCGCTGACCAAAGAGATTGCCCGTTGCCGTGAGATGACGGATAAGCCCTTTGGCGTTAATTTAACCATTTATCCTACTATCAATCCGCCGCCTTACGATGAGTATATGGACGCCATTATCGAAAGTGGGGTCAAGATTTTAGAAATCGCTGGCAATAATCCCAGAGACTTTATGGCAAAACCCAAAGCGGCCAACTTAATTACTATCCATAAATGTGTGTCGGTTCGTCATGCTTTATCTGCTGAGCGCCACGGTGTCGATATAATATCTATTGATGGGTTCGAGTGTGCTGGTCACTCAGGAGAGGAAGATATCGGTGGCTTGGTGCTCATCCCAGCTGCCGTCAAACAGCTATCAATCCCTGTCATCGCCTCTGGCGGTATCGGGCCGCCGCTTTAGTATTGGGTGCAGAAGGCATCAACATGGGCACGCGCTTTTGTGCCACTGTCGAGGCGCCCATGCATGATAATATTAAGCAAGCGTTAGTCAACGCCTCAGAGCGTGATACTCGCCTTATTTTTAGAAGCCTAAATAACACGGTCCGCGTCCTCAAAAACGCTATTTCAGATGAAGTTGTCTCAATGGAGTATCAAGAAGGCGGCGTTGAATTTGCTGAGATACGTCCGCTAGTCGCTGGTGCGCGTGGTCAAGCCGCACTGAATTCAGGAGAGGTGGATAACGGGGTTATCACCGCAGGTCAAGTTGTCGGTCTTATCGACGATATCCCTACTTGTGCCGAGCTCATTGAACGTATCGTCGCTGAGTGTGGTGAGCGCTTATCTGTTGCTTCAAGCTGGATGAAGTAAAATCTATAAAGTTAAGCCATATTAATTTGTTTGAATAATGGTAAACCCTGATATTAACAACATCACCTGAGAAAGTTAAAATTCATACCTAATCCCTACATGCTATGCAAGTAATAGCATGTAGGGATTTTCCGAAAACTTAGACAACAAAAAAACCCTTCAAGCCTAATGAACTGACCCCCATAAGTTGGACACAACTTCTGGGGGTTATTTTATGAAATACGACATAGACTTTAAGATCAAAGTCATAGCATACTACCGTCAAGGACATAGTAGCGGTGCGACAGGTGAGAAGTTTGGACTTGATAACAAAATGGTATCTAAGTGGGTTCAGCAGTATCAGCATAGTGGTATAGACGCCATCAAACCTAAGACTAATAAAACTAAATACAGTAGCGACTTTAAGTATAAAGTGATCGCTGTGATGTTAGCAGAAGGATTAAGCCAATCTGAAACTGCCCTTAGGTTTAATATCAGCTCACCTGCGCTTATTAGCCACTGGCATAAAGCTTACAGGCTCCATGGTATGTCTGGACTCACATCCAAATATAAAGGTAGTCATCCCATGACCTCTCCTATCACAGACAAACCCGATAATGAAAAGACACTAGCAGAGCTCAAACGTGAAAACGCATATCTACGAGCGGAGAATGCCTATCTAAAAAAGCTCGATGCCTTGCTTCGGGAAAGGGAACAAGCCGCGACAAAGCAAGGCTCATCGAAGGATTGAGACTAAAGCACACGTTATCTGACTTACTCAGCATAGCAAAGCTTGCGCGGAGTAGTTTCTACTACCGTAGGGCGAGTCTTAGTAGTCAAGATAAATACGCCGATCTTAAACAGCGTATTAGTGACATCTATCATCAGCATAAAGGTCGGTATGGCTACCGTCGAATCACCCAAACCCTTAAGAATGAGGGTCTCATTCATAACCACAAACTGATTGCACGGCTGATGGGACAGCTTAAGCTGACAGCGAGAATCAGACGACAAAGGTACCGATCCTATAAAGGAGCGTGCGGCGTCATTGCTAAGAATAGAGTCAAGCGCAAGTTTCGGGCGGGTGCGCCCAATCGCAGATGGCTGACAGACATTACTGAATTTAAAGTCGGCGATGACAAGCTGTACCTGTCACCGATACTTGACTGCTTTAATAATGAGATTGTCAGCTACCAGCTATCAAAACGACCGGTATATGACTTGGTCAAACAGATGCTTGATCGTGCGCTTAAGGGCATACCAACAAAGCGCACCGAGCAGCTCACGCTGCATTCAGATCAAGGATGGCATTATCAGATGAAAGCGTTTGCGAATACGCTTAAAGAGAATAACATTAAGCAAAGTATGAGCCGAAAAGGGAACTGTTTAGATAATGCATTGATGGAAAGCTTCTTTGGGTCTTTAAAGTGTGAGACGATTTATATTAAGAAGCCGAAAACCATTGAAGATTTAGAGAAACAGATTCATGAGTATATGCATTATTATAATCATGAGAGAATTCAGCTTAAACTAAAAGGACTGAGCCCTGTACAATACAGAGCTCAGTACTATCTTTAATTAAACCGTCCAAGTTTCGGGGGTCAGTTCACAATGACTGTAAGGGTTTAAATTTGGTGGGCCCAGTAGGACTTGAACCTACGACCAAAGGATTATGAGTCCTCTGCTCTAACCAACTGAGCTATGGGCCCTAACGGTAGACGCACAATGATACCTGATTTTTTTTATTTTTCAAGTAAAAGTTAGCAAATCGCGTAGAGTATTTGACGGCTTGTTAATAACTGCCACCGGCCAGCGTCAAACTACGTCCACCATCTACCGCGACTATCTCGCCGGTTACATAACTTGCTTTAGCCAAATATAGCACGCAATGTGCAATTTCATCAGGCATTCCTATTCTTTGCATGGGAATGGAGCTAACGATGCTTTGTTGTTGCTCATCATCAAGCGCTTGATCGCTATCAGTCTCAGGCAAAATATTGACTCCAGGGGCAACGCCATTGACACGTACATCAGGTGCCATATCGAGTGCGAGAGATTGTACCATCATTCGGTGAGCGGCTTTCGCCATGTTATAGATGGTATAAGTGCTGAATGGCTTATTGTGTGCATGGATATCGAGTAGGCTAATGATGCAACCTTGCCGTGCTTTAAGATAGGGATATAACGCTTGGCTTAATAGTAAGGGCGCTTTTGCATTAGTCAAAAACAATTCGTCCCATTGCGCGTTTTCGATACTACCAAGCGGACTCGGATAAAACCGTGACGCATTATGTACCAGCACATCGAGCTGACCAAAACTTCCTATGATATTTTGGATGAACTGGCTAAGAGCCGAGCTGTCATTAATGATTGCCAAATCAGCGACGATTACCACGGCACTATCGGCTCGATTTTCATTTAGCTCATTGGCTAGGGTATTTGCTGCATTCTTACTATGATGACAATGGATAATCACCCGATAGCCCTGATAGTGTGCGGCACGAATAATAGCGGCACCAATACGCTTGGCGCTGCCAGTCACCAGCATCACTGGTGCAACAGTATTTTCTGCTAAAGATATCTTAAGTTTTTGATTCATAGTTAGGTTTTAATAGACATTGAAGAGTGATTTCTAAGCCATCTTTTCAGAGGGTATTGATGACATATCGTGCGCTTGTAAGTGTTCAATTCTGGCTTGTCGCAATGCAGCACCAATCGCTGGACCTTTGAGGTCTGATTCGATATCTTTGACGCCAATAGCATGGAAGCTGCCTAGAGCTAACATCATCTCACGGTGCTGAGAGGCGAGCTGTAACACGTGACTGGTTACTAGCAGTTGCGAGAGCTTATCAGGCTCTTTATGAGCACTACAGGCTTGAATAAGGTCTATTTTTTCGCTCGGGCTCAACTCGTTTATACGCTTTAATTTTTCGCCTTGTTGCACGAATAAAGTCGCAAACTGAGTTTGGGCTTTTGGTATTTTGGCGGTGTTGCCTATTTCAGTAATGGCTTTTGTGGCAGACATCGTTTCACTGGGTACTAAACCGAATAACGCCGGATTAAGGCTCGACAGTAATAACGCCCAGCGTTGTGATAAGTTCAATTGCATTTGACCCGCGAAATATAGTGCGGTCTGTACCGTCTCTCTTATGTGACCGTTAATGCTCCACGTCTGATGTAAGGGCGCAAAGTATTCTGTTAAAGCATCGATTTCGAACAGTTGCTGCCAGTATACCTGAGGAGAGACCTGCATCATTGCACGGCTCGATTCTTGCCAAATGCGCTCGCTACTTAAATGTGTTAGTTCGCCCGAGCTGACCAACTGACGCATCAATTCCAGTGTTTCGCCAGCGATGATAAAGCCCAAGTCATAATACCGTCCATAAAAGCGCGCGACTCGCAGAACACGCAATGGGTCTTCGCTAAAAGCACTAGAGACATGACGTAGGGTTTTGCTTTTTATATCATCCAGTCCACCATAGTAATCGACCACTTCGCCACTGATAGGGGTGGCGTCAGTGAGGCTAGTAACTTCGATTGCCATGGCATTGACGGTCAAGTCGCGACGTTGTAGATCGTCTTTTAAGCTGATATCAGGACTGGCATGAACATTAAAGCCTTGATAGCCTTGACCTTGCTTACGTTCGGTACGAGCTAGCGCATACTCTTCATGACTGGTAGGGTGCAAAAACACAGGAAAATCTGCGCCGACTTGTTGAAACCCAGCAGCTATCATCTCAGCTACTGTCGCCCCAACGACGACGAAGTCTTTGTCTTTGATAGGACGACCTAACAGTCGATCACGTACTGCGCCGCCGACGAGATAAACTTGCATAATATTCCCTAGGTATTGACCCAATTGGCATTCATAGCATGAATAGAAGTGGTACTGAGCAAAAAAAACCAGTCAATGCTTTATTAAAAGCGTTGACTGGTTTTAGTATAGCAGACCGTCGCGATAAATAAATTATAGCGACAGTCTCAATAGTGCACTCATACTATCATTGAGCTTCGTCCTTTAAATCCTGAGCTTCATTCTCTAGATCTTGAGCTTCCGTCACGGCAAGCGCAGTCATGTTGACCACACGACGAGCGGTAACTGATGGCGTTAGGATATGGACTGGTTTATTCGCACCGAGCAAAATAGGACCAATAGAGGCGCTACCAGTTGCTGTTTTGAGCAGGTTAAAGGCGATGTTTGCTGAATCAAGCGTTGGCAAGATAAGCAAGTTTGCGGCACCTTTTAATGGGCTTGATGGCATATCTTCTAGACGAATCGCTTCGTTCAGAGCAGCATCACCTTGCATCTCGCCTTCAAAATCAAAATCAACATTCATATCGGTTAGTAATTGATACACTTTACGCATTTTGACCGCGCTGGCACGGTTTGAGGTACCAAAGTTAGAATGTGATACGAGCGCAACACGTGGCGTGATCCCAAAGCGGCGTAATTGATTAACGCCCAGAACGGTCATTTCAGCCAGTTGTTCAGCTGTTGGATCTTCATGGATATAAGTGTCAGCGATAAAAATATTGCGATCTTGCATAAGTACGGCATTCATCGCATAAAAATCTTTGACGCCTTCTTTTTTGCCAATGACGCTTTGTACGTAGTCTAAATGCAATTGATAATGGCTAAACGTACCACATATCATACCATCGGCATCGCCATTTTCGACCAATAGTGAGCCGATTAATGTGGTCTTGCGACGAACATCACGGCGGGCAAGTTCAATACTAACGCCTTTACGCTTGTTCTTCTCATAATAACCCTGCCAGTACTCTTTATAGCGTGGGTCGTCATCTTGATTGACGATAGTGATGTTCACGCCATCTTTTAGACGCAAGCCCAGTTTTTCGATATTGGCTTCGATAACTGAAGGACGACCAACCAAGATAGGTTGCGCCAGTTCTTCGTCGACGACGACCTGAACCGCAAGTAAGATGTTATTGTCTTCGCCTTCACAATAAACAATGCGTTTTGGTGCGGCTTTGGCACGAGCAAAAATAGGCTTCATGACAAAGGCTGAGTTATAGACAAACTCAGACAGACGTTGACGATACGCCGCAAGATCTGTGATAGGGAGCGTGGCAACGCCGGAATCCATCGCCGCTTTGGCAACCGCAGAAGCGATTTCAATGATTAAGTTTGGCTCTAGTGGACCTGGGATTAAGTAGTCACGACCAAAACTTTTCATCGATTCGATGTTTCTAACGTTTGTGGTCGGTGTCGCTTCAACGTGCGCCATGGCAGCAATCGCACGTACACAGGCAACTTTCATCTCTTCATTGACAGTTGTGGCACCGACGTCTAATGCTCCACGGAAGATGTAGGGGAAACATAAGGCATTGTTGACTTGGTTTGGATAATCCGAGCGACCAGTTGCCATAATGACGTCTGGACGCACAGCATGTGCCAACTCTGGCATAATTTCTGGTGTCGGGTTGGCAAGGGCAAAGACAATAGGGTCTTTTGCCATGCGACGAACCATATCTTCTGATAAAATTCCTGGCATGGATAGCCCAAGGAACATATCGACATCATCCATCACTTCATCGATAGTAGTGGCGGTCGTGTCACGAGCGTAGCGTTGCTTCGTTTCATCAAGGTTTTCACGGCTGGTGCTAATGATACCGCGCGAATCTGAGACAATGATATTGTCTTTATTGACGCCAAGTGCGCAAATAATATCTAAGCAAGAGATTGCTGCTGCGCCAGCACCTGAACAGACGACTTTGATATCTTCAATTTTTTTGTCAGTGATAATCAACGCATTGAGCATGGCAGCGGCAACAATGATTGAAGTACCATGTTGATCGTCATGGAATACAGGAATGTTCATGCGTTTACGCAATTCACGTTCGATTTTGAAGCATTCTGGTGCTTTGATGTCTTCTAAGTTAATACCACCAAATGTTGGCTCAAGAGAAGCGACGGCTTCGATGAATTTATCTGGATCGTTTTGGGCAATTTCAATATCAAAAACATCGATACCTGCAAACTTTTTGAATAGAACGCCTTTACCTTCCATCACTGGTTTTGACGCCAATGGCCCGATATTACCTAGACCCAGTACGGCAGTACCATTGGTGATGACGCCGACCAAGTTGCTACGCGCGGTATATTTGGCAGCTAAGGCTGGGTCTCTTTGAATTTCAAGACAGGGTATGGCAACACCTGGTGAATAGGCGAGTGCCAAATCACGTTGGTTGGCCAATTGCTTGATAGGTGTAACTGAGATTTTACCCGGTCTTGGGAACTCATGGTAATGGAGGGCAGCTTGTTCAAACTGCTCTTTTTCCGTAGTAGGGTTATCCGTATTCAAAGTGATATCGTCATTCATAATAATTGCCATGGTTGGAATAAATTGGAATAGATTAAATGGTGATAAAAAAAACTAACGCCTAACCCTCAAAAAACCATGCAATATGATGAGAAGAGGGTAAAGTCACACTAAAAAAATAAGTATCGGCAAAAGATAAGTATCGGCGCTTAGATAGCAGCGAAAAAAAGCAATCCTGCAAAATAGTCATTCTAGCATCATTGGCATTTCACTGCCTAGTCAACAGCTGTGAATTATGCGAATAATATAATTAAATGATATTCATCATTTAGCCCGTTGATAATGCCAAAGATTGGGGTTGAATATCAACCCCAATCCTATTATGTTTCATCATATTACAGTATAGCAGGCTTATTAAGACGAACAACTAATCGGCATTTGCGGTGCATGAGGCGTAGGCGGCTTACTATCCAGTTCGATAGCGATATCTTGGACATTATAAGGGTTGGCAAGTAGCTCGAACACCCGATTAACTTCTTCAAATTGACCTTGTTCAGCGGCAGTAATGGCACGCTGAGCCATGCTATTACGCAGCACGTAAACGGGATTATTCTCTCGCATGCTATCAAGCGCTTGTTTGACAGACACTGACTGTAACTGGGCCAGATAGCGCGTCGACCAATCTTGCCAAACTTTACTTGCTTCATCGGTGAGCTCTGCCGTCAGGGTAGACAGTAGCTGCTGCTCATGAGAATAATCATCTGGCGCTACGAGAGCCAATAATGCTCGGAAGCTATTGGTATAATCGAGTAAGTTATCTTCGAGCAAGGTAAGCCACTCAAAGGCCAAGGTTAAGCTTTCTTTTTCGTGCGGCAGACCGAGCTTACGGCACAGTCCCTGTTGGTAGTGCTGCATAAAGGTCGCCTCGTAAGGCGCTAAGCAGTCAGCCAACGTGTCGCGGGTAACTCCCTCTAGGCGCATAAAATGCGGTAGCCAAGTATTGAGATTCCAATGTCCAATAGCGGGCTGATTCTGATAAGCGTAACGCCCAGTATGGTCAGAGTGGTTATTGATCCACGCCGGATCGAAGCGCTCCATAAAGCCAAACGGCCCAAAGTCTAAAGTGCTTCCTGTAATGGATAAGTTATCGGTATTCATCACGCCATGAGCAAAGCCGATTAGCTGCCAGTCCGCAATCATCCGTGCGGTACGCTCAACCACGGCGGTCAAAAATGCCAACACGGGTGTCTCGCTTTGGCGGCACTCTGGATAGTACGTATCAATCATATAATCGGTAAATTCATTGAGTAAATCAGGGGCGAAGCTGGCAATCCACTCAACGTGACCCAAGCGAATATGACTGTCAGCCACCCGCATCAATGCCGCGCCCGTTTCCATACGCTCGCGGCGTACCCGAGTATCTGAGACCACAAACCCCAAGGCATTGGAAGACGGGATACCCAGCTGAGTGAGGGCATGGCCGCATAAATACTCGCGAATGGTACTACGTAACACCGCGCGCCCATCGCCCATGCGAGAGTAGGGGGTCAGACCAATGCCCTTTAAATGCAAATCTTGCAATTTATCATTATTATCCAGCACTTGCGCCATCAGTAAACCGCGCCCATCACCCAATTGCCCCGCCCACTGTCCGAACTGGTGACCGGCATAGGCCATCGACAGCGGTCGAAACTCAGCTGGCACGTATTGACCACCCAATATCTTAACCCAACGCGCCATCAGCTCATCGTCATCGAGCCAGCCTAATTGCTTGGCAACTTCGGTGTTAAAGTGACCAGCGCGCGGATTGTCAAGCGGTGTCGGCTGCTGCTCATGATAAAGGCGAGTATCTAACGTGACGTAAGTATTTTGATAGCGCATAGGTGCGTTCCGATATAAAGGTATAGGTTTTTAATATAAAAACTTAAGGTTAAAAGCGAGTAATGAAAGCGTGTAAAGAGAGTAATAAACTTACTATAGCATAGCCTTAATAATGCCGCGTTTCACTCTGTCCATCTCTTGTAATTGATGTATAAACAGTGAGCGAGCAAAAATAATAAGTGCGTAAACGAGTAGCGCACAACTCATGGCCGAAAAAAGCCCCCTATCTTTACAGATAGAGGGCAGGAGAAACGTACAATAAAAACTAAGATAATAAATCTATAAACGCTTATGCCGCTTTTGGACTTTGACCAATAGAGCGAAATGCTGTCTTTAAATTACTGTTATGCTCAAGGATTTTTTGCTCAATCTTAGCATAATCATTTTTCAATGTATCTTCAGCTTCATGCAAACGGTCAGCAAGCTCAGTCTTTTTCAGTTCAATAGTTTTGGCTTTTAGCGCTTGCCATTCTTCTACCGTCTGGGTGAATGCATCAAATTCAAACTTGATACGATCTTGGAAACTCTTCATCGCATGCGGAATATCAAGTCCGTTCGCAGTGGCACTATCAATCTGCTGTTGAGCCTTTTTGAACTGCATTTGTACTTCAGCATGCTTAATGGTGGTGTCGTCAACCGTACGTAATTCACTGGTTAACCCAAGTTTAGATAAGCCCAAGATAAGCCATTTAGTTGGATCATATTGCCACCATTTCACGCCATTACGATAGTCGTATTGGAAGAAGTGATGATAGTTATGATAACCCTCACCCCACGTAAAGATAGCAAGGAAAAAGTTATCGCGCGCACTATTGGTATCCGTATAAGGACGCGTACCAAACATGTGGCATAACGAGTTGATAAAGAAAGTAAAGTGGTGGGTCAATACCAAGCGCAGTAGACCTGCCAATACGAGCGTGCCCCAAACGTCACCGATTAACCAACCAACTGCCGCAACCATCGCAACGTTGGTAGCCAGTACCCATAAACCATAGTATTTATGCTGAATCTGTAGCACTTTATCTTTGGTCAAATCAGGAATGTTTTTATAATCAAAGCGACCGCTAGGATAATTGCGTAACATCCAACCGATATGACTGAACCAAAAACCACGTCTTGCTGAATAAGGATCTTCCATGCGGTCATCAACATGACGATGATGCGTACGGTGGCCCGATACCCAGTCAAAAGCAGAGCCTTGAACCGCAAGGGTTGAGCCAAGTAATAGGAAGTTTTTTACCAAGGGATGGGCTTTATAAGCGCGATGCGACAATAGGCGGTGATAGCCTGCAGTGATACTAATACCGGTCCACACCATAAAGGCACCAAACACGCCCCAAACCGGCGCACTAACTTGATGGGTCATCAAGTACCATGGCGTAATGACGGCAGCAGCAATAGGCGTTGTAATCAGAAAAATCGCTGGAACCAGATTGATGGGCGACTTTTGAAATTCAAGCTCAAGCGGATCGATACCTTCATAGTTAGCGACTGCATTGGCATCTTTATAACCGCTCGTCGTCGCAAACTGCGTATCGGCAGCCTCATCAGTTTTGCTTTTGCCAGTATCAAGCCACGTCTTCACGCGCAGCGCCTGAGTGCCAGCATGCTGTATAAGCGTATCACCCGACTTCATGGCAAAACGCAAGCCCTTAAGTGGTAAGCCTATTACTTTTTTAGCAATCATGTAATATTCCTAATGATATTAATTTCAGCCTCCATATTACCCTAAAAGACTAGTAAAGTGAACAGTCATACACTAGAAAAATATTGCTAAATAACAATAACTTGTAGGAGTTATGGTAGTGATTAACCCAAACAATCCCTTACTTATCAGCAATTAAGTGAAAGTGTAAGTAAAAAGATAAATATGTGTGCGATAAAAACGTACAAATGACTATCGAGCCAATTAATTAGCTGGCTTTTTTAAGCCATTTTCAAGCAAGTTTTTTGAAATATGACAAAAAGATAGGTAAGAAGTTCACTTACTTAGCGCGTGAGAAAATAGGTTGGATAATCGGTAATGATGACGTCGACTTGCCACGTAATAAGCTGTTTAATCGTCTCGCTATCATTGACAGTCCACGCGCTGACTGGCAGGTGATAACGATGACAGTGCTTAATGACTGCTTGAGTCAGCAATGGATAGTGAATACCTAGCTGGACGCAGCCAAGTTGCAGGGCAGTTTGTGGTGCGCTTAGCAAAGTTTTAGGGGTGCGAATCAGTAAGCCACGCAGAATATGTTGTAAGGTTTTATTGCGTTGCAGCCGCGCGTGTAATTCGACATCAAAGCTAGTCAGGACAATAGGTAAGCTAGCAATCGGGGTGTCAAGGAGATTACGTGTCAATGCATGTACCAACTGCGTGTAATTGGTACGCTCATGAGTCTTTATCTCAAGCTCTATATAGCTAAAATTGGTCAATGCTTGATATGCGCGGTCTAAAGTAATAAGTGGGTGTTTATCCTGACGATAGCGCTGAATCTCAGCGAGCGTTAATTGATCGATGCGCGATTGCTGACCACACATGCGTTGTAGATTGTCGTCATGGAATACGATTAATTGCTCATCCGCACTCAACTGTACATCAAACTCAACCCCTGCTAAACCTTGAGGATTGAGACGTTGAGCGTGTTCAAAACCTGCTAAGGTATTCTCGACTGCTTCACCACGCGCACCGCGATGACCGAGTAAAAGTGTATTGTTAAGATTTATCATAATGAGGAACTGTCGGCTATTTTTACGAGTAATGATATAGCGTCCAACCGACAGAATCTAACGAAATTTGCAAAATAGTTTTGGATTAAATACCGTCTTAGAGGGTTGTGATATTGAAAAGTAAGCTAATATTTGAAAGTTGTTTCAGGAATAGTTTGTTGCAAGTTTCCGCTAGAATTAAGCCCTTGTTTAAATATTCTTAGCGATGATATAAGTATGTATTTGTTATGTTTTTGCAACCAAACATAGGTTTTGGGCACAATGTAAGACATTATTTGTACAGCAAGGGGTCACACTAATGACCATCTCATTTAAACACCGTATAATAATGTGATTTTCAAATCTATCGCGGCAAGTGTTGCGATCTGAATGTCAAATACTGTCCATCGCTGACGGTAAGAATTAGTAAATTGGGAGCAAATTGAGTATGAGCGCAACAAAAAGCAAGTGGATCAAATGGCAGCACGTCGCCGGTATTAGTCTGATATGTGGTTTGGCCGTGACAGGTTGTGATCGCTCAGATAAAGACGATAACGCTGAGACGACAGAGGCAACAGTAGAACAGCCAGCAGTTGACGATAATGTCATCACGCCTGCCGTCAGTTGTGATGATCCGATGGTACAAGACCGCTTGAAATCCGCGCTAAAAAACACGCTCAATCAGCAGGCTCAAACGTTGGCTGCCAATTATGCCAATGAGGCAGAAATCAGTCTAAATAGTGGTGTTGTCACTGACAAAATCAATGGTATTGTCATTGACGTACAAAATGCAGCGATCTTACAAGAAGCAAATAACAACGGCATGACCACTTGTCAGGCAAGCGTTAGCATGACTCTGCCAAGCGAAGATTTGTATCAGGCCAGTCAAGTACAAGCGGCCGGTAACCAGCCAAGCTTGCAGTCTCGCTTAGCGCAAAACAATATTCGTATCAATAATAATATGCTCGTTGACGACGCCTTTACTTATGTCGTCGGTACTCAAGGTGGTCAAGTTCGTACCCGTATTGCTGGACAACCGGCATTATTGACTGTGGTGGCAGATGTGATGGCAGGATCTGCATTTAAGTCAGCAGTTGATGAGCAACGTTCCCAGCGTGCCGCTCAACAGGCTGAGCGTCGCCGTGACACTGCACAGAACAATAATAACAACAATCAATCAGCGCCAACCCGTCAGCCAAGAACTGTGACGCCGACGGCCCCTGCTCGTCCAGCTGAGCCTGCTACGCCACCGACCATTAACAATCCAAGTAATAGCCAAAATAACAGTCAGAGCAGTGCTACAGAAAATAATCAAGCAGCGCCAAGCACTGACACCAAAAAACCGGCAACCCAAACCTCGCCAAAATTAGTACCTAATGATGAGAGCATTGATATGGTCATCATTGAAGATGACAGTGCTACTTATTAAGTCATAAAAACGCAGCAGTTGCTACGTGACACAACTATAAAAAAGCCCGCTACATTAACGTAGTGGGCTTTTTTATAGAACTAACCTTTTTGGATAAGGTGGGATTGCTATAGTAAAACTACATCATTTGCCTTTATGCTATGGGTGACTATTTATCATTAGCAAAATCTTGCAAGACTTGATTGTCCCACAGCACCTCAGAGACTTGGGCAGGGTCGGTACAAAAACGCGCGGCAACGAACAACCAATCAGACAAGCGATTGATAAAGCTAACGGCAGTACTGCGAATCGCTGCTGGACGCTCTTGCTGCAATAGTACCGCTTGGCGCTCAGC
Organism: Psychrobacter sp. GW64-MNA-CIBAN-0177; assembly: GCF_040309585.1. Taxonomy (NCBI): domain Bacteria; kingdom Pseudomonadati; phylum Pseudomonadota; class Gammaproteobacteria; order Moraxellales; family Moraxellaceae; genus Psychrobacter; species Psychrobacter sp. GW64-MNA-CIBAN-0177. The sequence continues at coordinate 109,826 of NZ_JBEOOY010000002.1, forward strand.
GCGGCGGCAAACCGTACGCGCGACGTGTAGTTGACTGACCAATAGTGAGCCTGTCGGCAAGATAAAGTCCTTGAGCGGTGGCAGAGTTGTGTTCATCGCATCAATTTGTTGTTCTAGCCATTCAATATGGCTGGCATTAACGCCTTCATATTCTGGCATGGCGAGCTCACCGCCGATATTAAATAATAAATGCTGAATTATGACCAAGGCTTGAGCAAAGTCTAACTCTTTTTGCTGTTGTAAGCGTTCAGGCAGATGTTGTTGGTTTGCGTTTTCATTATCAGTAGCTTGTGTTAAGTGTGCCCGTACCAAGCCGATGTGTGAGTTGAGCTCATCGATATCGCCCATTACGCTAAATAAATTGTCGGCTTTACTTACGCGACTGCCATCTGCCATACCGGTGCTACCATCATCTCCGGTGCGCGTATATATTTTGCTTAAGCGATTGGCCATTTCTACATCCTTAACGGTTTTTATCATTGAATAGGGTTAGTTGCGCGCTCATTGTAGTATTTTCCAGCCGATTTCGCTAAGATAATGGGTTAAGTTTTATAAAGCGTTTATAAAGCGGTAACTTTCAAGTTTATAATCTTATTAGTCGCGGTTAGTGGCTAATAGTACGATACTCATATTTTATCGTCATCTCAATTTATCTATCTTGTTCTAATTAAAAGGCTTTTATACCATGACCACACCTCTTGCCGATGCGATGTCTCAGCTTGCCATTTATGATTCACTGACGGGCGGTAAACGTCAGTTTGTACCACTTAAAGCCGGGCAAGTAGGTATGTATGTGTGCGGCATGACCGTTTATGATTATTGTCATATTGGTCATGCGCGGATGATGATTGGCTTTGATATGGCAGTACGTTGGCTAACACAAATAGGTTATGACGTTAATTATGTGCGCAATATCACTGATATTGATGACAAAATCATCGCGCGCGCGAATGAAAACGGCGAGGCTATCAGTGCATTGACTGAGCGCTTTATTAAAGCAATGCATGAGGACTTCTCAGCCCTTGGCTGCTTGACGCCTAATACCGAGCCGCGTGCGACTGACCATATCGATGAGATGCAACAAATGATTGAGACGTTAGTTACCGGCGATTATGCGTATGCTGGCGATAACGGCGATGTCTATTATGCTGTAGATAGCTTTGCAGATTATGGTAAGTTATCAAAACGTAATCTCGATGATATGCAGGCAGGCTCGCGCGTTGATGTCGAAAACGACAAACGCAACCCGTTTGATTTTGTCCTATGGAAAGCGGCTAAACCTCATGAGCCGCAATGGGCATCACCGTGGGGTCAAGGACGTCCAGGTTGGCATATTGAATGCTCGGCGATGTCGACCAAGTGCCTGGGCAATACCTTTGATATCCATGGCGGTGGTCATGATTTACAATTTCCACACCATGAAAATGAGATCGCCCAGTCAGAAGCGGCAACCGGCTGCGAATATGCCCGCAATTGGATGCACGTGGGCTTTATCAATGTCGATGGCGAAAAAATGTCTAAGTCATTGGGTAATTTTTCCACAATTCGTGATGTTATTGCACATTTTCATCCTGAAACGCTGCGCTTCTTTTTATTATCCAGCCATTACCGTAGCCAAGTGAACTTCTCGGATAGTGCGTTAGATGAGGCTCATAATAGCCTAAGCAGACTATACCAAGCGCTCAAAGTTGCTGAACAGCAAAAAGGTGAGGAATTGACGATTAATGATTCTTTAATAAATGACGCTTACAGCAGCCCTGCTGGACAAGATTTTATCAAAGCCATGAATGATGATTTTAATAGTTCAACGGCGATTAGTGTCTTGTTCGGGTTGGCCCGTGATATCAATAAAGCGATCAAAGCTGAAGAGGTAGATACTGCATGGCAGTTGGCGCAGCAGCTCAAAGCCTTGGCACAGGTATTAAATATTCTGCAGCAACCAGTATCACAGTTTTTGCAAGCTGTCATTGGCGATCAAGCGGATAATGGTTTAAGCGATGCGGCTATTGATGGTCTAATCATTGAGCGTGCAGAGGCTAAAGCCAACAAAGACTTTGCGCGTGCCGATGAGGTGCGTGAACAATTAAAAGCGGCGGGCATTGAGCTTGAAGACAGCCGAGCTGGTACGACTTGGCGCCGTGCTTAATAGTGCTGTGTTTAATAGTGCTTTGCTGAATATAGAAGCTATCAACAATAAAGTACGTCAACTAATAAATTAAGTCAGCATTGCGCTGGCTTTTTTTTGTAGACTGCATTAGGTTAGAAACACACCGAGGCCAAGATTTTTCGTATGCAAAACTCCCTTAATTCTCTAAATACGACCCACGTTAAAAACGTCAATCATAACGCTAATGTTATTGAGGGTTCTGCTAGCGATGACAATGTTGTGCGTCATCATAGTGGACTGACATTTTTACTCAGTATGCTCGTCATGTTGTGCAGTGTGTTTTATATTCCAGCAACTGCAGCAACCGGTAGCGATACAACAGTTGATAGGCAAGACACTACAAAAAATACTGAGATGGCAAAGCCAGAAAACCTGATAGATTATACAGCGCAGAAAATTGATCAATTCAAACAAGACGGCATTAGTGTCTCAGATATTGCAGAAGAAACCTTCAATCCTTTAGACAAGGATGCCGTGCAGCAGGCAGGCATACTGCAAGGAGGTACTGGTCTCACTGGTGATTATAACGAAAGCTATTATTCCTTAAACAAGCTAAATGCAGGATTGCCGCCGTTAGCTGAACCACCGAATTTATCTACGCCGCTTGCCACATTAGAGTTTTTTCAGTCAGCCGTCATGAAGCAGCAGTATGACTTGGCCGCTTATGCACTCAATATGAACCTCATTGATGACAAGTTGCAGCGTAATCGGGCGATTGAGCTGGCCAAACAGCTTGATTTTTTGTTGGTTGAAAAAAAACTCTATGTTTTTGATAAATTGCCAGACCGTCCTGATGGTTTGATTGAGCCACCGCTTGGCAGCACCAACAGTATTCAAGGGATTCCTAGACGCTCCATTCAGCTTGGTTATATCGATTATCGTGAACGTCGCGTACCGATACATTTGGAGCGTGTGCGCATTGATGATAGTGCGCCTTTTTGGATATTTTCTGCCCAAACGGTTGGTAATATCGATAACCTCTATGAGCAATATCATCCTGCAAAGTTTGAGCGTTATTTACCGGCGTGGACAAAATTACAGTTATTTAGTATCGCCATCTGGGAGTTTTTAGCATTACTTATCTTCTTCTCATTTACCATGGGGGTTGGCTGGTTATTGAGTAAAGGCGCAGGCAAGCTCCTTAATTGGTATGTTAGAGATAAAGAAGGCAATCGGCTGGGTACGGTTCACCATAATAGCGTGGAAGATTTGGTCAATAAGCTGACGGTACCCTTGACCTTTACCATCAGTTTTTCCTCGGTATTTACCTTGGTATCGGGCGGTTTTCCTTACTTGGATGCGGTCGCTTCATCGACACGTCCGATCATTTGGGTGGGATTGGTCTTTAGCGCGTTGTGGCTGGGTATTCGAGCGATTAATTTTTTTGCCAATCGCTACAAAGATTTGCAGATTGAAAATCTAGGCGACGAGCAGTTTGATAAAGGTCGTCGTCGCCGTACTTACGTTTCTATATTTCGCCGCATTTTTATCTTCGTCATGATCCTTGGTAGTATTTGGATTGGCCTCAGTGAGTTCACCAATATTCAAGGATTGGGTAAGACCTTGCTGACTTCCGCAGGTATTGCTGGTGCCGTTATCGGTATCGCCGCTCAGCCGATATTGGGTAATGTCATTGCTGGTATGCAGGTTGCCATCACTCAGCCAGTGCGTATTGGTGATACGGTCATGATGGAAGGTGAGTGGACGACGATAGAGGATTTGGGCTATACCTATGCGGTTCTGCAGACTTGGGATGAGCGTCGGTTGATTATTCCAATGCGCCACTTCGTCACCGAAATCGTAGAGAATTGGTCGCATACAGACTCGCATCAAACCTGTGTGATTTATCTCTACGTCGACTATGGCGCTGATATCGAAGCAATCAGGCAACAATATATCAAGCTGGTCAAAGCGAACGACTTATGGGACGGTGAAACTGAGCCTGAAATGTATACAGTATCCGTGTCCGAAAACACCATAAAATTACGCTGTAGCCAAGCGTCTGATAGTCCTATCAACGCTTGGCGGTTGGAGTGTCAAGTACGCGAGCAGATGTTAAGTTATTTATATGCTGAACAGCAAGCTTATCTCCCCGCTGAGCGCTTGATATTTAAAGACACTAGCGTATAAGTTGGAACGGTCAATAGGTATAGTGGACAGCAAGCAAAGTGGCAAAAACAGACAAACTATTGATGTTAAAATAAGCTAACAAATAAGCATGCGATTTGCTTGTTTATTTGTTATAATATGGCGTTATTTTTAAGGGATAACTGAGCGATTAAAGATAAGAGGTTGCAGTATTTGTGTCTTCTTACCACTGATAAATCAATAGCTGTTTTCCAGTGTCTTTGTTTACTGATAAAAAATATCTAATGACAAATAACAACTGGTACATTGCTTATTATCTAAAGCTCTATGATTCAAAGCCTTTCATAAATAAGGGTTGAACGTCGTAAAGTCATAATGGTGATCTTGATTGATTGTCTTAATGCGAAAATCCCACCCATCAAAATAACCACCACTAGGGGTCTGTATGTTACGAATTGTCGATGAAGCCTTTACCTTTGATGACGTTTTATTGTTACCAGCCTACTCTGAAATCCTGCCAAAATCTGCTGATCTGTCCACGCGTCTGACCAAAAGTATCACACTGAATTTGCCATTAATCTCGGCTGCTATGGACACGGTCACGGAATCTGAAATGGCCATTACCATGGCACAGCTAGGTGGTTTGGGTATCTTGCATAAAAGCATGGATATCGATAAGCAGGCCACGCAAGTACGCCGCGTCAAAAAATTCGAAGCAGGAACCGTGGTTGATCCTATTACCGTTCACCCTGAAATGACGATTGGTGAATTATTAAGATTGACTCAAGACAATAATATTTCAGGTGTACCAGTGGTAGAGAAGGGTACTGATAAAGTCGTTGGTATCGTGACCCATCGTGACTGGCGTTTTGAGACCAATTTGTCGTTACCAGTTAGCCATATCATGACGCCAAAAGAGCAGCTAGTCACCGTGCAAGAAGGTGAAAGCAATGAAAATATCAAAAAATTGCTGCATGAGCACCGTATCGAAAAAGTGATCGTGATTGATGAAGACTTTCGTCTGCGCGGTTTGATTACGGTCAATGACTTTGCCAAAGCTGAGAATAATCCAAATGCGTGTAAAGATGAGCAAGGTCGCCTACGGGTTGGAGCTGCTGTCGGCACTGGCGCAGATACGCAAGCGCGCGTTGAAGCCTTAATCGCCGCTGACGTCGATGTTATCGTGGTCGATACCGCCCATGGACATTCAAAAGGCGTGATTGAAAAAGTCTCTTGGATCAAGAAAAACTTCCCTCACGTACAAGTCATCGGTGGCAACATCGCAACCGGTGATGCCGCTCTAGCATTACGTGATGCGGGCGCTGATGCAGTAAAAGTCGGTATTGGCCCTGGTTCTATCTGTACCACCCGTATTATCGCGGGTATTGGTGTGCCACAAATCTCGGCCATTGATAATGTAGCCAGCGCCCTGAAAGACAGTATTCCATTGATTGCTGATGGTGGTATTCGCTTCTCAGGTGATATGGCAAAAGCTATCGCGGCCGGTGCTTCATGTATCATGGTCGGCTCACTAATGGCTGGTACCGAAGAAGCGCCAGGCGAAGTTGAGCTATTCCAAGGTCGTTATTATAAAGCGTATCGCGGTATGGGTAGCTTAGGTGCGATGTCAGGTCAAAACGGCTCATCAGATCGCTATTTCCAAGATGCCAAAGATGGGGTAGAAAAGCTGGTTCCAGAAGGTATCGAAGGTCGCGTTCCTTATAAAGGACCAGTGGCAGGCATCGTCAATCAGTTGGTTGGTGGTTTACGCTCATCAATGGGCTATACTGGCTGTGCGACTATCGAAGATATGCGTACCAAACCACAGTTCATTAAGGTGACGTCTGCGGGGATGAAAGAGTCGCATGTTCACGATGTGCAAATCACCAAAGAAGCCCCGAACTATCGAGTAGATTAATTCATATTCTGTAGTCCTACTGACGTTGATAATTGCTGACAGACAGTAGGATAGTGACATCAAGATACAAACAGCCAACAATGCCCCGTCATTGTTGGCTGTTTTTTTTGTAAAATACACAAATAGAATATACTGGTTATTGCCTTGCCTACGCGCACGTCTGGCGTTTCATTTTTAGACTTGAGGAACATTTATAATGAGCTACTTTGGCACTGATGGTATTCGCGGAAAATTTGGTGAGTTGCCGATTACCCCTGATTTTATTTTGAAGTTAGGTTATGTGACTGGACTGGTGCTCATAGAAAAAAATGACAATCCTAGCCGTAAACCGAGCGTGGTGATTGGCAAAGACACTCGTCTATCAGGCTACGTCATCGAGGGAGCACTACAGGCCGGCTTTAACGCAGCTGGAGTCGACGTGCATATGCTTGGCCCATTGCCAACACCTGCTATCGCGCATCTAACCCGTAGTTTCCATGCGGATGCAGGCGTCGTAATCTCAGCATCGCACAATCCATACTATGACAACGGCATCAAGTTTTTTTCAGCTGACGGCAAAAAACTCACCGATGAGATGCAAGCAGCGATTAATGATAAGTTAAAAGCTATCATGAGTGACTCTAATAGTGGCGATGTGCTCATGCCTATTCTTGATCCAGCACAATTAGGTAAAAATAACCGTATCAACGATGCCAAGGGTCGCTATATTGAGTTTTGTAAAGGCAGTTTCCCTTATCAGTATGACTTAGATCATCTGACCATCGTGGTCGACTGTGCCAATGGTGCAGGCTACAGCGTCGCCCCAAGAGTCATGCGTGAGCTGGGCGCTAACGTGATTGCAATCAATAATACGCCGGATGGTCTCAATATCAATGCCGACTGCGGCTCGACCCATCCAGAGAGTTTGCAAAAAGCAGTGCTTGAGCACGAAGCAGATGTTGGTATCGCCTTAGATGGTGACGGCGATCGTATCGTGATGGTTGATGAGGCAGGTAATTTAGTTGATGGCGATGGCATTTTATACGTGCTTGCCACTCAGGGAAAGACGCCTGCAGTGGGAGTGGTTGGTACGCTCATGACTAACATGGGGCTGGAGTTGGCACTAAAAGAGGCCGGTATTGCCTTTACTCGGGCTAAGGTAGGTGACCGTTATGTCATGCAAGAGCTTGCCGCTCATGACTGGATACTAGGCGGTGAACCATCTGGGCATATATTGTGCTTAGACAAAAGTCGTACCGGTGATGCGATTATCGCAAGCTTGCAAGTATTGGCCGTTATGCAAGCACAGAATAAAGCCTTGAGTGACCTCATGGAAGGCTTTGAAATTTTGCCACAAAAACTGGTCAATGTGCGCTTGTCTACCATGCAAGATCCTTTTGAGCATGAAGAGCTGGTCGCCGCTTTTGATAAAGCCCGTGCCACTCTAGAAGGTCGTGGTCGTCTATTGATTCGTCAATCGGGTACCGAGCCAATGATTCGAGTGATGGTTGAGTCAGACGATGAGATAGAGTGTGATGTGATGGCCAATGACTTAGCTGAGCAGATTAAGAAGGTATTGGGCTAGGGCGTGTCTTCAATTCATTCGATAGTCATCTAAATGGGCTAAAAATGGCTAAATCTTGCCAAACATCGTCAAATAGCTGGTTAATATCTCGATATTATCTGAGCTATTTTTCTTGTTTGACAGCAATTTATCTCATTTTTATCACCATTTTTGAAATGAAGACATGCCTTAATAATCTCGATAAATAGGTCGTGAAAAAGGGCTTAATAATATAACGCAATCAAGGAATAGTTATGAGCATGGACTTTACCGATCAACGTCTCTCCTATGAGAAGGGCGCGCTTGATCAACAGTCAATACCCACCTCACCATTTGAGCTATTGAAAGCGTGGATGAATGAGGCACTAGCACAAAAAGTGCAAGAGCCATATGCCATGAGTTTGGCAACATGCGGCGCGGACAATAAGCCCAGTGTACGTATCGTATTACTGCGTGAGATTACTGAGACTGGTATTGTTTTTTATACCAATTATGAAAGTGCTAAAGGTCAAGATATCGCTGAAAATCCCAATGCAGAAGTGCTGTTTTTTTGGCATGAGCTTGAACGTCAAGTTCGTATCAGTGGTTCTATTGCTAAGATTGATACTGCAAAATCCGCTGCTTATTTTCAAAAGCGTCCACACGATAGCCAAGTAGGGGCTTGGGTCAGCCAACCACAGAGCGGTGAAGTAGCTAGCCGTGACGTCATGGAACAGACCTTTGATCAGCTACAAGCTGACTATCCAGACAATAGCCAAGTGCCAGTGCCAGCATTTTGGGGTGGTTATGAGATTACCATTGAGCAAGTTGAGTTTTGGCAAGGCCGTGCCAATCGTATGCATGACCGCATTGTGTATACCCAAGATAGCAAACAGAGTAATGCCAGTTGGACAACTAAACGTTTACTACCATAAAGTTAAATGAATAAGTGTAAGACTGATATATTTCAGCTTGTTTTAATGCTTAGATTAACACATGAAGTGCAATACCAAATATGAGGTGAAAAAAAGACCTAGATGCGCTAGCATCAAAGTCTTTATCCACCGACCAAAGTGAGATTGCAACCATGAACTATACGCATCTAAGCCTAGGGGAACGATACCAGATTTATGCCCTTATAGGGGCAGAACATAGTATTAATTTTATAGCGCGGGCGTTAAACAGAAGTCCCAGTACCATATTAAGAGAAATCAGACGCAATAAAAGCCTGCGCGGTTACCAAGTCAATAACGCTCATAAGAAAGCTTGTGCAAGACGATCAAACAATGCGCTCAGCATCATCGCTGACGTATGGGACTGGGTCACAGACAAGCTTAAAGAGAACTGGAGTCCCCAGCAAATAGCAGGTGTTCATGGTGGACTCAGTCATATGAGCATTTATCGCTATATATGGACAAACAAGCGTAAGGGCGGCAGGTTATGGCAGTGTCTCAGACGTAAAGCCAAGCCTTATCGGCAGCGTTTAACTGCTGAGACTCGTGGTCGTATTAATGACAGAGTCTCTATCCATGAGCGCCCCTCCATCGTTGATGCGCGCACGCGGATTGGCGACTGGGAGGCGGATACCATCATTGGTCAAAACCATAAACAAGCTATCGTGACAGTGGTAGAGCGAAAGACAGGTTTGGTTAAGATGAAGCGAGTGACTAAAAAGAGTGCTCATCTGGTCGCGGATGCGATGGTGGTAATGCTAACTCCAGTGAAACTACACGTTAAGACGATTACGTCCGATAATGGCAAGGAATTTGCGGATCATAAAGCCATTAAGCAAAGACTCTATAGTGGGTTCTACTTTGCTGATGCTTATGCCTCATGGCAACGAGGAACAAACGAAAATACCAATGGCTTGATTAGAGAGTACTTGCCTAAAGGATGTGACTTTAGACAAGTATCTGATGATGAGGTTCAAAACATTGAAGACAGGTTAAACAACAGACCAAGAAAACGATTAGGGTTTAAAACGCCAAACCAGGTGTTTTATTCCATTACTTAGCGTTGCACTTGGTGTGTTAATCTAGGTTTTAATAAAAAGCCACCTTATATCTATACAAACAGATATAAGGTGGCTTTTTTATATCAATTTTTTGTTTTAGCACTGGTATCGATTTCAGCTGAAACGGACATACCGGGACGCAACTGAGCCAGCCCAGTCTGACCTTGATCTAAGTCAATCCTGACAGGAATACGTTGAGCAATTTTGATGTAGTTGCCAGTGGCAGGGTTGGCAGCACCAGCACTAAATTCACTTCCTGTCGCTGGCGAGATATTACTGACATGACCAGTAAATTCAGCGCCGCCCAGCGCATCAACATGAATAGTCGCTGGTTCACCGATTGTCATGTTAGTGATTTGAGTTTCCTTAAAATTGGCGATGACCCAGATGCCTTTAGGTACGACATACAACAACTGAGTACCAGCACTGACGTACTGTCCTTCTTTAACGCTGACTTGACTCAATTGTCCAGATTCAGGTGCGGTGATAATCGTATTATCCAGATTAATTTGTGCTTGCTTGGCAGCGGCTTCGGCATTTTTTATATTGGCATCTAAAGAAGAGCGACTACCGCTGGTTTTTTTGCTGGATTCACGCGCCGCTTGCAGATTGGCCTCGGCTTGCTGAACCCCTGCCTGTGCTTGGGCAAGTTGTGCTTTGGTATGAGCCACTTCTGCTTTTGACACCGCGCCAATGGCATCCAAACCTTGATAGCGATTGACATCTTCACGAGCACTGTCGACGCTGACTTTGGCGCTATATAAATCCGCTTCGCGTGCTTCAATCTGTGCTTGGCTAGATTGGGTATCTTGGGCATTACTAGAGCGATTGGTGACGGCCACTTCTATATTAGCCTGTGCTTGTTCTAGCTGCTGGCGAAAAGTACGATCATCTATTTTAACCAGCAAATCACCCGCTTTTACTTGGGCAAAATCCTGTACGGCTACTTCGGTGACATAGCCAGATACTTGCGGACTAATAATGGTTGTTTGCCCTTTCACAAAGGCATTGTTCGTTTGCTGCAAAGTCGGGGTAAAAGGCGGTAGCTTCCATGCATATAAAATCAATGCCACGCCAATGAGTATTAAGGCAATCAATAAACCTAGATTTAGGTAGGATTTTTTCATAGGTGACCAGCCAGTGGCTGCCACAATCGGCTCTTTGGGCGGCATTGGTGGTTTATCACTGGTATTTTGGCTATCGACAGCCGATTTATCTGTATTTTTATTTGTATTGATATCCGCTTTTTTATTCGAGTCGGTAGCGGCAATTTCAGGCTCTACTGATTCGTTATTATTTTTTGGAGAGGCAGTTACTTTTACTTTAGCTGTATTAAGGGTCGTATTAAGCAGCGCGTCAGTTGGCGTCTGAGATTTTTGGTTAAGCTCACTGGGGTTTTCTTTGCTCATGACGCGCTCCTAAAGTTTGAATAAATATAACAATTATGTTCGATATTTCGATGATGTTATGCAAGATGGCGAGCAAAAATTAAGGCATTTAAAGCCGCTATTTTCCTTCACGCATTTTGGCAATGACAGCCAGCTCGTTAGCAAGGGGATTACGTTTGTGATAACGGTTATAGAGATAATTTATCAATAAAATAACAGCCGACAAAGTCGCAATACTGGCCATAAGAAAAAACAAGTCATCGTAAGCTGCGACGGTAGCTTGCCGCTGGATGCCTTGCAGAACTTGTCCCATGGCAGCAACGTTGGCTTGGGTAGAATCTGTTATTTGACCTGATAAAGCCCTACCTGCGCCTGCAACTTGTGCTACTAACTCAGGATCCCCTAAGTTGAGTGAGCTGACCATATCGGCATAGTGCACTTGCGTGCGAATAGTGGTAAAAGCTTGAATAGCCGCCGCTCCTGCAAGCCCGCCCACCGTCTGCGAAATACCAAAAATCACTGAAAAACTAATAATATACGCAGGGCCACTGGCAATGGCTCGTAAAAACCCTTCAAAAACCAGAGGACCCATAAAATACACTGCGGCAAAAGCAATGAGGAATTGGCTAAAATAAAACATCGTCGGCGCCGAGTTAATCGATACACCCGTATCCAGCCAAGAACCTAGAGCGATTAGCGCCACTGCAAAAATAACAGGTCGACGCAAATCTATTGGATTGGTACTAAAAATACTAATGACCAATGCCAAGATACTGGCTGCTAATATCACAGCATAAAAAGTGACCAGCTGATCATTACCATAGCCAAGATTGGCCAGTAGTCCGGCAGCGCCAACACTTTGCTCGGATAGCAAGATACGCATGACCGCACCCGTTGTCATAAAAGCAATAATGTTGCGACTACGCATCCAGCGCACCTGTAGCATTGGGTTTTTTCGGTGAGTCTCAATCCATAGTGCAATGCTAATATTGACGCTTGCAATGATGAGCGGGTAGCTCAGCCAAGGTGTTGTCCACCACTGTATACGGCCTTGTACTAAAAACACCGCCAATGCTGCAAGACCACTGGCAAAAAAAGCAAAGCTTAAAAAATCCAGTTTTTCGAATACTTTTTCAGTATTGCCCGGTGGTAGCTCTAATATATTAATGAGTCCAAAACAAATCAAAGCCAAACCAAATTGAAATAAAAACAAGCTTTCAAGCTGACCATCGACAGCGAGATAGGGTGAGATAATCCGTGATAAGGGAATTCCAAACTGTACCAAGCCAAAGCCTAATATCAAGCCACTAGTACGTTTGACGGTTGGCATACCTTGCAAGCAATAGAATAAGCCTAATATGGTCATGCCACTAGCAACCATACCACTGAGTCCTCTAGCAATGATTTCTAAGTAATAAGGATCAATTTGGATACTGGTAGCGTTCAATAGATGGCTACTGACCAACCACTGCAAACTCGTGGCCGCCAATAAAAAAAACAAGGTAATTTTACTAAAGAGTGACATGCCAAATTGCTGGCGAATTTTGTACAGTAGCACCGTAATACAAGCATTGGTCATATTATAGCTGACAGATATCCAACCACCTTCGACTGGTGTTAAGCCCATTTCGCCCTGAATTTGGGACAGGTTTGCCACCAATAGCCCATTTTGAAAGCTGGCGGTTATCCCAATAAAAATTCCGATCATTAAATAACATAGTTTACGGCGTGTAGGATGATCAGGGTTGGCAGGAGAACCAACCATCATTGGCTGTTCATGCGGCTTAAATTTGTATTCAGTATTCATGGGCGTAAGATGATCGGCGTGGTTGGATAGAACAAGACTGGACAAAACAAGACTGGGGTATTGCTACCCATAATGGGCAGCGCTATCATCAGAGTGATAAAATGAGAAAAATAGCCCAAGCTGAGTTTGGGCTATTTTATCATAAATTTTATGGTTGCTTACCGTTTTGCCTGTTAGCAACATTGCATTTTGGTAACATTGTCTAATCAGTAACGGTCTCGTCATATTTGGCTTCTAAGCGTATAGCACGTTGATGACTATCAAGACTGGCCAAGTGTAATGCATACTGCTTAATATTTGGATAGTTGTCTAATTTCTGACGACTGGCCAAAATAATTAAGTCAAATGACAACATAAAGTCAGCACCGCTAAGCTGGTTGCCGACGATATAAGACTTACCCTCGACCGCTGCATCTAAATACTTGAACAGTCTGGTTTTTTCTGTCTCTATATAACCGTTCAAAAACTCGTTGTCATTGATACCTGCTTTTTTAGAAAACAACTCAAGCATCAATGGCAGCATGAGCGAGCTTTCAGCAAAATCAATCCACTGTAGATAATGCCCATAATCCACACTATCAGTAGCGGGGCGCAAACGCTCTGGCGCAAAGCGTTCGATCAATAGCTCAGTAATGGCCCCTGACTCCGAGTATATTTCACCATCCATTTCGATGACCGGTGACTTACCAAGGGGATGTACGGCTTTTAAGCTATTAGGTGCCAGATGCGTTTTAGCATCACGCTGATGACTAATAATTTCGTACGGCTCGCCTAGCTCTTCTAGCAGCCACAAAATGCGTAGCGAGCGTGATTGGTTTAGATGATGCAGTCGAATCATAATAGTACTCTTCTTTACTTTGTCAATTGGATTAACCGTTAAGCTTTGCGATCAAACGCTTAGCGGCTTCTTCTGACGATGCTGGGTTTTGACCTGTGATTAACAAGCCGTCTTCTACCACAAACGATTCCCAATCAGCTGCTTTTTCATAATTACCGCCATTGGCTATCAGTGCATCTTCTACTAAGAAAGGTACCACATCTGTAAGGCCAACCGCCTCTTCTTCTGAATTGGTAAAGCCAGTGACTGTTTTTCCTTTCACTAAATATTCGCCATCGATTTTGACATTTTTGAGGGCAGCAGGAGAGTGACAAACAAAAGCAACCGGCTTATCTTGCTTCACAAACGTCTCAATCAAATTAATAGAGTTTTTATCCACTGCCAAATCCCATAATGGGCCGTGACCACCAGGATAAAATACTGAATCAAAGTCTTCCGCTTTCATATCAGCGAGTTTCTTAGTATTGGCAAGATGCTTTTGCGCATCAGTATCCGCTTTAAAACGTGTGGTATCTTTTGTTTGCGTATCTTCAGTATCGCTACCAGGATCAAGTGGTGGTTGACCACCAGCAGGAGAGGCGAGCGTAACATTTGCGCCAGCATCCAAAAACGCATAGTAAGGCGCGGCAAATTCTTCTAGCCAAAAGCCAGTTTTCTTACCAGTATCGCCTAGTTGATCATGTGAAGTTAGTACCATTAAAATATTCATAATTGTCCTTATTTATTGTTGATATCGTTTTAAATTATTGATTGTTAGCAGTCATTTTTCATTAAGTATTATTAACTCATGACACTTAATGAATATTGGCATTATTAATATTATCGTTAGCAATGACTGTTAACAGTATTCATGGTTAGTGTGTCACTTTCAGTAGTTATCCTAACGAATTATGTTGTGAAGTCGTTATCTAATGATTTAGTTAATGCCAGTTATTCGACGTCAGCTACTTTTACGACAGTTTTGCCAAAGTTATCGCCATTTAACATACGAACAAAGGCATTTGGTGCATCGTCTAAGCCTTCAGCCATATATTCTTTAGTTTTCACGTCGCCAGACTCTACCCATTTACTCATGGTTTTTAAGAACTCAGGGTAGTGGTCGCCATACTCTTCAAAGATAATAAAACCTTTAATAGTTAAGCGCTGGCTTAAAACAAGGCCTGTCAATACACTTAAGCGATCTTGACCCTCAGGGAGTTCAGTGGCATTGTATTGTGAGACCAAACCACATACTGGGATACGGGCATGTGCATTTAATAATGGCATTACTGCATCAAAAACTTTGCCGCCAACGTTTTCATAGTAGATATCGATGCCATCAGGGCAGGCGGCTTGTAATTGCTCAGCGAAGTCATCGGCATAATGATCAATACAGACATCAAAGCCTAGTTCATTAACAGCGAAGTCACATTTTTCTTGACCACCAGCCACACCAACAGTGCGCGTCCCATATTGCTTACCGACTTGACCGACTGTGGCTCCGACTGGTCCAGTTGCGGCTGCGACGACTAGCGTTTCCCCTTTTTTTGGTTTGCCGATATCAGTTAAACCCATATAGCCAGTAAAGCCCGGCATACCAAGTACGCCTAAACCATAAGAAGGGTTGGGCATGTCTTTGTCTAACTTGAGAATGCCTTCGCCATCACTGACGCTGTAATCCTGCCAGCCAGAATTGGCGACGACTAAGTCACCTACTGCAAAGTTATCAACATTAGATTCGACCACTTGCGCCACTACGCCGCCAGTCATGACGTCACCAACTTGCAATGGATCGGTATAGCTTTTTGCATCGCTCATACGCCCACGCATATAGGGGTCTAATGACAGATAGACCGTACGCAGTAGCATCTCATTATCATTGGGCGTTGGGATATCGCTGGTAGCCATATCGAAGTTGTGAGCTTTTGGCGCGCCATGAGGACGACTGGCCAGTTTAATTTGACGGTTTGTTGCTTGGTTTTGTTGCTCATTAAAATTATTGTCAAAGCTCATAGTAAAGCTCCTTTTTTATTTATAGAGTGTTAGATATTGATTGTCAGTTGACTACTAATATTTAGAAAGTGAACGGTTTAACGGTTAGATATTGCATAGTCGTTTTTTAATAGTTATTGACTCTTTGCTTGTTGAAAGCTAATGGCGGATTAAAAGGGCAGTAACTACTCATATTTGAATAGCTACTGTTACTGCAGTCATTAAAGATACTGGTATTCTAAAAAGTGGTATTTTGGCTATCAATATTTTGAGCGTTGTTGTTTCAGCCAAATACCATTCAATCTCAGGCAGCATTCGTTTACTGTGTTGATTGGTTACGAAGCTTTGCTGGTCACTGCACGATCTAAGATGCGACGTGATACGTCAAGATCATTCGTGCCGTGCTCACCCAGTTTGACCATTTTATGAGATTCGAGCTGCTTAATAATAGGGTCAATTGCTGACTGGTCTAATTCAGCATCTTCTAAACTGACTGGTAAACCAAGCTCGCGGAAGAAGTTCTCAGTATTGACAATCGCTGTCTCAATGATGGTGTCATCGTCTTGAGTGCTATCAGTAAGGTTCCAGACATTGCGTGCATACTGGAGCAGTTTGTCTTTTTTGCTGTCTTTTAGCTCACGTAGCACTGAGGGTAAGACGATGGTGAGCGTACGTGCATGATCAATGGCGTGCAATGAAGTTAGTTCGTGACCAATCATATGCGTCGTCCAATCTTGTGGCACACCAGTACCAATCAGACCGTTCAATGCCATGGTCGCGGTCCACATGATGTTTTTACGCGTTTCCATGTTTTCTGGATCTTTTTTGACGGCAGGGCCTTCTTCAATCAAGATTTTTAGTAAGCTCTCAGCGAAAGCATCTTGCACTTTTGCATTGACTGGGTAAGTCAAATACTGCTCCATAACATGGACAAAGGCATCTGCAACACCGTTCATTACTTGACGTTCAGGCAATGTTAAGGTTTTCGTTGGATCTAAGATTGAGAATTTAGGGAAGGCCAATGGGTTACCAAAGGGCAGTTTTGCCTGACGTTCGCTATAGTTGACGACACCGCCTGAGTTCATCTCTGAGCCCGTTGCTGGAATGGTCAATACAGCACCTAAATCAACGGCAGAGTCGATATTTCTGCAATAGCTGGTCAATGCATCCCATGCTTGCTCACGTGAGACAGACCCATCTTCTTCAGTTAATGAAGACACAAGCGCGACAAACTTACTGCCATCAATGACTGAACCGCCACCGACTGCTAATAAGAAGTCAATGTTATGTTCATTGACCATGTCAGCTGCTTTCAATAAAGTCACAAATTCTGGATTGGGCTCGATACCACCAAACTCAAAAATTTCACGATTTCCGCTCGCCGATAACGCTTTTCTGACTTCGTCTAAAGTACCTGTGCGTTCAGCCGAGCCACCACCATAAGTGATAAGTACTTTTGCATCACTAGGCACTAGCTCTGATAGTTGTTTGATTTGGCCTTCACCAAAAACGATACGTACTGGGTTGTAATATTGGAAGTTGTTCATAATTTTCCTAAAGGTTATAGAGTGTATGTCTTACGTTTTAAAACTAAAATTCGTGATGCGTGTTCTAAACATCTGCACGCATTGTACATGAATTAGACCGGTCGTCTATAGCTTGACCGTGAATGGTTACAAAACTATCGTAAAGCAGATGGTATGAATCTAACGAATGACTATCTATAACCACGGTGCGTTTTTATCAAAAATGTATAATCTAATTTATCAGAAGCATAGACCTAATTAGAGACGTACAGCTTCATGAAAAACAGGCGGCTTCGTTGAAAAAGCACCGTGAGTGACAGTGTGTGATGATGGTGCGTGCTGACAGTTAGCGACCCAGTTGCGACGTCGTCATTTGCCAGACTTCTGCAAGTGGGGTATTGGTTTGGCTGGTTTTAGCGATTAAGCTGGCACCAAGCCACGCAAAGTACCAGCGCTTTGCCATACTCTCAGCAGCGATATTGTCGAGTTGTGGTACAGAGCCATCAGCCCAACCAGTCTTTATTTGTGTGGCAAGCCAAGTGACGGTTTGCTGATAGCCAGCGTTTAAGGCCTCACGCATTGTCTCTGACATATCTGCCACCTCTGCGCTAAGCTTGACGACCAAGCACTTCCCATGGTCACAGCCATTTTGCTGAGTGTCGTACCAGTTTTGAAAGTAGTTATACAGTTTTTGCTGGGCACTTACATCTTGTTCGCCGATCGTTTCTAAACGATTTTTATAATTAAAAAAATAATCACCGATGATTGCCTCACCGAAAGCTTCTTTTGATTCAAAGTAATGATAAAAGGAGCCTTTGGGCACCCCTGCGGTATCCAGTATTTGTTTGATACCAACGGCTGTGAAGCCTTTTTTGGCAATAAGCTGGTAGCCTGTGGCTAATAGGTGGGCTTTAGTATCTGATGAAGTGGTCGTTGTAATAGTAGACATAAAGATAATGTCCTCCTGAGATTTTTTTGATAATTGGGATGGAATAGTTTGTGCAAAATAAGTTGTGCAAATAGCATATTCGATTATAAAGTGCTTCATTGGTAGGTTTGGGCGAGATATAGATCATTACTTTTAACGCTCTCTTTCAACGTATTTTATTTGGCGTTACGTTTATTCAACAATCTTTAATGATAAATTATTCTCGTTTTCATGATGCCTATGGTAGCATTAGACCAGTCGTCTAGCAAGTTGCGTTTTATAACGGCTTATAACTGAGGTTTTAGTAGGCACTCATTTTTGAGATGCTGACGAAATTTTTTTAGCCCATCTAGATGACTATCGAGGGAATTGAAGACGTGCCCTAGTAGCAGCGTTCATTAATTGCATCAATTAATTGCATCATTAGTCATCTAGATACTTGCTAGCTCAACCACTTTATTTCACAACCATAAAATAAATAAGGATAATTATGTCAACCGATACTAATAAAACTGGCGTTTATAATGATTTTCATCTGCAATATATCGCAGGCTCATGGCAACAGGGTAAAGACGATAGCGTCAATACCAACACCAATCCCTTCAATGGCGACACGCTGGTCGAGATTAAACAGGCGACCAAAGATCAGCTCGATGAAGCTTATAAGGCGGCAAATGCGGCACAAAAAGAATGGGCGCAAAAGACGCCAGCTGAGCGTGCCAGTTTAATGTATAACGTCGTCAATGTCTTAGATCAGCGTCAAGACGAGATTGTCGATTGGCTCATTAAAGAATCGGGCAGTACGCGTATCAAAGCAATGGTAGAGTTCGGTAGTGCGCGGGCGATTACACTTGAGGCCGCAAGCTTTCCTAACCGTGTCCATGGTGAGATTCGTGCATCGAATACACCTGGCAAAGAAAACTTCGTCTACCGTGAGCCAATCGGTGTCGTGGCCGTCATTAGCCCATGGAACTTTCCACTACATCTTACCCAACGCTCTATCGCGCCTGCATTAGCACTCGGTAATGCGGTCGTACTCAAGCCTGCAAGTGATACACCTATTACGGGTGGTTTATTGTTAGCAAAAGTATTCGAAGAAGCGGGTCTGCCAAAAGGACTGCTTAACGTCGTCGTCGGTGCTGGTAGTGAGATAGGGGACGCCATCGTCACTCATGATATTCCAAGCTTTGTCTCATTTACCGGTTCAACCTCAGTTGGCAAACATATTGGCGAGCTGGCCAATGGTGGTGATTACATCAAACAAGTCGCGCTTGAGCTCGGTGGTAATAGCCCATTTGTGGTATTAAAGGATGCTGATATTGAGCAAGCGGTAAAAGCCGCCGCCTTTGGTAAGTTCCTGCATCAAGGTCAAATCTGTCTCGCTATCAACCGTATTATCGTTGAAGACGAGATTTATGATGACTTTGTAGAGCGCTTCTTAGCGCACGTTAAAACCTTAAACGTTGGTGATCCAAGCAAGCAAGATACGGCAGTCGGTCCAATTATTAATGAAAAACAAGTCAAATCGCTGAAAGAAAAAATCGCTAAAGCACAGGAAGAAGGTGCCAAAATGATTTTGAGTGGTGAGATTAAAGGTCAAGTCGTACCGCCGCATATCTTTACTGAAGTGACTCGCGAGATGGATTTGTCACGTAATGAGGTGTTCGGACCATTGGTTGGTATTATTCGTGCCAAAGATGAGGAGGATGCGTTATCGATAGCCAATGACTCCATGTATGGTTTATCTAGTGCGGTATTTACAGCAGATATGCAAAAAGGTCTGCGCTTTGCTCGCGGTATCAGAGCGGGCATGACCCATATTAATGATATCTCAGTCAATGATGAGAGCAACATGCCATTTGGCGGCGAAAAAAACTCAGGTATTGGTCGCTTCAATGGTGAGTGGATACTGGAAGAGTTTACCAGAACGCATTGGATATCAATGCAAAACGAACCGCGTCAATATCCATTCTAATTTAGCTGTTTTAATAGTATGTTCTAGTCGAGTTAGAATTGTTAATAATGAAAAAGACCGCTTTTATAGCGGTCTTTTTTTTGTGAGTGTCAGCTGTCATTGTGAATCGCTTTATCTAAAAACAGGCTATCGAGAATGAAAACCTAGCAAAGCTTCAATCTCTTCAATAGTTATCTTTCTAACGAGCGCTTGCTCTTCTACTGATAGGCGATTGGTATGTTCTTTTATCATCGTATGGATGCTACGGGAGATCTCAGATGTCGTTGCATAATACATTTGCGGCTGTTCTTTGGTCAGCGTCATCAAAAACTTATTAACGATTTTACGCTTTTCAGCAGGTGCATTTTCTTCAGTCATAGTATTCTCCTAAGTGTCCACCATTTAATCAGCCCACTCAAGTAGAGTCAATGCTAGCGATTACAGTAGCTGCAAAAAGGCAGGTATTTAACACGTCCTATACTGTATCGCTTTTTTTAAAATATTATAGTCATAGCGTAGGGGCTTTTAAATTCTAAAGGATAAGCATGAGCAATCAGTTAGTAGCTAATGAGTCAGGTGAAAAAACAGTATTAATGCTGTTTCATAATGATCTGCGCGTGCATGACAATGCGACTTTGAGTCACGCTGCAGCGTTGGCTGATAGTGGGTCTTTAATAATGGTTTATGCGTCGGAGTTGACCGATAGTCAAACGCCAAACTGGGGGCAAGCTTATCACTTTGATGAGAGGGGATTGGCGCGCCAGCAATTCTTAATGGAAAGTTTGGCAGATTTGAAGTCATCGATACAGCGTTTAGGCAATAGGTTGTTGCACTTAAATCAAGATAAAAAAGCAGACGAAGATGCGTTTACCCATCTGTGTCAGCTTATTGAATCACAAAATGTTAGTGATATCTGCGTTAGTAACACCGCCGACTACGCTCAGAATTTGGCTTATAAAGCGCTACGAAATAAGTATCCACAAATCATTTGGCACTATCAATCGACCGCAACGCTTTTTGCCTCAATGCCAACTCAAGAGCTACCCAAAAGCTTTACTCAGTTTCGTAAAAAAGTAGAGTATGAGCATAATCTATTGAGCGCTCAAGACGATCTTGCCATTTGTCAAACCCCCACTAAGTTACCACCTATGCCTAAAACGCTAGATAGTAGCCATTATATTTTTGAATCCAAAACATTTGATAAATCTGTACAGTTAGAGCCAAACTTCAAAGGCGGAGAAGGGCAGGCACTTGTACATCTAAACAATTATTTCAAGTCGGATGCGCCAAGTCGCTATAAGACCACTCGTAATGCGCTCGATACTTGGACTGACTCAACAAAGTTCTCGCCGTGGCTGGCTAACGGTTCACTATCGGTCAAAGTCTTATTAAACCGTTTGCGTCAGTACGAGCAGGAAGTGATCGCTAATGACTCGACGTACTGGATTTGGTTTGAGTTACTCTGGCGTGAGTATTTTTATTGGTATGCGGTTACGCATGAGCATAAACTATTTTTGTTTCAAGGAATTAGCGATCAAACGCCAACGACAACTTTTAATAATAAGCGTCTGACACAATGGCAAAACGGCACGACGCCGTATCCTATCGTCAATGCCTGCATGAATCAGTTAAGACGTACGGGCTATATGTCAAATCGCGGTCGACAACTGGTTGCAAGCGCCTTTATTCACGAATTGGGACTTGATTGGCGCTACGGTGCGACTTATTTTGAGCAGCAGTTGATTGATTATGACGTCTGCAGTAATTGGGGCAACTGGCAATACTTAGCAGGAGTCGGGGCAGATCCTAGAGGCTGTAGACAGTTTAATCTGAAGAAACAAACCCAACAGCATGATCCTAAAAATGAGTTTATCGATAAATGGACATAATCTTATAATCATAGAAATTTAGTTAATGTCCAAATACAAAACCTTAATAAAAGATTGATTTACCTTATGAAAAAACCCAGTCCCTATTTAACGTTTGCCGGTGTCATTCCGTTCGTTGCCTGCGCCATCTTTATCACTATGGGCATTGACGCTATACGGGTACTGGGCGCAACCACGCAGATTCTTTCAGTCTATGGGTTAGTCATTGCCTCATTTATGGCAGGCGCGCATTGGGGCAATCATCTGGGGTTGGCTGATAACCATCCGTGGGCTGTCAAGCTACCTATACTCAGCAATATTATTGCGCTGCTGCTATGGCTTGGCTTTTTAAGCCTATCAACGACGGGTTTTATCTGGTTGCTTATAATTGGCTTCATTTGTCTGCTGCTCATTGATTATGGTTTACGTCGCGCTGATATTATTGATAATAAGTATTTTAAAGTTAGAAAGTACGTGACCCTAATCGTGGTTTTTTCTTTGTTTGTAGCCGCTATACAAATTTAAAGGCTGCTTGCTTAGCATCTGTATTACTTTATCAAATAGACATTAAAAAAGGCTATCACTCTAGTCGCCTTTGTTGTATGCATTCATCATTTTATAAGCTATCAAGTGCATTGCGCATATTGTATAATTTATAACATTCATTTAATATGAACTTTTAAGTAAGCGATTTAAATCAATTCTAAGAAGACTGCTATGCACTCTATCAAGCTACCGAGTAAAGCACCATACTCTCCACATCCTATTCTTAACCTCAGCTTTCGCCTATTTTTTAGTGCTGCGGCAGTATTTGCGATTATCATGATGGTGTTGTGGTCGTTTGTGTTTACCGGACATACCGACATCGATGCTCAGGTTTTAAACCCGCTGTACTGGCACGGTCACGAGATGATTTATGGTTATGCACTCGCTGTGGTGGCGGGTTTTTTACTGACGGCAGTAAAGACATGGACAGGAGTGATGATGCCGCATGGTTATTCGCTACTGGCAATCTTTGCTTGTTGGTTGCTGGCGCGTTTAGGATGGTTGGCTTTTGGGCTTGGCGTCACCATTGCAGGAAGTAGTGCATGGTTATTATATGCAGCGGCATTATTTGATTTGTTGTTTGTCGGCTCGATGGCTTTCGTTATATTTCGCGCAGTGCTACAAGTCAAACAATACAAACAAATGGGAATTTTGGCCAAGCTGGCGCTACTAACACTGGGTAACGGTCTGTGCTACTGGGGTATTATAAGCGCAGACATGAGTACGACCAGAGTAGGTATCTACTTGGGCTTTTACTTAATCATTGGCTTAGTGCTAACTATTGGGCGGCGAGTAGTCCCTTTCTTTATTGAGCGCGGATTAAGTGGGGCTGGCACTGGCACTATAACGCTACGAAATAGTAAAATTCAGGATATTGCCAGCTTGGCTTTTTTCTTCGCTTTCTTTTTGGCCGATTTGTTTTATCCTAATAAGTATTTGCTGACGATCACGGCACTTGGCGTAGCCGTGGTCAATATCATTCGTTTGTTGGGATGGTATAATCGCGGTATTTGGCAAAAGCCACTGCTGTGGTCATTATATATTGCCTTTTTGGGAATGTGTCTGAGTTTCCTGCTCTACGCTTTGCAGCCTTGGCTGGGCTACGCGCATAGTATTGCGCTGCACGGATTGGCCATTGCAGGGGTTGGGATGATGACGGTGGCGATGATGACGCGGGTATCGCTTGGACACACGGGCCGCAGTATTCATCAGCCACCAAAGAGCGTGAATGTCGTATACATTCTGATGATACTGGTATTTGTCAGCCGAGTGTTATTACCGCTGGTTGATATGAATCATTATTTGTTATGGATTATGGTGGCACAAAGCGCGTGGATTGCTTGCTTTGTACTGTTCTGCATCAGTTATTTACCGATGCTAGCACGACCAAGACCAGACGGCTTATTTGGATAATATGCATTAGAGCAAAAATTTCGAAAACGTATAATATGAAAGCATTAACTTTTAATAATCTCAAACTAGACAGGAGCGCGAATC
Source organism: Psychrobacter sp. GW64-MNA-CIBAN-0177 (assembly GCF_040309585.1). Classification (NCBI taxonomy): domain Bacteria; kingdom Pseudomonadati; phylum Pseudomonadota; class Gammaproteobacteria; order Moraxellales; family Moraxellaceae; genus Psychrobacter; species Psychrobacter sp. GW64-MNA-CIBAN-0177. Next base: position 133,858 of record NZ_JBEOOY010000002.1, read on the forward strand.
AATGCGACTAACCAATTATAGTGACTACGCACTGCGCTCATTGATTTATTTAGCAGTGAAACCAGATCAGTACTCACTGGCCAACATCAGTGATATCGCCAACAGCTATAATATCTCTAAAAGTCATTTGACCAAGATTATTCATCAGCTCGGTCAGCTTGGCTATATCGATAGCGTCCGTGGCAAAAACGGCGGTATTCGGCTGGCATGCGCGCCAAAAGACATCAACTTGGGTGTATTGATTAAGCAGATCGAACCAGATTTTGCGTTAGTAGAATGTTTTGCGACGCATTTGCCCAATGGCGAGCGCCAAGCGCATGCAAAAGGATTACCCATTACGCTAATAGATGAGTCCGCACCTATCTCTAAGGTAGGCTGTGTGATTAGTCCAGTTTGTCAATTAAAAGGGGTGTTTTTTGAAGCGCTGACTGCCTTTATTGCGGTGCTTGAGCGCTATACATTGGCTGATGTGATGAATAATGAAGCGGAGTTGGCCGCATTATTGTCTTAAATTGCTTTATCATCAAAATCTTTGTTTTCGACAGTTTTCTCTTTGATAGTTTTTTTACGAAATCATTCTGTTCAAGGTTTTGAAGATACAACTATTGTAATAATACATTCATAAAAAAGCCGCTGATAATAGCGGCCTTTTTGCATTGAAAACTTTAGATACTGATAAAACTTAAGCGCTTTCTAGTTTAGGACGCGCTTTATCAATGGTCTTTAACAATGCTGCGGTGAATTCGCCTGCTTCAAACTTAATCATATGAGTATGTGCCGCGCAGAAGTGACGGACATCCCAATCATGAGCCAAGCTCGTTGCCCATTCACAATACTGTTTGCCCGCATTAGTCTCATTCTTTAGCGCTTTTTCGGTATCAGGTTGCAGCAGTACGTCAGGCAATACGGCATCTAGTAGCTTTAAAGGTGGCGTCACAAAGGTATCATCGACGTGCAAGCTGCGGCTGGCAGGATGATAAACCAATAGCGAACCAGCATGAATCTTTTCATCAGGCGCAATATAATAAATGCCCTTGGGTAAAGAGAAAGCCAGCTCAGGATAGCGCTGAGCTACTGCTTCGCTTTCAACCAAATCATCTGCCCATGCTACCTCTGGCACTTGTTCGGCATGACGGCTACTACCGTAAAATATAGCCTTTGGAAAGTCCTTGGCCATTTGCGCACAGTGTACCGTATGGAAGGGGTGGACATTGAGCACCGCCTCGACATCTTGACCGTCATTGGTCAATGCCATGACCTGAGCACGAACCTCATCGGTCAACGTATAGCTGTCCAAGAATACAAACTTTCCTGACTGTAAGCGTACCAAAGAGCATTGCGCGCCTATATTAACGACACCGCCTATTTTAAACGAGCCGCGTATGTTCCAAAAGCCTGAGCCCAAATCATGAATCTCGTCTGACATAGTTATTATTCCTTTTCATTTTTATTTATCATAACGGTACTAATCATAACGGTTCTACGACGTTACGCCTGCTAAAGCTTAGGACGCGCTTTGCTTACTGCCTTGACTAACGCCTTTTCAAATTCACCTTCTGCAAAGGTTGTTAACTCTGAGTGCGCTGCGCAAAAGTGACGCACATCACGCCACTCATGAGCCAAGCTCGTTGCCCAGTCGCAATACTGTTTACCAGCATCAGGCTCGCTTTTTAGCGCTTTTTTGGTCGTTGGGTGCAACATTATCTCGGGTAGCACCGCGCGCAGTAACTTTGATGGTGGATTCATAAAAGTATCATCGACGTGTAAGCTTTTACTGGCAGGATGAAATACCAATAATGAGCCTGCGTGAATCATCTCGTTAGGCGAGATATAATGCACACCTTGGGATAAAGAAAACTCTAGTTCAGGATAGCGCTGTGCCACCGCTTCGCTCTCCACCAAGTCATCTGACCATTGGACCTCAGGTATTTTTTTATGATGGCGGCTACTGCCATACATAGTGGCTTGCGGGAAATCCTTTGCCATCTGTGCGCAGTGAATCGTGTGAAAGGGGTGCAAATTAAGCACCGCTTCGACATCTTGACCGTCATTGGTCAATGCCATAACCTTGGCACGAATATCACCGGCCAATGCATAGCTGTCCAAAAATATAAAGCGTCCCGATGCCAGCTTGATCAGTGAGCATTGGGTACCGATATTTAGGACGCCGCCTATACGAAAAGTTCCGCGTATGTTCCAGAATCCTGAGCCTAAATCTATAATTTTGTCTGTCATAATTATTTCTCCTTAATTGATCAATGATAAACAGTCTCACCATGGATAATGACTTAGGAGACGCTTAAAGTCTGTTATAAAAAAGATGTTATGTGTGGCGATATTCCATCAGCGCAGTGAATTCAAGAGAAATTGTCATTAATAAACGCGCATTCGCTTGGCTTTTTTCACTGCTGATGGGTTTTAATGCTTATAATTTACGCTTATTATTTGTGCTATTTCTTGTGATTGTTTAGACCATTCAAGTTAACTCATTTAAGCCTTCTCAAGCTCAGAACGGGCGCTGTGGATAGTAGACAATAATGCTGCTTCAAATTCACCTTCTTCAAACACTACTAAACCTGAGTGCGCGCCGCAAAAGTGACGCACATCGCGCCAGTCATGTGCCAAATTGATGGCCCAATCGCAATAATTTTTGCCCGCATCTGGTTCATCTCTTAGTGCTTTTATCGTCGTGGCATGTAAGTTTATACCCGCTTGTACCGCATTGAAGCGTTTTGACGGTGGCGTCTCGATGGTATCGTCGACATATAAGCTTTGGCTGGCAGGATGGAATACCAAGAGCGAGCTTGCATGTACCGTATCGTCAGGGGCAATATAATGAATGCCTTGCGGTAGTGAAAATTCAAGCTCAGGATAACGCTCGGCGACCGCTGCACTTTCAACGTAATCCTCACTCCAGGTTACTTCTGGCACTTCTTTATGATGACGTGCACTCCCGTAAAATAGAGCATGTGGAAAGTCTTTTGCCACTCGCGCACAGTGCACCGTATGAAAAGGATGTACGTTGAGTACGGCTTCTATGTCCTGCCCATTGTTGGTCAGCGCCATCACTTGCGCGCGGACGTCACCCGTGAGCGTATAGCTATCTAGCAGCACAAACTTTCCAGAGTGTAACTTTACTAAGGCTGATTGATTGCCTATATCGATCATGCCTTGTCTCACGAACGAGCCGCGAATGTTCCAAAAACCTGCACCCAAATCATGTATCTGGTCTTCCATTGTAGATAATCCTCTTTAAATCATAGCTGAATTCGATAGCTAAATTCGAATGTTCTTAGACCTAATATACGCAAATAAAGGGAGACTTAAAGCAAATGTCACCATTCCTATACACCGCTTTACGGACAGTCTTTATAATTGTAAGCAGAAATGCGCGGGCTTTTGCTATAGTTTTCGTTGGCACATAAAAACTTATCGAAGCGTGTGTCATTATTAATATGGCGCTGCATCCACGCGATGCCAGGCTTACTCAGCAATATCTCGTTAAAGCGGTAACTTGGACAAAAGTGGCTACCATTGTTTACTTCAACTATCATTTTGGGGCCGGTGGCATTTTTATAGAAAGCGTTGCTATATTTATTGTTAGACGCAATCCGATCATGCTCGCAGGTAATGACTAAGGTTGGCGTTTTTACCGCGCCATAGCTTTTGTTATGGTAGGGTGCTAGTGGCATGATGGCTCGTACTGTGCTGCGCTCCGTTGCCAGTCTAAGCGCACCGCCGCCGCCCATCGACCAGCCAATAGCACCCAACCGCGTAGGATCTATCATGCTGCCGACGGTGTCATCAGCGATCATGTGGTCGAGCGCGGCGTTCAATTGAGCCGCTCTGCTATCTGGATCGTCATAGATAGAGTGGGTATTGATAGTGATAACGACGAAGCCCCAAGATGCCAGACGCGGCCCCCACCATTTAATAGCAGCCTCGTAAGACACATAACCCGGAACCACAGCGATAGCGCCTAACAGACCGCAGCCGCTAGCATTGGTCGGGTAGTGAATCGTACCACCACCGAAACCCTTTGCTGACTGTCGCGAAACGCGTTTGGTGCGGACAGAGAAGGGACCATTATTACGAGTATCTGACAGAGCATCTGCCGTGATTGCGCTATCTGCAATACAGTCTGATGGCATCGCTGGTAATGCTTCATTTACTGTATGAACTGTAGTCTCAGATAGGCTGAGTTCAGCCACAGTCGGCATAGAAAAAAACAACGCGCCCGTGACAATAATAGCTTTTGCAAGCCCAGCATTTTTTATCATGATAAACATTCTTGTATGTGAGGGTTGTATAATTTTGATTGGCTTAGCTATTGGTTTTTTATTCTATTTTTGACGCTATACCTGATAAGGCAAAATAATAGTAGACATTAATCTTTTAATTGTCAAAGCCATAAACCGCCTGCACGGTATCGAATGGGACTAGGCTACAATGCCAATTTGAAGGTAAAGCGTGGCTAATGTTAAGTAGCGCGGCTAATTTTAAGCAAAGGTATTTCTATAAGTGGCGGCGCTATGATATAAAGAAAAATGGCAATATTTTTTAGTCAAATAACAAGGCTAATGTAGCGCCAATAACACATCTAAAACTGAGTATGAGGTCTGATGTGGTAACATAACTCGCTTGTCTTTAGGATAAATATTTATCATTTAAGAGGTGTTTAGTATTTAAAAATACCATTTTATCCTATAGATTTATCATATAACGCTTTTAGTATCTATAGTCAGTGAAAAGTAATATCGAACCATCACGCACTACTGATATCCATTTTCCTTGCTTGCTGTGCCTGTGCAGACAGAGGCTACAAAAAATTGATATCAGCAAGCAATACCGTCGCGTTTTTAGGATATTTTGACTATAGCTGTATCAACCATCTTTCATCCAAGTCAATAACAGGTATTTATCACTGTCATGGCATAACCAATATAGTCAGCCTCCTTGTGAATCATTCTACTGATCAGACCCAATATACCGCCCCACCGCCTTCCACTTCGCCAAATGATTCTACGTCATGGGTTTTAAAACTCACCTTTGGCTTGATTGGCATGTTTGCTTTTTTACAAGTGTATTCTATTCAAGCGGTGCTACCCGTCCTGATGCTAGATTTTGCGGCGACTGAAGTCCAAGCGGGTATGATCGTTGGAGCAACTGTGTTAGCGATTGCTATCATGTCACCGTTTTTGGGTATGCTCTCTGATGCCGTGGGGCGCAAGTCATTTATTGTGGCGGCCTTATTGTTTTTAGCGATACCGACCGCGTTGATTGCACAAAGCCCTAGCATCGGCTGGATGGGCATATGGCGCTTTATACAAGGCTTATCCGTACCCGGTATTACTGTGGTGACGATTGCCTACATCGGAGAGGAGTTTGAGGGACGCGCGGTCACTGAGCTGATGTCTTTTTATGTCTCAGGCTCGGTCTTTGGCGGCTTTATGGGACGGTTCTTACTTGGACATTTACACGAGCTCATCGGCTGGCGCGCAGGCTACTATGTGATGGCAGCGATGACGCTGATTGGTGCGCTCTGGGTTGGTAAAATGCTGCCCTCGTCGCGTCACTTTGAGGCCAATCCAAACTTTCGCTCAGCGATACAGACGCTCGGCGAGCATCTGACCAATCGTTATGTGGTCACTGCTTGCTTGCTTGGTGCCTGCGTTCTGTTCTCCCTAGTTGGTTGTTTTACCTTTATCAATTTGCACCTAGCAGGCACGCCATATGAGCTTAGTACGGGCGCACTGGCCAATATTTTTGCAGTGTATTTAATTGGGGTAGTCATTACGCCGTTATCAACCAATTTACTGCGTCGATTTGGTTCAGCACGTACGGTTCGGGTGGCCGTGGTTGTTTCAATGCTTGGAGTATTATTGACGCTTGTGGCACCACTTTGGGGTATTGTCGTAGGACTGGCGATTATGTCCTCGGGCGTGTTTGTCACGCAGGCTGCGACCATCAGCTATATCGCGGTCAATGTGAAAAAAGGGCGCTCACTGGCTTCTGGCTTATACTATATGGCCTATTATGCAGGTGGTACTTTAGGTGCTTGGCTATGCGGGATAGCCTATGCGCGCGGTCAATGGTCGCTTACGGTAGGGTTGTTATTATTCGTGCAAGTCTTAGCGTTATTGGTCGCTAGCTTTGGGATGGTTAAGACAAAATACCGAGCCACTTAAACGATATATAACCCAGTAAAAGCTATAGAAAAATTACGGCTACTATGTCAATACTTACGCAAGCAGCCTTTACATATAAGCGGTTTTTTCTTACTATCAGTATCAGGCTTATCGAACATATCTTTTATTAAAACAATAATTTTAGTTTGCCTCAAACCCTTTAATAGCTATTAAAATTATCAAAAATACTCAACAAGGACGTCAGATTTATGTCAAATATTTACCACAGCGCACCAGCTGCTTATGAGTTTCCACTTCTGATCAAGCAATTGTTAAACCGTGCCAAAACCGTCTCACAAGATCAAGAAATCGTTTATGCGGATAAAAAACGCTTTACTTATAAAGATCTGTTTAATCGTATCAATCGCTTAGCGAACGTTTTAGCCGACTTGAATCTCGCTACTGGTGATGTGGTCGCCGTCATGGATTGGGACAGCCATCGCTATTTAGAATCCTACTTTGCAGTGCCGATGTCGCAGTATATTTTGCAGACCGTCAATATCCGCTTATCACCAGAAAAAGTGCTGTACACCATTAATCATGCGAAACCAAAAGTGCTGATGCTGAACTCTGAGTTTGCCGCACTGGTGAAGGATTATCAGTTTGAGAACTCTAGTATCGAGCATATCATCTGGCTAGATGACAATGGCATGACAGTAGAAGGGGTCTTTGGTGACAACCAAAGTCGCGTAACGGGTGAGTATGAGGCATTGCTCGAAGCCGCTGATGATACTTTTGACTTCCAAGACTTTGATGAAAATACCATTGCGACGACTTTTTATACTTCGGGCACCACAGGCGACCCAAAAGGCGTGTTTTTTAGCCATCGTCAGCTAGTGCTACATAGTATGGCAGAAGCCGCCACCCTAGGTATGTTGCCGAACAAACAAGGCGTGAGTAACGGCGATGTTTATATGCCGATGACGCCGATGTTTCATGTGCATGCATGGGGTTTCCCGTTTACCGCGACCATGGTTGGTCTCAAGCAGGTCTATCCGGGACGCTATGCGCCTGATACCTTGCTGGATTTGATCATTAACGAAAAAGTCAGTATCACCCATTGTGTGCCGACGATTTTGCAAATGGTACTCAAAGAAGCACAAGATCGTGGGGCCAGTTTTAATGGTCTAAAAATGATCATCGGTGGTTCAAGGTTGACCGAAGGTTTAGCAAAGTCTGCATTGGCGCAAGATATCGAAGTCTATACGGGCTATGGTATGTCAGAGACGGCGCCGCTTATTAGCTTGACAGAGTTTAGCCTCAACGAACCAGAAATGACGGAAGAAGAGGATATTGCTCGCCGTTGTATGACGGGCAAGCCAGTGGTCATGGTCGATGCACAGGTATGGGGCGAAAACAATCAATCGGTGGGTACGGGTGAAGAAAATACAGGTGAGCTGGTACTGCGCGCACCGTGGTTGACCCAGAGCTATCTGAAAAATGACGATGCAGGCAAAGAGCTGTGGGAAAACGGCTACATGCATACTCAAGATATCGCCTATGTCCGTCCTGATGGCTACATTAGAATCACCGATCGTCTAAAAGATGTGATCAAATCAGGTGGCGAGTGGATATCATCGCTTGAGATTGAGACGATTTTATCTCTGCATCCAGCAGTGGCTGATGTGTCAGTTATTGGCGTTCGCGATAAGCAGTGGGGCGAGCGTCCATTGGCCTTGGTGGTACTCAAGCCTGATTGCCAAGATACCAAGGTGGAGGACATCAAAGCCATCGCTGAGAAAGCGGTAGAGCGCGGTATCATTCCTAAATATGGTGTGCCCAGTCAGTTTAAGTTCGTTGATGAGTTGCCCAAAACTTCTGTAGGCAAACATGACAAAAAAGTCATGCGTGAGATGTATGCCGATCAGACCGAGGTATAACGTTACTGGCCCACTTTTTTAAAGCTATAGGCTGTTAAGGTATTTGAATGCTGATGATAATCAAACAGATTAGACGCTTAATAGTTGACCTTTATTGTTAGCTCTGCTACATTTTAAACCGATACATAATGTATCGGTTTTTCAGTTCTGGCACGGATGACCAGTACCTTATTACGATATTATTTATCACCGCTATATTTACAATTATATTGCATCATATCTTGTTTACGCTAAGGACAGCTATTATGAGCGACTCAATCAAAAACCAAGCCACAACCCAACCTTCTCAAAATGGCCAAACTCAAGTCACTCAGACTCCAAGCTTTGCTGATATTTATCACGATTCTATTAACGACCGTGAGCAGTTTTGGGCAGAGCAAGCCAAGCGTATCTACTGGCATAAAGAGCCTGAGCAAATCCTCGATGACAGCAATTTGCCTTTTGCCAAATGGTACGTCGGCGGTGAGACCAACCTTTGCTATAACTGTGTCGATCGCCATCTGGCAGAGCGTGCAGAGCAAGATGCCTTTATTTGGCTATCCTCTGAGATTAACCAAGAGTTAGTAGCAACATTCCCAGCAGTCGTCGATGCCTTTAGCGATTTAGGCAATAACGTCGAGTTTTATACCGACTATACCAAGCGCCGCCTGACTTATAACGATTTGTATAAAGAAGTGAATTACTTCGCCGATGTGCTACAGCGTCATGGTATCGAGAAGGGCGATCGTGTCATTATCTATATGCCAATGATTTTGGAGGCCGCTTATGCGATGCTAGCATGTGCTCGTATTGGCGCAGTTCATTCTGTAGTCTTCGGTGGCTTTGCCGCGCACAACCTAGCGATTCGTATGGACGATGCTGAGGCAAAAATGGTCATTACGGTAGATTCAGGATTGCGCGGTGGCAAGGTTATCAACTATAAAAACCTCGTCGATCAAGGTGTTGAACAAGCCACTGTGAAGCCTGAGCATGTGCTGGTCGTCAATCGAGGTATCTTGCCTTATGAGCCAAAAGCTATCGATGTCGATTATGCAACCCAACGCCGTATCAGTTGTGAAGCCAATGCGATTGTCGAGCCAGTGTGGTTAGAATCCAATACGCCATCGTATTTGCTCTATACTTCTGGTACTACGGGTACACCAAAAGGCGTGCAGCGTGATACCGGCGGTCATGCAGTGGCGCTAACAACGTCGATAGATTATATCTACGATGGCAAAGCCGGCGAGACCTTTTGGGCAATATCCGATATCGGTTGGGCAGTGGGGCACTCTTATACCATTTATGCGCCATTGCTCGCTGGCATGACCAGTGTGATGTATGAAGGCTTGCCGCATCGTCCAAACCCTGGTATCTGGTGGCGGATTGTTGAAGCCAACAAGGTTAATATCCTATTTACCGCACCGACGGGTGTGCGTATGCTGAAAAAGCAAGATGAGACGTGGATGACACGCTATGATGTCTCTAGCCTCAAGTCATTCTTTTTAGCAGGCGAGCCACTTGATGAGTCAACGGCCAATTGGCTGACCAAGCATTTAGGGGTACCGATTTTAGATCACTATTGGCAAACAGAGTCTGGCTGGCCGATTTTAAGCAATACGCCCAAATTTAATCATAAACCGCACAAACAAGGCTCGCCCGGTTATCCCATGTATGGTTATGATGCCCACGTCATCAATGAAGAGACCGGCGAGCCTTGCGCGGCTGGTGAAAAGGGTTTGCTAGCGATTAAAGCGCCATTACCACCCGGTTGTCTTACTACGGTATGGCGTAATGATGAGCGCTTTGTCAGCAGTTATTTCGGTCTGTTTGATGGTCAACAGTATTCCACCTCAGACTATGCGGTAACGGATGAAGAAGGTTATTTTTATATTCTCGGTCGTACCGATGATGTGATAAATGTCGCGGGTCATCGTATCGGCACCCAAGAGATTGAGGAGGCAATTAGCATGCATCCAGAGATGGCTGAGTGTGCGGTCGTGGGTATTCAGGATCAGTTAAAAGGCGAGTTGCCCATTGCTTTTTGTGTGCTAAAAGATCATGACCAAGTAGCGACGACCGAAAACCGCTTCCGTCTTGAGCAGCAAGTGATTGGGGCAGTGGTAAAATCTCTTGGTGGTATCGCAAGACCCGCAGCGATTTATTTCCCGCAGGCGCTACCAAAAACGCGCTCGGGCAAAATTTTACGTCGTACTATTCGTGCTTTAGCGGAAGGTAATGAAACGGGAGATATGTCAACGCTTGACAATCCAACGGCCATTGACGCCATTAAACAGTCTATGAAAGATTATTAATCTAATGGCGTATCAATTGAAAAAAACCAGCCACCTTTGATACCGAAAAAGCCCATGCACAATCATGGGCTTTTTTTGGCCTAAATGTAGAGACAAGCAGTACACATAAAACACTTGACCCTAAAATTGATTTATTGTTATAGTCAATAATGATACAAAATAAATCACTTTAAAATAAAGCTTTATTCGTAGAAACTTATCGTTTCTAATTCTCTTTATAGATATGAAGATACCGTCAAACGGTAATCTTGCAAAAAAGATAAGGATATCTTATGCACCACGTTCAGCAGCTCATCAATGGTCAATTTGTTGATTCTAATACCAGCGAATGGATTGATATCACCGATCCCGCCACGCAAGAAGTTATCGCTAAAGTCCCTCAAACCACTGATGATGAAATCAATCAAGCCGTCGCTGCCGCTCAGAAAGCCTTTCAGACGTGGCGCAAAACGCCAATTACTACTCGTGCGCGTATCTTCTTGAAGTATCAAGCACTCATACGCGATCATATGGATGAGCTGGCAGAAATCCTGACAGCAGAGCAGGGCAAGACTATCGCTGACGCTCGCGGTGATGTATTCCGTGGTCTAGAAGTCGTCGAACATGCCGCAGGTATTGCCAATCTGCAAATCGGCGACTTCGTTGAAAACGTCGCCTCAGGCGTAGACACTTATAGCATTTGGCAGCCACTTGGCGTCTGTGCTGGTATCACCCCGTTTAACTTCCCAGCGATGATTCCACTATGGATGTTCCCAATGGCGATTGCCACGGGTAACACATTCATTCTAAAACCTTCTGAGCAAGACCCAATGGTCACCATGCGTTTGATTGAGCTGGCAGTAGAAGCGGGTGTCCCTGAAGGTGTACTCAACGTGGTACATGGTGGCAAGGCGACGGTTGATGCCATTTGTGATCATCCAGACATCAAAGCGGTTTCGTTTGTTGGTTCTACCAACGTCGGCAAGCATGTCTACGAGCGCGCTAGTAAATCTGGCAAACGTGCCCAGTGCATGATGGGTGCCAAAAACCATGGCGTTATCCTACCTGATGCCAATAAAGAGCAAACACTCAATCAGCTAGCGGGTGCAGCCTTTGGTGCCGCCGGTCAACGTTGTATGGCATTGTCAGTCGTGGTGTTAGTCGGTGCAGCAGGTGAATGGATTGACGATATCAAAGCCAAAGCAGAAGGCTTAGTGGTCTCAGCAGGTAAAAACGACAAGGATTTAGGTCCGCTCATTTCACCAGCAGCAAAAGCGCGTGTTGAGCATCTGATTGGTACAGGGGTAGAAGAAGGGGCTAGCTTGATTCTTGATGGTCGTGGCATTACTGTCGAAGGCTATGAGAAAGGCAACTTCGTAGGACCGACTATCTTTGATAACGTCACCGCTGATATGCAAATTTATCAGCAAGAAATCTTTGGCCCTGTTCTATGTATTATGCGTGCAGCCGACCTTGATGAAGCGATTGAGCTATTGAATGCCAACCCACATGGTAATGGTACCGCTATCTTTACTCAGTCAGGCGCTGCTGCACATAAATTCCAACAAGATGTACAAGTGGGGCAAATCGGTATTAACTTGCCAATTCCTGTGCCACTACCGATGTTCTCATTCTCAGGCTCACGTGCTAGTAAGCTTGGTGATCTCGGTCCTTATGGTAAGCAGGCAGTACAGTTCTATACTCAAACTAAGACGGTCACTGCCCGCTGGTTCGATGATGAGGCAAGCCGCGGCGTGAATACCACTATTTCAATGTAATCGTTCATTCACTATGTTTGCGATATAACGTCAATCTTACTTAATATGTGCTTTACTAGTAGAGCATAATTTTGAGAATGTCGTTATGTCGCTGCTATACTGTATAAACAATATTGAACTGATGACTTACCAAACTTTCTTCACCATATTTGCTTTGCAAGCACAAGGATGATCTTATGGATTTCTCATTAACGGAAGACCAAATTGCTTTTCGCCAAACCGCTCGGCAGTTTGCCCAAAAAGAGCTAAAGCCCAATGCGGCTGAATGGGATCGTACCTCACACTTCCCAGTCGATGTGATTAAGAAATCAGGCGAGCTTGGCTTTTTGGGGCTGTATACCAACCCAGAATATGATGGTTTAGGGCTACCACGCTTAGACTCTGCCATGGTGTTTGAAGAGCTGGCATGGGGTGATACGGCAGTCGCCGCGTATATGAGTATTCATAACATGGCGGGCTGGATGATCGGTGAGTATGGTAGTGATGCCTTGTGCAAAAAGTATTTACCCAATATGGTCAGTGGTGAATGGCTTGGCAGCTATTGCTTAACTGAGCCAAACGCCGGTTCTGATGCTGCCTCATTACGCACCAAAGCTGATAAGCAAGGCGACCATTATGTACTCAATGGCGAAAAAACTTTTATCTCGGGCGCAGGCTCGACCGATGTCTTAGTGGTCATGGCACGTACAGGCGGTGCAGGGCCAAAAGGGGTTTCAGCATTTGTGGTAGACGCTGACAGCGCTGGTATTGAGTATGGTAAAAACGAGCATAAAATGGGTTGGAAAGCGCAGCCGACGCGTGCTATTAGCTTTAAAGACGTCAAAGTACCCGCTGAAAATCTCATCGGCGAGGAAGGCCAAGGTTTTCGCATTGCGATGAAAGGCTTAGATGGCGGTCGTATCAATATTGGTATCTGTGCGGTAGGTACGGCGCAGTCAGCGCTGGAGACCGCGACCAATTATGTGCAAGAGCGTAGCCAGTTTGGTAGCCCGATTGCCAGCTTACAATCGGTACAGTTTAAGCTTGCGGACATGCTTACCCAAACCATTACTGCGCGACAAATGCTGTATCTAGCGGCTAATAAAGTCGATAACAATGATGGGCAAGCTTCTACCTACTGTGCGATGGCAAAGCGTCTCTCCACTGATCTTTGTTTCGATGTTGCCAATGAGGCCTTACAGCTACATGGTGGCTATGGTTATCTAAATGAGTATCCGCTAGAGCGCCATGTACGAGACTTGCGTGTCCATCAGATTTTGGAAGGCACCAATGAGATTATGCGAGTGATTGTCTCGCGTCAGCTTATGCAGGATGATGCATTGAGTCAATTGCGTTAATCGAAGTACGCAACTATTTTATGGCAATATTTTTATCATGGTATTTTAAGTTCGCTATGGTTTTCTATGGCTCTTTTACCTAGCGTCTCACCAATAAATCGTACCAAATTCAGATAAAATAAAGGATTATTTATGACGGATTATACCAATCTCAAGTTATCGATTGACGGTCATACTGCTACCGTGACACTGAATAACCCACCAGCCCATACGTGGACGATGGACAGTCTGCCAGCGCTCAAACAGCTGGTCACTGACCTCAATGCCAATGATGATGTTTACGCCTTAATTATCCATGGCGATGGTGAGAAATTCTTTTCAGCAGGTGCGGACTTAAATAATTTCTCAGACGGTGATAAAGGCCAAGCAATCAGCATGGCCATCGCTTTTGGCGAAGCGTTTGAAGCGCTATCAGCATATCGCGGTGTGAGTATCGCGGTTATCAACGGCTATGCGATGGGCGGTGGACTTGAGTGCGCGCTGGCCTGTGATATACGTATCGCAGAAGCGCATGCACAGATGGCCTTACCAGAGACCGGCGTGGGTTTATTGCCGTGTGCAGGCGGTACGCAGAATCTGCCTTTACTGGTTGGTGAAGGCTGGGCGAAACGTATGATATTGTGCGGTGAGCGCGTCGATGCCGAGACTGCATTACGCATTGGCTTAGTCGAGGAAGTCACGGCAAAAGGTGGCGGTTTACTAGCGGCGCAAGCATTAGCGCAAAAAGTCGCTAAGCAATCTCCTGTTGCCGTCACTTATTCTAAACAGCTTATCCAAGCCGCAAGAAATACTCCGCCCGCACAAAACCTTATCCATGAGCGCGAAGCATTTGTTAAGTTGTTCGATACCAACGATCAGCGCGAAGGCGTACAAGCATTCTTAGAAAAGCGTAAACCCACTTGGCAAAATAAATAGGCCAAATTAAATCAGACTTAGCGCTAATATTTTTCCTTTTAATTTTTAGGTTACTTTTATGACAGCAGCTACGACAGCGACGGACGATATTAATAATCAAAAAGCCGTAGAAAAAAATACACAAGAAGCGCCGGTATTGTTCAATACTGAGCCGACAGATTGTGGCCACCTCATTGGGATAATGACACTAAATACGCCCAAATCTCTCAACGCGCTCAGTGTTGAGATGTGTCAGTTGTTAGCCCAGCAGCTAGAGCAGTGGCAAAGTGACGATCAGATAGTGGCATTGGTATTAAAAGGGGCAGGTGACAAGGCGTTTTGTGCTGGTGGTGATATCCGTAAGCTGTATGACAGTATGTCTACCAGTGCGCCACTGCCGAACCCTTATGCGACAGAGTTTTTTGGTCATGAGTATCGTCTTTATCGGCAGATGCATTTTTATTCAAAGCCTTTAATCCTCTGGGGCGACGGTATTATTATGGGTGGCGGCATGGGTTTGATGGCTGGCTGTAGTCATCGTTTGGTCACCGAGCGCACCCGCTTTGCCATGCCAGAAGTGACTATTGGACTGTTCCCTGACGCCTCTGGCAGTTGGTTTTTACAGCGTATGCCGGCAAAAACGGGTTTATTTTTAGGGCTAACAGGTGCGATGTGTAATGGCAATGATGCCCTATTATCTAATCTTGCAGAGTATGCCGTTGCCAGTAGTGATTATGATGCCATCATACAAAGCTTAAAACAGAGCGATTGGCAAGTGGCAGCAGGTAGCACCGATAAATGTCGCAACAATAGCGCTCATAGTATCGTTAGCCGTGCATTGGCAGCGCAACCAGTAGCCGAATTGCCTGCTAGCAAATTAGCGACATATTGGCATCCTATCCAGCAGTTGATGAACAGCGGCGGACTGGGCGATATCGATGCACTTCTACAGAGCGATGAAGCGCTAGCAAAGCTAAACTCAGACTTTGCAGCAGACAGCTGGACGCAGCGGGCAGCAGACACATATCGTCAAGGTTGCCCAGTTACCGCCGCTTTAACCTATGCGCTGTATCATAAAGTCACGGACTTATCGCTAGAACAAGTTCTGTATTTAGAGGCCAACGTAGCCGTACATTGTGCGGCCAATCCTGACTTTAAAGAAGGCGTACGTGCGCTATTAATTGATAAAGACCGCAATCCACAATGGTCGCGTTCATTAGCAGACTGCCTAAGCACCGAAGGGCAGGAATATATACATCAGCACTTTGTGAATCCTTATGCTAAAGGCGAGCATCCGTTAGGCGATTGGTTGGGTGATGAAGCCTTAGGCAGCCAGCTTGTGCGCTAAGAGCTTGTAAGCTCATTATAAGAATCAGGTATAAACTAAAAAACGTAAAACTATGTGTAGCACTGTCTGCATAAGCAATCATCAAGGAGCGATGAGATGGGTACAAAGGATTCAGATTTAAGCAATAAAGAGTCAAACAATACTGCCAAGCCAAATATAGCCTTTATTGGGCTTGGCAATATGGGCGCACCGATGGCAGAGAACTTATTAAAGGCAGGTTATATGCTCTCTGTCTATGATTTGTCTGAAGACGCTACCCAGCGCTTGCAACAAGCAGGTGCCAGTGTGGCTGCTAGCCCTAAAGATGCTGCGAGCAATGCACAAGTCGTCATTAGCATGTTGCCTGCGGGCAAGCACGTCCATTCTGTCTATTTAGGTAATGATGGAGATAACGGCTTACTAGCAGAATTGCCCAAAGGTACATTGGTTATTGATAGCAGTACCATCGCGGCAGCTGATGCAAGATTGGTAGCAGAGGCTGCAAGTAAGCTTGGTATCGACTTTTTAGATGCGCCAGTCTCCGGCGGTACGGGCGGCGCCATCGCTGGTAGTTTAACCTTTATCGTCGGTGGTAGCGCTGATGCGTTTGCCAAAGCTGAGCCGATACTAGCTGTTATGGGCAAAAACATCTTTCATGCAGGCGAGCACGGTGCTGGACAAGTCGCGAAAATCTGTAACAACATGCTGTTAGGCATTCTAATGGCGGGAACGGCAGAAGCAATTAACTTAGGGGTTAAGAACGGCCTTGACCCTAAAGTGCTATCAGATATTATGCTACAAAGCTCAGGTCGCAATTGGACATTAGAGGTCTATAACCCTTATCCGCAAGTAATGGAGAACGTGCCATCTAGCAATGGTTATCAAGGCGGCTTTATGAGTAAGCTCATGCAAAAAGATCTCAACCTTGCGATGCAAACGGCTAAGGATACGGATGTTGAAACCCCAATGGGAGCCAAAGCGACGGAGCTTTATGAAGCTCATGCGCTAGAAAACGGCGATAAGGACTTTTCTAGTATTATGGCGCGTCATGATAGCTCAGTACTATCTTAATGCTCTAAATGATTAAGTCTCTTAAGCAGTTTTGAATACTGTGGTTTAATGAAGTATTAAAAGACTGTTCTTGATAGTGCGACTAAGAAAAGTATAAAAATAGCCCTGCCCTGAAAGGCTGATGCTAAAATCACCCCAAACGTTGTTGTAAACCTAGCTAAGGTCTCGACATTATCGTCGGTTTACGCCTAGTTTGGGACGATTTTAGCAATCAGCAGTCCTAATATTTGAATGTTCAACAGACCCTAAGTTCATCTATCTATTACCTTCAATTTTGTAGCTCGTATACCAGCGTCTGAATATCCTTCGCCGCTGCCTGCAAACGCGGCACGTGTGTCATTAGCTCATCTAATGACACGCGGATGGTTGGGGCGTGAATATATAAGGAAGCCAAATAGCGTGACTTTTTATCCAACACAGGCACCGATACCGCTACCATCTCTGAAATAAACTCTTCATTATCGATACCAATACCTGTTTCAGCGATACGATCAAGCTCGGCATTTAGAGTATCAACGTCAGTGATCGTATTTTTGGTGAATTTGTCTAGCGGCAGTCCTTGGAGGATTTTGTTGCGACTGGTGGTGGACAATTGACTCAGGTACAGCTTACCTGTAGCGGTACACCACATCGGTGATTTTGCGCCCACTGGTAGATAAATCTGTAATGGCAGCGACGTTTGAGCGCGGTTGGTATAGAGCATATCCATGTGATAGGGAATAGCAATACCACAAGTTTCTTTGATCTCATCAACTAACTTGTGCAAGATCAGCTGTCGTTCATTAAAAAACTGGCGCTGTTGCCAGAGCTCGACACTTAGGTTGCGGACCCGCTTACCGGGTATAATACCGCCACCGATATCAACGGTCACAAACCCTTCATCAACCAAGTTCTGAATTAGTCGATGGATGGTGGGTTTTGGGATATTTAGCTCTTGCGACAGTTCAAGTGGAGAAAGAGGTTTGGAGGCATAGGACACCGCTTCGATAATCTCTAACACACGGGTAATCGACGATACTTTAGGCATAAAAATGGCTCAATAATAAAAAATAATAAGGCAGAGAACGTCAAAACGTTTTAATCGATGAGTCAAATACTGGTAAAGCTAAGACACGACTGAATAACTCTCTAATTTAGCATAATATCAGTCTCAGACAAGCAATAGTCGCACTATGTAGTCAATCCGCTATAAAAGAGTGACAGCCTTTACCCAACTTGAAGTATGATTGCTAATTCTGCACTCGGTTGCCTTTACTCTCTTTTAAATGGAATCAACCATAATTAGTTGAATTATTATTTAAACATAGGCTTGTCGTATGATTCCTGCTCAAAATGGTCTTAGGCCAAAAGCTGCAGGATAAGCAATAAAAGATACGTCAACTCACAAATCACAACAAACTGTAGTAATAAGCCATATAACTACTATTGAATTAGTTTCATGGCTCGTCCATCATAATGACATATTTTGTAATACCATTACATGAACATTAAGCCATTTAGTATTCGTGTCTGTGCTCTTAAGTTACTTTGAGAGCGTTGTGTAACTGGAAGCCGAAGTTTTGCTGGTTAGTGTAGTAATTATTACAATTTCTATGCAATCTTTACATAATGGCAAATAAAAAGCGCGTTTATAGGGGTGACTTTTTGAGCCAAAATTGTTTTAATCTGCTCAACAAAATGATGGTTTAAAAAAAGCTGAATTATCATTTTTTATGGGCGAGTTATTTCACACTTTAGGAGAGTAATTATGAAATTTATTAAACTATCTGCAATCTCTGCCGCTATTCTAGCGTCAACTGCGGCTTTAGCTGCTGAACCTGTTATCGTTGTTGACGAAGCTGATGCTGTTGTATACGAAGCTGAGCCTGTTGCAGTTGCCTATGAAGCTGAGCCTGTTGCTGTCGCTTATCAAGCTGAACCTGCTTATGCATACAATGCCGACGCTGGCATAGTTCGTAACACGACTGGCGCAGTTTTTGGTGGTACTAAAACTTTCTTCCAAACCGCTGTTAACCCAGCCGCTGTTAGCGCTGAAGTGGGTACTTTAGGTTATGGTGCGAACATTGCTTGGTCAATGAACGAAAAAACTGAACTACAAGCTGGTTGGGCAGGCGGTGATGTAGCTGACCTATTCGGCGGTGATTTTGATGCAAATGATGTTAATTATGAAGTTGATTCAGACTTCAGCAACCCGTACCTTGGCGTTCAATACCGTCCTGCAGCTAACTGGTTCACTATGGGTGCTGGTGTTATTGTTCCTGACAACGATATCGATGTAACTGCTAATGCTAATGGTGGTGGTGAAAACAGCTATTACCAAATTAACGATGTTAAGTATAGTGCAGATGATGTAGGTACTCTACAAGGTACGTTGGAACACCGTAACAAGCTAGCTCCTTATGCTACTATTGGTTTCCGTCCTAACATCGGCAACAACTGGGGTGTATTCGGCGAAATCGGTGCAGCATACATGGGTAAAACTGATGCGACTGTTAATGCAAAAAACCCAGAAAAACTAGTAGGCATTTCTAATGGTGTTAATAATGTACCTTCTGGTTTAAATGCTGGCCAAGTTGCAAATCTTGCTGAGCAAGAACTTGAAGATAAAGATTGGTTAGAGTGGTTCCCAATTGTTAAACTTGGTGCAACTTACCGTTTCTAATCTAATCGCAGTCTAAGCACTGTATTTAGAGTAAGTAAAAAAGGCGGCCTTCGGGTCGTCTTTTTTTGTTTGCATTAAAGCGGTAATCAGTAAAGTATTATCCAAGTAGGTGAATAATCTGGGCTATCTAAAAAATAACGACAGTTTGCTGCGACGATAAAACCGCAATGTGATAGTCAGTCTTATCATCACCAGTGATAACGAAAGATGATTTCTCACTCATTTTGTCAACCAAGCTGGGCAGTAAATAAGAGTAATCCATTCCCAGTCCTTGCGCCAATTTATACTGACGAATTTTGATAAAGCTTTCTTTTATTTGCCAAAAAAGCTTAGTCATGGTGCGGTTCTCGCTTGCTGATAAGGTCTGTAAGGCAGCGATCTCATTAATATGATAAAAACGCTGTGCCACGTTCTGTGCCACCTCATTGGTTTCTATATCGATACCTACAGCGTGACATCGACTGATGGCCACTGCAATTTTATTATTAGAAGATTTATGGTTAGCATGCCGAAAGTCTGTATCACTATCTGTATGCCTATCGTTTTTATAACCTGCACCCGTATGGCTAAAACATACGTAATATTTACTGTTCATCAGTCGATACGGGAAGTCGGATTCATCTAAGGTATCAGTGATTGCTAACTTATTGAGCAATGCTTTTAACAGTAGCCGAACGCCTTTGCGTTGTTGCTGACGTTGATTGTAAGCGATATCCCGCACAGACAAATGACTTTGCGAGGTATAATGCTGCCAGTTAGCATCATGTAGCTGATGAAAATTCATATCCGGTATATTAAAAACGGATAAACATGCCGATTTACGCTTTGTTTCTCTAAGGTATAAAGAAAGAGATTCGCTCACCTCTGCGGTAGCGCACCATGTCATCGGGTCAAGCTGAGTATATTTAACGTCTATTAACTGCAATTTTTGCATCATTATTATTCATTTTGTGCTTTTTGATATCCGCTATCTTAACTGACTGAAATGCAAAAAGCCCAGCAATATTGATATTACTGGGCTTTGATAAAGCGTATAAAGCTTTATGGATTATTGGCAGTTTACTTGATTTTAGTAAGACAACTCAGCACGGCGGTTTTGTGCATAGGCGTCTTCAGTATTGCCAGCTGCCGCAGGACGCTCTTCGCCATAGCTGATGACACGAATGTTATTTACAGCAACACCTTGAGCAGCAAGATAGTCACGTGCTGCTTGGGCACGGCGCTCACCAAGGGCGATATTGTATTCACGGCTACCGCGTTCATCAGTATGACCGGCGATCACGACACCAGCGGCTGGGTTTGAGCTTAACAAGCCTGCGTGTTGGTTCAACACACTGGCTGCTTGTGAGGTGATTTCACTGCTATCAAAGCCAAAGTAAACAACCGCTTGTAGGTTTTCAGCACCAGTAATAACGGCGTTTGAATTGTCTACAATAACAGCACCATTGTAGCCAGCTTGACCACCTGGGATACCTAGTGGTGCAACCACGACTTCAGAGGTAGCACGCTTGGTTGCACAACCTGTGGTAATGGCAACGGCGCTTGATAATACAGCGAGGACAGCGATCTTAGAGAAACTGATTGACATGACGAGCTCCTAAAATTTTAATTAGATTTGTTGTTTTAAACTGCTTACGATAAAACTTAGGCAATTACTATCTATCATATACTAAATGTTACTTTATGTAAGTAGTATTACTGTAAATAATCTGCAAATTACATAAGGTCTTTCATACTATTCAAACAACACGCGAATTTTTACCAACGATGTTTGCCCCAGTTTTCAGGATTGGCCCAATAATCTGCATTGAGCCAGTTTGGTAATTGCTTATAATCGTACAAATTAAATTGCCATAATGTTGGTAATGAGGCGTCTGGTAGGGAGTCATCTATAGCACTGCTGCCAGTTACTTTCACAGACGGTTCGTCTAAAATATCAAATGGCGTAAAGCCATAAGCTTTTAGGTCTATGGAGCTATCAAGTGCAATCAGTAGATGCGCGGCATAAAGATCGCGATAGCGCATGAGCAATGGAATATATTGTGGTAATAGCTCTGCTGATAAAGTGGGTAGCCAAAAGCAGGCGAGCTCATAACGTTCTGATAATTGCTGTTGCGTAAGTTCTGATAACGTTGATAAATGCATTTTTCCATTTTCATCAGCGTATTTTTTCAGTGTTGGCTGTAGGGCTAAACGCTCAGTTTTATCTTGCACCACCCACAGCAAATCAGAGCTATCATTGATTTGATCAGCAGTGGTTTGTTCATTCGTGTCTGGCGACTTCACTTGTGTTGCTAATGATGGTAATAGCACATCAATATAATCTATTAAGAGTGGTAGGGTAATAGTTGCGCGATTAGCAGATTGTGTTGTCATTAATAAACCATTGATTGTTGGTGAGCTGTGTCTCTATTAAATCATTTTCATGGCGACTATCCAATGGATGATTGACGCTTTTGATATTTGCCTCGGATGATAGGCGTAATAATCTTGAGGGTTGCTCTTGAAATCTGCTGGTTTAGGTCAATGTAGCTAAATGTCGCTATCATTCTAATGATCATAAAAATTGTGCATAATTGACGTCCCGCCCTAATGTGATTTACCCAAATTTTTACTATAAATAATAATAGGAATCCCTATGTCTACTGCTGAAACTGATGCTCAAATTATCAACCCTGAAATGCCAGATGTGCCGCCGCATGCACCGAGTAAGATCAACTTAAAAGATTATAAAAAACCAAGCTTTGATGTAGAAACGGTTGATTTAGATATTAAGCTATTTGAAGAATATGCTCAGGTAGACAGTACCCTGAAGATGGTGCGCCAAACCGCTGGGAACATTGTATTATTTGGTGAAGAGTTGGAACTGCTGGCTATTACCATGAATGGTCGTAAGTTATCAGATGCAGATTATCAGCAACAAGCCGGTAAACTTACCATCACTGCTACACCTGATGAGCTTGAGGAAATCACTTTAGAGATTCAAGTACGTATTTGTCCGCAGACCAATACCGCCCTTGAAGGGCTTTACATGGCAGGTAGCGGTGACGATACCATGTTTGTGACTCAATGCGAGCCAGAAGGCTTTCGCAAGATTACTTTTTATCCAGATCGCCCCGATGTACTCGCGATATTCACCACCCGTCTTGAGGCCGATAAGCGCTATCCGACGTTACTAGCCAATGGTAATTTGGTTGAAGCAGGCGAGGTCGCAGATGCGCCAGACCGTCACTATGCGATCTGGCACGATCCGACCAATAAGCCAAGCTATCTGTTTGCCTGTGTCGTCGCTGACTTAGATGTATTGACGGATTCTTATACCACTAGCGAAGGTCGAGACGTTTTACTAGAAATATACGCCAAGTCTGCCGATATCGATAAGTGTGATGTCGGTATGCAAGCCCTAAAAGATTCGATGAAATGGGATGAGGTTAATTATGGCCGCGCTTATGATTTAGACCGCTATATGATTGTCGCCGTTAGTCAGTTTAATATGGGCGCAATGGAAAACAAGGGTCTGAATATCTTTAATACCGCTTGTGTGTTGTCTAGCCCTGAGACCACAACGGACTCGCGTAGCTTTAGTGTGAAAGCTATCATCGCGCACGAGTACTTCCATAACTGGACAGGCAATCGCATCACGTGCCGTGATTGGTTCCAGTTGTGCTTAAAAGAAGGCTTTACTGTTTACCGCGATCAATCTTTTTCAGCCGATCAACAGTCAAGTGCCGTACAGCGTATTGATGATGTCGCGACTTTGCGTGCCCATCAGTTTGCTGAGGACGCAGGGCCGCTTGCACATCCTGTACGCCCTGAAAGTTTCGTCGAGATTAATAACTTTTACACGACGACCGTCTATGAAAAAGGCGCTGAAATCGTCCGTATGATTGCGAATACCTTGGGGGCAGATAACTTCCGTAAAGGTACGGATGAGTATTTCCGTCGTTACGATGGGCAAGCAGTTACCGTTGAGGACTTCTTGTCTGCGCTTAGTATTACTGATGATAAAATTGAAGATTTTATTGATTGGTATCGTCAACCTGGTACGCCAGTGGTGTCTGGTCACCAAGATTACGATAGCACCACGCAAACGTTAACCATTACTTTAAGTCAGCAAACCCGTCATGTTAGTGGTTTTGATGCGCCTAAACCTTTACCTATTCCCGTAGCGACCGCACTATTTGACCAAGATTCTGGTGCTATCGTCGCCGAGCGTATGCTGCTACTCGATCAAGCCGCGCAAACCTTTACCTTTGAAAATGTGACTAGCGAACCAGTAGTATCATTGCTGCGTGACTTTAGTGCGCCAGTACAGCTTAATTATGACTATCAAGATGAAGATTTGGCATTCTTACTCAAGCATGAAACCAACGGCTTTAACCGCTGGCAAGTGACGCAAATGCTGGTCAATCGCATCTTGCTGCAAGGCCAAGGCGAGAAGAGCAACCCTGAAGTGTACCTACAAGCATTAGCGCAGACCTTGCCCGTGCTCGCAGCTGACGATGCGATGTTGGCGGCGCGTTTGCTTGATATTCCATCAGCGCAAGAGTTGGCTTCTGCTATTGCTGAAGATTATGATCCAGAGTTGGTCAAAGCGCAGCGTGAAGGCTTATATCAGCAAGTGGCAGAGATGCTAAAAGACCAATGGGCAGTACTTTATAAGCAGCTGCCCATGCAGTCTTATGAAGATAGCGCCGCCGCTCGTGGTACTCGTGCCTTGCGCAATGTGATATTAGACATGGCATTGACGGCTAACGTTGATGGTGCCAATGAATGGGCACAGCAGCAGTATGACAATGCCAGCTGTATGACGGAACGTTTTGGTGCATTAAAAGTGATGGTTAATCATCAATTGGCAGATGCGGATGCCTATTTGGCGGACTTTTATCAACGTTTCCAAGCAAATGACTTGGTTATCGATTTATGGTTTAGTGTGCAAGCATCAGCTGATACGGTCACTACTGAGGCTATCCAATCGTTGCTCACTCATACTGATTTTGATTGGAATACGCCCAATCGTGTGCGCTCAGTGATTAGCACTTTTACCTCGCAGCCGACCGTCTTATGGACGGCAGAGGGTTTAGATATCTATATTGCTGTGATTAAAAAGTTGGATGATGCTAATCCTGTCTTAGCATCGCGCTTGTTGCAGGTGCTGGCGCGCTGGAATACCTTGGCTGAGCCACGTCGTCAGATGGCGCATGATAAGCTGTTAGATTTGCAGCAAGCCGTGTCTTCTAAACACGTGCTCGAAAGCTTAACGAGCGTACTAGGCGAAGCAAGTGAGTAGGACGGTTAGCTTAAGGCCTGTCCTCAAATTTATAAGCTGAAGTATAAAAAAAGCCCGTTTGACATTAATTATGTCAAACGGGCTTTTTGCTGAGTGGCCTAATAACGATTCATTATGACCAATCGCTATTAACGGTTAGGCAATACATCTTTTACCATGTCACGTAGATTGTATAGCGCAGTGACTGTGCTATCCCAATCTAAGCAACCATCGGTGATAGACTTGCCATACTCAAGCTGGCTCAAGTCAGCAGTTAGCTTTTGACTGCCGCCTTTAAGATGACTCTCAACCATCATGCCGATGATGGATTTGTTACCGTTTTGGATTTGCTCGGCGACGTTATTAATAACCATCGGCTGCAAGTACGGGTCTTTACCTGAGTTAGCATGGCTTGAGTCAATCATAATCTTGCTGTTGGTTTTGCCTTTTGCTAGCTCATTTTCCACTTGCGCAACAGCAGTTTCATCATAGTTAGGCTTGCCATTACCACCGCGTAGTACCACGTGTGCGTAAGGGTTGCCTTTAGATTTGATGATAGAGACTTTGCCATCTGATGATAACCCTAAGAAGCTATGACCTTCTTTAACCGCTTGCATGGCGTTAACGGCGACTGTCATACCGCCGTCCGTACCGTTTTTGAAACCAACTGGGCATGATAAGCCCGAGCTCATTTCGCGATGCGTTTGGCTCTCAGTGGTACGTGCGCCGATTGCTGACCAGCTGATTAAATCCTGCATGTACTGCGGGGTATTTGGATCCAACGCTTCAGTCGCGCAAGGTAAGCCTTTCTCATTCAAATCAAGCAATAGCTTACGAGCGGTACGCAGACCTTTTTCAATATCGAAGCTGTCATTCATGTCAGGGTCGTTGATCATACCCTTCCAGCCGACCGTGGTACGCGGTTTTTCAAAATAAACGCGCATCACAACGAATATGCTGTCTTCGATCTCTTTTGCCAATGCAGCTAAGCGATCGGCATATTCGTGAGCGGCTTTGATATCGTGGATAGAGCAAGGACCGATGACCACAAACAGACGCTTATCTTTACCATCCAAAATATCTTGGATCGTATTACGCCCTTTTAGGACGGTTTTATAGGCTTCGTCTGATAAAGGTAGCTCAGTTTTTAGCTCAGCGGGGGTGATCAAGGGAATGAATTTTTCAATATTCACGTCATCAATATCTGCATTATGGGTAGCTGGTGTTGTCATGATTATATATCGTCTAGCTGATTTATAGGAATAATCATTATGAGGACAAAAGTGCTGGTTGACAAGGGCAGTCGCGCAGTTAATTGGCTGATAACTGGAATGTGCAAACCAAAACTTCGTTATACTTAACAACACTCAGCCCTAAACTGGGATTTTTAAACATCAGCTTACTGCGCATTTTTTTGCGTATAAAAGCTTCTTTTGGTGTTTATCAGCCAACTATGCTGGACTTTTATAAGCTAATTTCGCTATTTGTACCATGGTGACGTATGATGACAACATAAATGATATAACGCTACAATAGTAGTGAGGCAAGCGCTTGCAGCCATTAGCGCGGTGTTACTCACTCGGTGTGCTATATTTTATAATAATGCTATTTTTGTTCATAATAATTGTACCCATTGTCATTCTTCATATTGAGAGCTTGTTATGACCGATTCTGCTACTTCCCATAAACATACTGACTTTATTGATCAGACAGATACCAATCAGCAGATGCCTGAATTTAAGACGGCACCACTGGTTATTGGTATTGTCGCAGGTGAGGTGTCAGGTGACAGTTTGGGGGCAGATTTTATGCAGCAGATGAATAACCTGCGTGATGATATCGTTTGGGTAGGCGTTGGTGGTACTAAGATGCAAGCGCAAGGATTGCAAAGTATTTTTCCACTAGAACGTCTGGCAGTGATGGGCTTGGTGGAAATCATGGCGCAATTGCCTGACTTACTTAAAGCGCGCCGCGAGTTATTGAGCGCCTTCAAAATCGCTGATATCAATTGGTTTATCGGCATTGATGCGCCTGATTTTAATCTACGAGTCGCCAAAAAGTTAAAGCCAAAAGGCGTGTTTTGTGTACAGTACGTTAGCCCCTCTATTTGGGCATGGCGCGAGTCGCGTATTCATAATATTAAAGCAGCGACCGACCTTGTACTCTGTCTATTTCCGTTTGAGCTGCCAGTATATGAGCGCCACAATCATCCAGCGATATGTGTGGGTCATCCTTTGTTACGTACTATTGATCAGACCTTGATAGAGACGCCTATCAATCAGAGGCGCAGTGAGTTGGTCTGGCACAACGATGGTTTGCAGCAGTTTTTTATCGAGCGGTTCGATGATGTCAGCCAGCTTATTTGTGTGATGCCAGGCTCTCGGCGCGGGGAGATAACGGCTATTTTACCTCTTATGCTGGATGGTATTCAAAAGTTAATATTACTAGATCCGAAGCTGTGTTTTATCATTCCAACGGTCGATCAAAACCATCAGTATATCGTCCAAGATGTCATTGATCGACGATCAGAGCAATTGCGTGCCGCTATCGTGGTGGTCTATGACGACAGCCAGCCAGCGTTTAGTCAGCAGGCTATGGCTGCCTCGGATCTGGTGATGCTAGCATCTGGCACGGCAACCCTTGAGGCGATGCTGCTTGAGCGCCCAATGGTGGTGGTGTATCAATTAAATCAGCTGACCTATCAGATTGCCAAGCGTCTGGTCAAAGTCCCTTATGTGGCACTGCCCAATATTTTAGCCGACACCGCCATCGTCCCTGAGCTGATACAGGAGCAGGCGAGTGGTGATAATATTTGCCGCACCGTCATGCGTCTGTTGCAACCGCGTGCTTATGCAGAACAATTAAAAGCGCTTGTCGCTACCAAGCAGCTATTGCAGCAGCAAAGCAATCATGAGCTTGCTAATAGCGTGATTGATCAATGGTTTATGCAAAACCAGCATAAATCCTAAAGGATAATTGCGCATCATTTATCTTTAACACCCAAATCAATAAGACCACAAAAAATCATGAGCATTCAGAACAACCCTACAGATAGTATTATTCCGATTGACAAAAAAATCCAACAGATTGATATAAAATCCCAGTGCATTGATTTAGCCGAACCTATCCATTTATATGGGCAAGTGAATGTGACTAAGCTGCTCACTGAATATGGGATAAATGAAGAGCCACACTTAAATACACAACAGCATGTAGAACGCTCAACGCTGCACAGCTCAACGCTGCAAATAGGTGTTGATGAAGCAGGGCGCGGACCACTTTTAGGTAGCGTTAATGTGGCCGCAGCGATACTGCCTGCCACGTGGTCAGGATTGATTGAAGAACAACCCTTAAAAGACACGCCTTTATCCATACTGACGGATTCTAAGCAGTTGAGTGAGAAAAAACGCGATATTCTTTATCCATTGGTGCAGCAAAATGCTGTGGGTTTTATCATCGCTGAAATACCAGCAGCGGTCATCGATCAGGTCAATATTTTGCAAGCAACGATGCTCGGTATGCGCTTATGCACTGAAGGATTGTTAGAGGCTATCGCTGAGCATCTTGCCACATCTATGCTGACATTTGAGGTTTTGTTCGACGGAAATCGCTGTCCTCAAGTAAACAATACCAAGCTCGCTGAATTAGGCATAGATCACTCTGCGATTGACTGCCAAGCATGGGTAAAAGGGGATGCGCGTCATACCAGTATCGCCGCAGCCAGTATATTGGCAAAAGTCAGCCGTGATACTACTATGTATACACTCGATGCTCAGCATCCTGAATATGGGATTGCCAAACATAAAGGCTATCCAACCAAAGCGCATATGGAAGCGATTCAACAGTATGGGGTGCTGCCCGAGCATAGACGTAGCTTTGCACCAGTGCGAAAGGCGTTGGAGAGTTAAAGGCAGATGGAGAATTGCTTATTTATATAAATAGCCTAAGCATAAATTATTTATCAATTTAAAAAAACACCCCTTAGTCAAAAATGAATGGTTTTTTGAGATTATGCGTATTAAGTTTTCATGTTTTATTAAATGACATTTGAATCGTTATTCGATAATATCCGTCATAGCTGATTTATTGCTCATAATAGGCACACCACTATCTTACAGGATAAAAGATGACTCTCAAATTACGAGAAAAAAACCTCGCGGCAGTAATATTTTTAACAGCGTTTTTGACGGCTTGTGGCGGCAGTGGCGGCAGTGGCGGAGACTCAGATGGCAGCACTAACAATACTACGCCCAAGCCAACACCGCCTGTTGCTAGTCCTGATGATACCTCGACTGATAAGCCTAATGACCAGACTGATAATGAGGCAAAAGCTGCATTAATTGCCAATAATACCTTTAGTCTAGCGCGCACCAGCTGTGGTCTAAGTGGTTTGTCTGCCGATACTGCACTGGATAATGTTGCGATTCAACATGCAAAATACATCAAGCATGTATTTGCTAATAGCACGCCGACTGCTTTTAGTCCGCACTATGAAAATAAGATTGCAGATATCGCCAACGTCACGGGTGATAATAACCCATTCTTTAGCGGAGTCAGCTTCACAGATCGGTTGTTACAGGCAAACTACGGCAACGCCCAATATGGTGTGACTGAGAATATTGCTCAGTCGGTCTATTATAGCTCGGCTGGCAATATTATAGGCTCTGATATAGTGGCAGGTGCAATGGCGAAGTCATTATTGGCAGCGCCTTATCATCTGCGTTCTTTGATGCTACCAGGCTCGAGTTTGACGGGTACGGGTATGGTCACTTATAAGCCTTATGGCAAAGACACGACCAACAATCAGGGTTATATCTTAGTCAACCATGCCTCAGCGACCAAGGCAAGCAAAGACAATACGGTGGCAGGCATATTCACTTATCCTTGCCAAGGGGTCAGTGGTACGGTGACTGCGCTGTATAACGAAACGCCAAATCCTGTCAAAGGAACGGGTCGTGACCTACGAGCTGATCCTATCGGGCAGCCCATCTATGTCAGTATGCCAGCTGCCCAGACCATTAAGCTCAGTAATATCAAGTTCCATGATGTTCAGCGTAACATCGATGTGCCCACTGAACTGCTTGATTATGGGCAAGATCCCCATAAGAATACCGTTTATGAGCTACCAGCGAACGAAGCTTTTATTTTACCCATTACGGATAATCTAAAAAGCTGCAAAATCACCACTAAAAAAGATCAAAACTGTGGTTTGCATGGCGAGAGTGAATATCGTGTAAGCTTTGATGTGTTAGTGGACAATCGAACGCTAAAGCAGCAGTCGTTTAGCTTTAGCACGGGTAAAGTGAACTACTAATCTATAGGGTATACCCTAGAATAAATAGCATAAAACAAAACAAGGGCTGAACCAGTTATCTGATTCAGCCCTTGTTTTTGTTATTATAAGTAACAACGCTTAGAATGAAGAATTCGGCTGCTGTAAAAATGCGTCTTCTTCTGCAGTCGACTCACGACCCAAGGCTTCATTACGGTGTGGATAGCGTCCAAATTCATCAATAATGTCTTTATGACGGCGTTCAAAGTCTAAAGTGGTTGGGTCATTTAGTTGCTCAAACAGCGGCAGATAGCGTTTATGGATAACAGCTGATTCAGAATGCATAAACGGCATAATAGTAAACTTGCGCCACTCCATCGGTAGGGTCTCAAAATGCGGCTGGGCAATGGCTTCTTGCGCTAATGCCACCGCCATACCGTCTTGAGCAAAGGCGCATGCTTGCTCGCGACATAGATTGCGAGAAAACTGATCTAAGACAATAATCTCTGCCAATCGTCCTGCCAAATTAGTGATTGAGCTATTCACATCGTTGTGATTGTCAGACCATCGCCACGGCGCACATTCACCGTGTTTTGCTGCTTGCCAGATTTTGCCAAACTTAGCCTTTATTTGCTTATCAAAGTTGTCATTTTGGGCAAACCAATATGGCTCATTATCTTGGTCGAACCAAAAATCCAACACTGCGCGCGCCTCAGCATCTAGATACTCTACATTAATATTCTTTGAATCGAGTTGCGATAAATTGGCTTGGCTAGCAGAGCTGGAATAATCGGTTGATAATGACATAAGATATTCTAATTACGGTGGATTTAGTCTACTATAGCGCAAATATTTATATCTGTCATGATACCAACAGCAGCTATTAGGTAACCTCTTATGAATGCAAAAACTTCGCTGAAAACCACAAAATCATCCTTGCCACCAACGCCTTATTATCTACTCGACGAAGCGGCAATCGTTGCCAATATGCAGATTATCGCGCGACTGTGTGAGCTGTCAGGCGCTAAAGCCTTATTGGCGCTCAAATGCTTTGCGACTTGGGGCGTGTTTGATGTGATGCAGCCCTATTTGCACGGAACCACTTCGTCGTCACTCAATGAAGTCAGACTTGGCTACGAGACTTTTGGTAAAGGTAAAGACAGTGATAATGAAAAAGAAACGCATGCTTATAGCGTCGCTTATAGTACGGATGAAATCGATGAAGTATTAAGCTACGCAGATAAGATTATCTTTAACTCAATCTCGCAGCTCAATGTATTTAAAGAGCAAGCCGCGGAAAAAGGTATTCCAGTTGGTCTGCGCTTAAATCCAAAGACCAGTAATTCATCGTTTATCATCGCTGATCCTGCGCGTCCATTTAGCCGCTTAGGTGAGCATGATAAAGATAAGATTGCGGCGGTATTGAGTGATATCACTGGCGTCATGATTCATAACAATTGCGAAAATGACAGTTTTGAGGCTTTTAGCGACAGCTTGGCTGATATCGAAGCTAGATTTGGTGACGTTTTAGCGCAGCTTGAGTGGGTCAGTTTGGGCGGTGGCATTCACTTTATCGCCCCTGATTATCCGCTAGAAAAACTTGCTGAGCGGTTGAAAGGCTTTAGTGAAAAATACGGCGTACAAGTCTACCTTGAGCCGGGTGAAGCGAGCATTCATGGCGCTGGATCACTAGTTACAAGCGTTTTAGATACTATGCATAATGAAAAAAACCTAGCAGTCGTCGATGCGTCTATCGAGGCGCATATGCTTGATTTACTGATTTATCGCGAGTCAGCACCCATTGCGGCTATTAATAAAGAAGCGATGAGTATTTCACCCGTTAATATGACCAAAACAGCTGACGTGGTGGACAACACTATTATTTATGGTCGTTCTTGTTTGGCAGGCGATATTTTTGGTGAGTATGCCTTGCCTAACCAATTACAGGTAGGCGATACCATTGCGTTTGGTAATGCGGCAGGCTATACCATGGTAAAGAAGAACTGGTTCAATGGTGTCAATATGCCAGCGATTGTGATTCGTCGTTTAGATGGTAGTATTGATGTGCAGCGCGAGTTTGATTACCAAGATTATAAGGCGAGTTTGTCATAACACTATTATGCTTGGCATTAATCGATAACACTGCCAAACAACTATCCAGAAATGAGTATTGCTCTCAGATTTTCTAAGTTATGTTGTAATTTTTGCCGAATAGTAAGTAAAAATTGTTATAATCGCCACGGGCAAAAACAGCTGATTTTGCCCGACGGGTGCGTGGGTTTTCCTCGGTCTTCCTTTTTAATTCACGCATATCATTCACTCGTTTCTGTTTTGAATAGCCACCTCTTAGGCGATGACAGGGACACAAAGGAGGATTGTTGCATTGAATACCAACCAACAAGCTAAGCCCAATAAAAAAGACGTACTCATCATCGGCGCCGGCGGTGTCGCTCAAGTGGTCGCGCATAAATGTGCGATGCATAATGATGTGCTCGGCGAGATTCATATTGCCTCACGTACCAAGACTAAATGTGATGCCATCGCGCAAAGTGTCAAAGACAAAGAGAGCTTTAAACAAGCTGCTATCTTGCACACGCACCAAGTCGATGCCATGGACAGCCAAGCGTTGGCACAGCTTATCCAAGATACTGGTATACAAATTGTTATCAATGTCGGTTCGGCATTTGTCAATATGACTGTATTAGAAGCTTGTATTGAGACAGGTGTTGCTTATATTGATACCGCTATCCACGAAGATCCGCGTAAGATTTGCGAGACGCCGCCATGGTATAACAACTATGAATGGCAGCGTAAACAGCGCTGTGCGGACAACAATGTCACGGCGATTTTGGGTGCAGGCTTTGATCCCGGTATGGTCAATGCCTATGCGCGCCTTGGCTACGACATGATGGATACAGGCTCGGTCACTGATATTGATATTATTGATATCAATGCGGGTAGCCACGGTAAATACTTCGCCACCAACTTCGACCCTGAGATTAATTTCCGCGAATTCACCGGAACGGTCTACTCTTGGCAGAACAGCAAGTGGCAGTCTAACAAAATGTTTGAAGTAAAGCGTACTGACGATTTACCAGTTGTGGGTGTGCAGAACAGCTATCTGAGTGGTCATGATGAAGTGCATTCATTGTCAGCCAACCTAGATGTGCCAAACATCCGTTTTTGGATGGGCTTTGGTGAGCACTACATCAATGTCTTCACCGTGCTACAGAACTTAGGTCTATTGTCTGAGCAGCCAGTGATGACTGCGGAAGGGCAAGAGGTTATTCCGCTAAAAGTGGTCAAAGCCGTGCTACCAGATCCAAGCTCGCTTGCACCAAACTATACGGGCAAGACTTGCATCGGTGACAAGGTTAAAGGTAAGATTAATGGCGTTGATAGCGAAATCTTTATCTATAACGTCTCCAATCATAAAGACGCTTATAATGAAGTCGGCAGCCAAGGTATCTCTTATACCGCAGGCGTACCACCTGTCGCGGCTGCGATGTTAGTCGCGACTGGCGAGTGGGATGCTGGCAAGATGGTCAACGTTGAAGAGCTAGATGCCAAGCCATTTATCAATCTGCTCAATAAAATTGGCTTGCCAACGCGTATCAAAGATAGCGAAGGTGACAGAGCATTAGAGTTCGATGTTTAAATAACGAGTTTGATTTAGAAAAGCCTATCTTTTATAGATAGGCTTTTTTTTATGGTTGAAGCTACTTGGAATCTTTGAAGAAGAAATAGATCAGGTACTGATATAATCTATTATCTACTTAGATGAGTGAAGAGTTGACATAGTCTATGTCTATTTCTATTATCACTCAGGTCTTTTTTATCTTAATATCTGTATAATAGAAACATCAGCCGTCTAACAAATTAAAGTTTTTTGTATCAAGAAATATAGTTCTATAAGGCAGAGTTCGAAATATATGCAAAATAATCACTTCTCAAGAGACTTAAACAGGTAGTTATATGAATAATAGCGGTAAAGGAAAATTAATTGTAATAGAGGGTGGGGATGGCCTAGGCAAAAGTACACAGTATAGTCTCATAGAAGACATGCTGATTAAAGAAGGTTATGAAGTATCAACTTATGATTTTCCTCATAAAGTAGGTAACCCACTATCAGATTTGATAGGTGACTTCTTAAATGGTAAACATGGGCAGGTTGAGCCTGAATTCTTGAGCTTAGCCTTTGCTGCTGATAGATATATCTCAAAAGATCCTATTAATGGAAGTCTTGAGAGTGGAGCTATTGTTCTCTGTGATCGTTACATACTATCAAATATAGCTTTTCAAACTTCTAAGTTAATAGATATAGATAGAAGTGAGAAGCTTGTAGAACTCATTCAGTGGTTAGAGTATGAGATATATAAGCTTCCCAAACCTGATTTGGAGGT
Source organism: Psychrobacter sp. GW64-MNA-CIBAN-0177 (assembly GCF_040309585.1). NCBI lineage: Bacteria > Pseudomonadati > Pseudomonadota > Gammaproteobacteria > Moraxellales > Moraxellaceae > Psychrobacter > Psychrobacter sp. GW64-MNA-CIBAN-0177. Next base: position 168,209 of record NZ_JBEOOY010000002.1, read on the forward strand.
TATTATTACTGCTCCAGACTCTCATTACATAGATGGTATACATTTAGAAAGAAATGGCTCGAAAGATAGAAGTTACTCTTTAGATAGTTCAGATATTCATGAAAAAGATGAAGGTCTACAGGTAAAGGTGAACAATTTCTTTAGCAATGTTGAAAATAAAAAAAATAGAGTGTTTATTGATGCATATGATAAAGGTAATAATCGTAAGTCTATAAAGAGTATTTATAAAGAAATAATACCTTTTATTAAAAAAATACTAGAGGAATAGTACATGAAAATATTAGTTAGCAAATTAGTTGAAGCCCACTCTTATATTGATAAATTTTCAGATATGACTAATATCGTAAATGAAATGAGTGATAAAGAGAAAAGCTTAGTAGAACATATAGTTGAAAAAATTGATGAAAAAATTTTAGAAGATAGCGATGAACAGACAGGACTTATAGAGCTTGATTTAGAAAATAAAGTAAGGTTACTAGCCACTATTTATAATAAATCGAGCGATATACTCTTGTATCCTAAGGAAATGCGAGAAGGGTATATTCAAAGATGGTCTGATAATCTGGGCTTAGAAGATTTTGTGATACGTAAGTGTTTAGTTATGGGTGCGGATAAAATTGAAAGTATCATAAATATACACGACGTTTAACTATAATAACCATTAAAAATTAAGATTAAATATGGCTAGTTTTAACTTAGATGAACATGAAACAATTCGTAAGTTATTTAATTCTACTACTTCACTACTAGTCTTAAATATTTCAATACTGATACTAGGGTTAATATTAATTTTTTTTGATGAAATTCCACGTGCAATTGGAACTTCATTAATAGCTAGCTCTCTTGTAAGCTTTAGCACCTTATGGGTTAGGTTTATTAAGACATCTGAAGATAGACTCTTGTCTAACATTAGGAGCTATGGCTTAAAGGAAATACATAGTCAGAGAGCCTTAGTGAGTATATATGAGAAATTATTAGAAACGTCTAATGAGATTGATGTTACAGGTTATTCGCTATCAGGGTTTTCAAATCAAGCTTTAGATATAATAAAAAGAAGAAATGAGGGTAAAAATCCTATAAATGTTAGAATTTTACTAGTTAATCCAGATACTGAAGCATCAAAGAGTCAAGCTCTTAACGAAGGGCACGTTAAAGATTATTACCAAACATTATGTACGAATATATTAGCCAGTTTTGAAGGTATTGAAAATGTTGAAATTAGGTTTATTGAACAAAGTTTACCAGTCATGATATATCGTCTAGGAGATACATTATTTACAGGACATTATTCAATAATTAAAAAATCCAGAAGTTCATCCACTGTTACTTATGAAGTTAAAAATCCTGGTCGACTATTTCATATGTATCTATCTGAATTTGAAGAAATGTGGCGTATAGCCGATAAAAAGGATACTTCATGTTAGTTGTCTTTTGTGGGTTGCCTTCTTGTGGCAAAAGTACGTTAACAGCAAAAATAGCTGAAAATTGTAGTAGCCAGTACTTTCTAGAGCCAGAGGAGGATTTTTGGCCAAGTTGGATTAAAGAGGATAACCTAGATCAGTTTAGTGCTTTGAATTGGTTTAGATCTGCTAGAGTTCCTGAGTATAAGAAAGCTGCATTAATATCTGAGAAAGAGTTAGTCTTCGTTGACAGTTTCTATGATGTATTGATTAAATATTATATTAACGACCCGTCTTTTAGTTGGTTGATTTCAAAAGAAAATGCCTACTATGAAGTTGTTAAGAGAACTGCTGAATTAGATGCAGAACTATTAGCCGCTCCCGATTTATTAGTATTTATAAAAGTAAGTGAAGATGATTGGAGTACATTACAGAAAAAAAGAAATCGTGTATACGACGAAACAGTGAATTTGATTGAAAACTATCAAATGCAAGATTCAATCTATAACGCAGCAAGAAATTATTGTAAAGATACCGGTACAAATTTTCTCGAAGTTGAACAAAAAATAGATGGTTATGAAGAGATAATAGAGGAAATCACTAAATGTCTAAAATCTCTGCAGTACATATAAATCATAGGTAAGTTTTAGTATGTCACTTAATCTGCTAAGAGATAGCAAATTAGGAGTTAATTCATCAATCTTCTTATTATCTCTCACTAGGATTATAATTCCGCAACGCCGCAATCCGGTCATCAAGCGTGGGGTGTGAGCGGAATAGATTCGCGATACTAAAGCCTTGCGTTTGCCCAGACGAGATCGCAAAGGCTTTCATGCTCTCAGGCATCTGGTCAGGTCGCTGTGCAGAAGGACGAAGCGCATCAAGCGCACTGATCATTTTTTCGCGGCTGGCAAGTTTTACCCCCATTTGATCCGCACGGAATTCACGTAAGCGTGAAAACCACATTACGATAGCAGACGCCAAAAACCCAAGTAAGATATCCATCACAATACTGGTAATAAAGTAACCGATACCTGGGCGATCACTGGTGTTTTTGAACACAGTACGGTCAACGAAGCTACCGACAATGCGTGCAAAGAACATCACAAAGGCATTGACCACGCCTTGAATAAGGGCAAGGGTTACCATATCACCGTTGGCTACATGACCAATCTCATGTGCCAATACCGCTTCAACTTCATCGGCTGTCATATTCTGTAGTAGACCAGACGATACAGCTACCAGCGCCTTATTCTTATTCCAACCAGTCGCAAAAGCATTTGGCTGCGAATTATTAAAGATACCGACTTCAGGCATACCGATATTTACTGCTCGCGCTTGTTTGGCTACTGTATCGACTAGCCATTGCTCAGTCGAGTTACGAGGGGATTCTATCACCACCGTACCCGTTGATCTTTTAGCCATCCACTTTGATATAAATAGCGACACCATCGAGCCAACCATACCGTAGATACCACACATAACAGCAAGACTGACATAGTTAAGACCACCTGCACTATGCACACCGCCAATCCCAAAAAATCTGGATAGTATGCCAAATACAATGCTAAACACCACAATCACGGCTAAGTTGGTCAATAAAAACAAGCCAATACGCATCATTACGTTAAATCCCTATTCAATAGATCGGTATGACCTCGATAGACGGTTATCTAAGAGGTTTGCTATGATAGATTTTACTGTGATTTTGACTGTAATGTCAGACAAAATAGTCTTTTATAAGAGGTGATAGAGATAGAGTGATTATTTTGGGAAATACCGTACAATACCTAACTGGTTTTGTTAGATTAGAAGAGTAGTAGGTGGGGAGTAGGTAAGTTTGACAGAATTAAAGACGGTTGGCCTTTTTGCGCTGACAGCATTAGCTGAGATTGTCGGTTGTTACCTGCCTTATCTATGGCTGCGAGAAGGTAAGTCAATTTGGCTGCTTGTTCCCAGCGTGCTTAGTTTAGCCGCTTTTGTTTGGTTGCTGACATTACATCCAACGGCTGTGGGTAGAGTCTACGCAGCTTATGGTGGGGTATATGTGGTGATGGCGATTTTATGGTTGTGGACGGTGAATGGTATTCGACCAACCACGTGGGATATAGTGGGTTCGGCGGTCGCGCTGTTAGGGATGGCGATTATTATGTTTGCACCGCGCAGTACTTAGGGCGTATCTTCAATTCACTCGATTGTATCTAAATGGTCTAAAAATGGCTAAATTTTGCCGAACACCGTCAAACAGCTGACTAATATCCCGATATTATTTGCGCTATTTTCTCGTTTGACGGCGATTTATCTCATTTTTATGACTATTTTTAAAATGAGGATACACCCTAGTATCAAAGCATCATCTAATATAAGAAATGCCAATCTAATATAAGAAATGCCAATCAAATATAAGAAATGCCAATCAAACCTTGAGGTTCGATTGGCATAGCTTTAATTAATAGGGTTTCAATTAGCACAGTGGTGCATTGAATATTAATGTTTACCTAAAATACTACCACTGTCTTCTTTCTTTGATTGTTTAGCCGCTTTTTTCTCTTTTGCCGTTAACAGTGGCTTCTTTTTTACATTCTTCTTACTATCTTGACCTTTACTCATGATTTTTTTTCCTTTTTAGGTAGCTTATACCATCCTCTAAGCCAAATTAGCTGACTAGTAGGCGATATTGCTACAATGGCCGCAAACGCTGCGTACTGGATTGAGTATAGGCTGAAGGGTAGGTAATAGATAGCCTCTGCACAATTCACCTACGATTCGATCCAACCCTGCCTTTGTCGATGCTATGCCTTAAATTCGTATTTTATAAATAGACGTTGTAGGCAATAGATTTATTTAGCCAATATTGCTATTAATAAGTGCTTACTTACGGATACATGCCAATTTGCTATAATAAGCGACAAGCCAATGATTCGCTGTGGCAAACCTTTAGTTATTAATATTTAGCACGATAGTGCTTACTGTTTTGGTCAAAATTATTATGCGTATCCGTAAACTTTTTAAATTTGAAAATGCTCATATCGTGCGTAACTGTAGCTCTGAGCGTTGCAAGCATTCTATCCATGGTCATAGCTATCAGATTGAGCTGATTCTAGAAGCCAAGCGTTTAGATCACGGGCAAATGGTCTATGATTTTGGCTTATTAAAGTCTTCGATTAAAGACATCATCGACAGCTTTGATCATGCCATTTGCTTTTGGAATAAGGACGATCCTGAGTATATTGAGGCTTGTAAAAAGTTCAGCGCACGCTGGATAAGTTTGCCAGTCTCGCCGTCCGCAGAGCAGTTCTCGCGCGTGATATTCTTTTGGGCGCAAGAAATTCTAAAACAAACCCAAATGCAAAACGGTGAGTCTGATGTCAGCGTTTACTCGGTGATTGCCCATGAGACGGCAACCGGTTACGCACAGTGCTTTGCTGATGATGTGGCAAACGCGCAAATGGGCGAGCTTAATTTAGAAGAATTTGAGTTCAGCGACCAAGTGAGTGCTGAATGGCATGACACCGAGTTGTATACCAAGCTGATTCGCGGTGAGCGCTTTGTCAATCCATCCGTGACTATGCAGGTACATACGCAAGTACAGACAGGTAAGCCTGATGCTTAATAGTACAATGGAAGACAAAAACGTAAAAATGTTGACGCTGTATTCTGAAGCCGATACTCAGCGTTTGGCGGCACAATTGGCGGCATTACCACTATCCGGTAGTGTCTGGCTAGCGGGTGATTTGGGCGCAGGTAAAACCACGCTGACGCGTTATTGGTTGCAAGCGCTCGGACATTCGGGTGCCGTTAAAAGCCCGACTTACACCTTAGTGGAACCTTATAGCATCGAGCAAAATGACGACTCAATTAAGCCTGTTTATCATGCTGATTTATATCGTCTGCAAGACCCAGAAGAGCTGTCTTTTATCGGTTTCGATGAGTATCTCGATGAACCAAATGCGCTGGTCATTATCGAATGGGCCAGCCGTGCGGACAGCTACTTACCACCGCCGACTATGTTTATCGATATGACGCAAGCCAACAGCGCTGATATAGATAAAGAGGCTCGTCAAGTTGAGCTGCGACTATCGAAGGCGGGCCAAGCACAAGGCTTAGATTTATCCTCTCTTAAAATTTAGGTTAGACCCCGTTAATGCTGCTGAGACTATAGAAAAGTATGACATCCATTAATGCCAGATAATCTCTCCAATAGCCGCATCAAAAAATTATCGCCGTTGCTCATCAATCAATTAGCAGCAGGTGAGGTGGTCACGCGTCCAGCCGCAGTGGTCAAAGAACTGCTTGAAAATGCGATTGACGCTAGTGCGAGTAATATTGAAATTCATATTACCCAAGGCGGCATGGGAATGATTGAAGTGATGGACAATGGCACGGGCATTCATCCCGATGATATGGTCATGGCCATTACCCGTCATGCGACCAGTAAAGTTGCGGATGTCGCTAACTTACATGGTATTACAACGTTAGGCTTTCGCGGGGAAGCCTTGGCAGCGACGGCAGCAGTTTCTCGTTTGACCTTGACCAGTAGCCACGATGACAGTGGCATCGGTCGTCAGTTGCAAGTTGCTGGTGTATTGGACGATGTGCCAAAGCTCATACCCGTTGTGCATCATCGTGGTACGACCATTACCGTAAAGGATTTATACTTTAACGTGCCAGCCCGTCGCGGTAATTTAAAGTCTATCGCGACCGAGTTTGGTCATATTGAGACAATAGTCCGTGAAGTCGCACTGGCGCGAGCAGATGTGGCACTGACGCTGTTTCATGATAATAAAAAGCGGCTGTCGCTGTCTTCAAGGTCTGTCGATAACAACAATCATAGTAATATAAATCGTCTGCCATTATCGCGTCTTGAACAAGCGACTGGGTCATCACTAATGGATAATGCGTTAGAAATAGCGATAGATCTCAGCAGCTTGATGCAGTCACCTGCAGAGTATGCTGGCAATAGCTTTGGCGCTCAAGCAAGCATTAATGGTTGGTTGTGGCCTATCGCTCATTCGCAGGATACTTTACCAAAGCTAATCTATGTAAATGGCAGGCTAGTAAAAGAAGCCTTGGTTAGCAATCAATTGCGCCAACTTGCCCAAAGTACTCAGCTGGCAGGTATTGGCTACGCGCTTTATTTTGATTTGCCAACCGAGTGGCTCAATATCAATGTACATCCATCCAAACAGCGCATCAAAATCAGTCCGCTCAACAATATCATGGCGCATCTAAGTCATGATATTCGGACAAAGCTTAAAACGATTATTAGCAAAAAGACCATTGATTCTGCTAATGATGATAGTCAAGTATTAGATAATCGTCTACCTATATATAACGCCTTTGCTGCTGAAAGGGAACAGACATCATCTACCATTCGTTTAACCAAAAGCCAGCAAGTACAAGCACCCAGACAGCCATATCAGTTGTCAGTAAGTAAAGCTTTTTCGCAAAATTTAGAAGAGCGTCTTTCAGGAAAATTCTATAGTGATGACTCTTCAGCGAAGAGTATTAAATTATTAAGTCCAGTTTCAACCAATAACGCTAATATTCTAAGTAGCTCGTTACTAACAAGCGAGTCTTTACCAGTTTGCTTAGACATCATTACGAGCTTAAATAACCTAGCAATCGAATCTTCTTATGCTAAAGACATCGATAATAAATCACTGCCTTGGTTATTATTTTACTATCACGGGCAATGTTTACTCATCAGTGCAGCAGATTGGCAGTCGATGTTAAGCTCATTATTTGAGTCACAAGTGCTTAGCAATAATTTTTCCAAAGAAGGGGAAATATTAGAGGGCAAGTCGATAGATAGTGCAGCATATATTAATCAGCAACTGGCTACCGTGAGCGCGCAAATGTCAGCGCAAGATTTGATAGTATTCTTAGCTGATATCGACTCGTTACTTATTAATAACGCACTCAAAACGATAGACAGTCAGCAGTTAGTCGCGTTAATGCTCTCGTCTGTGAATAAAAAAAATAACTAAATTCTATTTCTGTTACCCAAAACATTATTGGTAAAGGCAACTTTATGCAACATTCGTCTGATAGCTCGTCTTATCGCCTAAATCCCAATTTGGCAGATAATAGCGTGGTGTGCTTGATGGCACCAACCGCGAGCGGTAAGACAGCACTGGCTTATGAGCTGTATGATACAGGGCGTTATGAGCTCATTTCAGTAGATTCAGCGCTGATATACCGCGACATGAATATCGGTACAGCCAAGCCTACGACGGAGGAGCTGGCGCGTTATCCGCACCATTTAGTTGATGTTATTGACCCGACGCAGAGCTATAGCGTTGCAGAATTCGTTAATGATGTTGCTCGTCTGATTGATCGCTGTCATGAAAACGGCAAAATACCCTTGCTCATTGGCGGCACCATGATGTATTACATGGCGCTATTAGATGGGCTATCTCCAGTACCAGATAGCGATGATAGCGTCCGTGCGCGGGTGGAGCAATGGCGACAAGATGAAAGTATAAGTGTGCTATATGACTATCTAGGTGAAGTTGATGCGGTGAGCCACCAGCGCCTCAATGCCACTGATACTCAGCGTATTACCCGCGCTATTGAAGTGTATTTGCAAACAGATATCCCAATTAGTGACTGGCAGCGAAAGCCCAAACAAGCATTGGCCCATAATCCCAATCAGAACTGGCATGTATTGGCAGTGATGCCTGATCGCCCATGGTTACATGAGCGTATCGAGCAGCGTCTAGACATCATGTGGAATGAGGGTCTAGTGGCTGAAGTAATCAGGCTGCTTGAGCAGTATCCACTAACACCGAATTTGCCGTCGATGCGCTGCGTTGGCTATCGGCAAGTCTTAGAATATCTCGTGCATACTAATCATCCAATATTTGAACAGCCGCATTTAGACAAGGCGTTGTTTTACGAGGCTTTTGGCGAATTAGACAGTTCATTAAGTAATAAATTACAACAAGATAAAGCGTCTCAGCCTCTTCTTGAATCAAGTTTGGCCGATAGCCAAACCGAGGTGCTTGCTTGTCAGCAAATGCAAAATAAGGCACTATATGCGACAAGACAGCTAGCAAAGCGCCAGTACACTTGGCTTCGCAAAGTAATGCAACTGCCCAGTACTGCGACACCAGTAGCAATAAATCCCAACTCTGCTGATGATGCAAATGACTCTATGAACCATACGTTAGAGATTAAAGCATTCACAACAATGGCAGAGGCAAGAAACTATCTGCTTTAGCCATTCTTAAAGGCGTTATTTGCTTTAAAGTCTGTCTTGATTTTGCTCCATCTTATTAGAAACACAACATAGCAGCAACGCTTCATAAACACACTAGAAAGTAATGACAATTAGTTTCAAAATACAACGTTAATAGCTGTTATAATTTAAATTCAGTAAAGTGGTGTATTTTGCGCGATCGCCATTGCTTTATTAACTATTATTAATTGACGTTTGTTGATAAAAACAGTTTATGAAACAAGTAGTTACTTAATTATCTACAATAATAATGTATTCACGATAAAGTGGAATCGCTTAAGAAGGACCAGTGTTTATTTAGATACGTTTTATAAATAAAACTTATTATTGTATCTACTCTTAGCCATTATAATTGAATCAACACTTAAAATAATTGGCGCTTAAAACATAATTATATAATATTTAGGAGAGATTTCATGTCAAAAGGACAAACTTTACAAGATCCGTTCTTGAACTCGCTGCGCAAAGATCGCATTCCTGTCTCTATTTTTTTAGTTAATGGTATCAAATTGCAAGGTCAGATTGAGTCGTTTGACCAATATGTCGTGTTGCTCAAAAATACCGTGAGCCAGATGGTTTATAAGCATGCCATCTCGACGGTTGTACCAGCGCGTAACCCGCGTAGTAGCACAGCGACAGGCACTACCGCTCAGCCTCAGAGTGCCGCGCCAACCAGTTATCAAGGTAGTGGTTTTGAACGTGGTAGTAATCCTGCTAGCGGCAGTGGTTTTGAAGAGCGCGGTTTTGCTGCTAATCGTAGTGGCTTCAACCGTGGTGGCTTTAGCCAAGGTCAAGATCGCGGCTTTGAGCGTGGTAGTTTAGGACAAGGTCAAGATCGCGGTTTTGAACGTGGTGGTTTTGGTCAAGACCGTGGGTTTGAGACGCCAGCAGACAGTGCGAGCTTCGAAAGTAAGCCAAATAACGAGTCTGATGATAACAACTAAGTTGATAATAAATAACCGATCATAGACAGGAAGTATTTTGCCTATAGATGCGTTATCTCGACTTGATATACTTAATCAAAACCTGCTGCTATAGTGGGTTTTTTTTGTATAAATAGACGTATAATAACTACTAAACATTGATATCGATTTGACGTTGCTATTGGGTTTTGCGGGGCATTATTAATATTGCTCAGAGTATAGTAAAATATCTTATCGATTCATTATAAACATAGAGCTGATGCATGAGTAATAGCCAAAGCAATCTGACCCATGAGCAATATATTAGTACCGCTATCGAAGCCATCAATACCGAGATATCGGCGTTAGCACTACTGACAGAGCAGATAGACGATAGATTTGCACAGGCTTGCGATATTATCTTGGCCTGTAAAGGTCGGGTAGTGGTGACTGGTATGGGTAAGTCAGGATTGATTGGGCGCAAAATCGCTGCGACCTTTGCCTCTACTGGTACACCCGCTTTTTTTATGCATCCTGGTGAAGCGGGGCATGGAGACCTAGGTATGCTGGTGAAAGGCGATGTGTTGCTGGCCATCTCAAACTCTGGCGAGTCAGACGAAATTAAAATGCTGCTGCCTGTGGTTAAGCATTTAAATATTCCACTGATTAGTATCAGCCGTGATAAGCGTGGCATGTTACCGCGCGCAGCTGACATTGTATTGACTTTGGGTAAATCGCAGGAGGCCTGTCCGCTAAATCTTGCGCCCACTTCTAGCACCACCGCTACATTGGCGCTAGGCGATGCCTTGGCAGTGGCTTTAGTGCATGCGCGCAATTTTACGTCAGAGGATTTTGCTTTATCGCATCCAGCAGGGGCGTTAGGTCGTCAACTGCTCACGCGCGTCGAAGATTTGATGCATACTAAGTCAGAAGATTTGCCACTTATCAATCAACAAGCCCCATTGCAAGAGGCGCTTTTTACCATGTCTGCTGGGCGTTTAGGTATGACAGTGGTCATTGATGATAATGACAGAGTTGTCGGCGTATTTACAGACGGTGACTTACGCCGTGGCTTAGAAAAAGGCATTGATCTACAAACCCCGATGCGCGATGTGATGGTACACGACCCACGTCGCATCAGTAAAAGCATGCGCGCATCAGACGCTTTGAGTGTCATGAACGAAAACGGCATTAGCCAGCTATTGATTATCGATGACGAAGATCGCTTGGAAGCGATTATTACGGTTCATGACTTACTACAAGCGGGTGTTAAGTAAGCATTATGCATTTAAAAAAATAATGCTACATAAATAAGAGCCAAAAAGTCTTTAAGAAGGGATGACTCATGCAAGACTTAATAAAAAAAGCCGGACAAGTGAAGCTATTGGTACTGGATGTTGATGGTATTTTATCCAATGGTCAAATTATCTATGACGCCAATGGTATTGAGACTAAGGCCTTTTCGGTACACGATGGTGTCGGCGTTAAGTCGTTAGCACGGTATGGCATTTTGACTGCTATTATCACGGGTCGTAGCAGCGCCATGGTGGATAAGCGCGCTGTCGAGATGGGTGTGAATTATGTGGTACAAGGACGTGATGATAAGCTCATTGCCTTAAATGAATTGTTATCTACCCTTGACCCGGCACTCAACATTACGGCGGCTGATTGTGCTTATATGGGCGATGATTTGCCAGATATTAAAGCAATGCAAACCGTGGGGTTTGCGGCAACGGTGCCCAATGCTCATGCCGAAGTGATTAAGCGTAGCGACATGGTCACCACCCGCGCAGGCGGTACGGGGGCAGTTCGTGAAATATGTGATCTTATCTTAAAAGGTCACGGTCATTATCAAGACTTTATCGCGCACTATACGCTTGATGAGGCACAAACTCAGGATAACTTGTCGTGAATACTCGTGTTTTAATAGTTTTAGCGTTGATTATTGCTGGTATTGCTGGCTGGTTTTTTCAGCAGCAAGGAGATATATCACCGCCAGTCAGTATGGAAGCGACGGATGTTGATTATGAAGCGACCGACATCAAGGCGGTGCAAACCAATGAGCAAGGCGAAACGGAATATGAGCTTACCGCTGAATCGTTGACACACAATCCGGTGACTAATGAGGATGAGATGTCCGGTATTACGATGAATTGGGAGCCCTCAGATGAGCAGCGCTATCGTATCGAAGCGGGTAGTGCTGCTATTAGCCAACAGACTGGAGAGCTGAGTTTGTCTGGTGGCTTTACCTTAGTTAGTGAAGATAAAGCTGATGGCGCATCAGATATTGAACCCATCAAAGTGACGGGTAATACTCTTAAAGGCAATACCAAGTCAGGTCAAGTTTATAGTGATGAAGCGGTCAAGATTGAACAAGGGATGAATCGATTTGAAGCATCGAGTATGAAAGCCAATCTTGAGACTGGAGAATATGAGTTCGGTCAGGTCGCTGTGAATTTTTCTCCTGCTGACCGTCAAGACAAAGCCTTGTTTTAATCACCGTTGCCTTTTACAGTAAATGATTACGTCAAAAAGCATTAAAACAATATAGTTGGTTCAGAATAATTGAGAGACAGGACAGATGAGCGAAAGTGCTATCTATAGTACGCCGAGTGACTCTAATAACCTGAGACCGTGTCCGATTAATATAGAATTGACTATCGTTAGCATAAAGTTTGCAAATCCTACTACTAATAATAAAACGAGTAATATTTATGAAATCTAAATTTTTGCCTACTTTGCGCTTATTATCGACCCGCTCGATTCAAGTCTCTCCTCGTCTGCGCACGCTATCGGTCATGATGTTGCTAGCGTTACCACTATACAGTCATGCGCTGCCATCAGACGCCAACCAGCAGATCAAGCTGTTGGCAGATAAAGCCACGTATAGTGAACGTACCGGCGTCACGAGTTATTCTGGTGGTGTGGTTATTACTCAAGGTACGTTTAAGATGACCGCAGATAATATTACGGTCAACTTATCACAGGGTCGTAGTATCAACTCTGCAGTAGCGACCGGTCGTCCAGCCACTATGCAACAAGTAGTTACCCAAGAAAAAGGTGTGGCGAAAGGTCAGGCCAATAAAATTGATTATAATGCCATCACTGGTATTATCACGTTGACTGGCAATGCAAAGCTTGTACAAAATGGTGCCAGTTTCGCAGGTAATGTCATTCGTTATAGCTTAAAGGCGGGTGATGTAGAAGCGACTGCTGGCGGCAATCAGCGCGTGGAGTTGGTTTTCCCGCCCAGCAACAGTAATAGCCAGAGCGGTGTACGCTAAGTTGTACAAACCAGTCTGTAGCAGCGCTTAAATTTCGATAACACTATGAGTAAGTTATGAGTGATAACCAAAATCTTGACCCTTTAGCCCCAACCATCAACGCTGAGCCTGTCGCGCGCTTGTGTATGAAGAACTTAGGTAAGCGCTATGGCAAACGTTGGGTCGTCAAAGATGTCTCGTTTTCTGTTGATCAAGGTCAAGTGGTTGGATTATTAGGCCCTAATGGTGCCGGTAAAACCACCAGTTTTTATATGGTCGTCGGACTGGTTAACATGGATAAAGGCAGCGTCAGCTTAGGCAACATGGATTTATCCAAATATGCCATGCATGAGCGTGCTCGTGCTGGTATTGGCTATTTGCCGCAAGAAGCCTCTATCTTCCGCAAACTGTCTATTGAAGACAATATCTTAGCTATTTTACAAACGCGTACAGAATTGACGGCCAATGAGCAGCGCCAAGAGCTTGAAAAACTAATCGGTGAATTCAATCTAGGACATGTACGCAAATCTTTGGGAATGAGTGTATCGGGCGGCGAGCGTCGCCGTTGCGAGATTGCCCGTGCCCTAGCAGCTGATCCGAAGTTTATCTTGCTCGATGAGCCTTTTGCGGGCGTTGATCCTATCTCTGTTGGTGATATTAAAGATGTGATATTAACGCTAAAAAATCGTGGTATTGGCGTACTAATCACGGATCATAATGTCCGCGACACGCTCGCTATTTGCGAAAAAGCTTATATCGTCTCAGAAGGTGCCATTATTGCTGAAGGTACAGCTTGCGATGTTTTAGATAATGAATTGGTGAAATCTGTGTACCTAGGTAAAGATTTTCAGGTATAAATCAGTAAGTTAACCACTATTCACGTTCGTTTCTGTTTTTATAAGTTGGCATAAAGTCTCAGCTATCTTTTGTGTCAACGACCATAATTCATACCCTATTCGTTATTATCCCTGCTACACAGCCTGTCATCTTAACGGCTTCTTCATACAATTATTCTCATATAAACACTTAAAAAAGTATTCTGATATTTTATTATTGATCGTCTGTATAAGGCTCATACATTATGGCAAAAAATAAAAGCAGTTATGTCTGTCAGCATTGCGGGGCGCATTTTGGCAAATGGGCAGGGCAGTGCACGGATTGCGGGGAATGGAACAGCTTGGTTGAAGCGCCAAACGTCAGTATGCCGCATCATAATAAGAATACTGCTAAGCCTAATGCTAGTCGAGCGGTGTCTCGTAGTACAGGTGCACCCGCTGGCAACTATGCAGGCACTCATAGTGCGGTCATGCCGCTTAATGCTGTCAGCGTCGGCCTAGATACGCGCTTGCCCACTGGCATTAGCGAGTTTGATCGTGTACTTGGCGGTGGATTGGTTGCCGGATCTGTCGTATTAATAGGCGGCGACCCCGGTATTGGTAAGTCGACTATCTTATTGCAAACAGCGACCAATATGGCTCGTGCTGATTCGCTGGCAGGTAGTGCGCTTTATGTGACCGGCGAGGAGTCACTGGCTCAGGTTGCTATGCGTGCCAAACGTTTGGATCTGCCTGCTGACAGACTTCGGGTATTGGCCGAGACCAACGTCGAGACTATTTGTGCGGCTTTAACTCAAGAGCAGCCAGCCATTGCTATTATTGACTCTATTCAGACTATTTATACAGATGCCATCAATTCTGCACCGGGCGGCGTCAGTCAAATTCGAGAATCTGCGGCTATTTTGACACGGTATGCCAAGCAGACGGGCACTGCGCTATTTTTAGTGGGGCATGTGACCAAAGAAGGTACGCTCGCAGGGCCACGCGTGCTTGAGCATATGGTTGATACGGTATTGTATTTTGAGGGACAGTCAGACTCCCGCTTTCGGATGATTCGCGCCGTCAAAAATCGTTTTGGTGCGGTTAACGAGCTCGGTATTTTTGGTATGACCGATATGGGACTGAAAGAAGTCGCCAATCCGTCAGCGATATTTTTGAGCCGTTATGATAAGCCCGTGGCTGGATCGGTCGTTATGGTCAGTCGTGAGGGTACGAGACCGCTATTGGTCGAGGTACAGGCGTTGGTTGATGATTCGCAAGGTCAACCTAGACGTATGGCGCTGGGGCTAGATTTTCAACGCTTATCCATGCTGCTGGCCGTCATGCATCGTCACGGCGGTATTCATACCAGTGGACAAGACGTGTATGTCAACGTGGTTGGCGGCGTCAAGGTCATAGAGACAGGGTCTGATTTGGCTGTATTATTGGCTTGTGCTTCAAGTATCAAAGAAAAGCCCTTGCCTTCATCCTTAGCCGTGTTCGGTGAAGTAGGCTTGTCTGGAGAGATACGCCCTGTACCTAACGGTCAAGAACGATTGAAAGAAGCGATGAAGCATGGTTTCAAGCACGCTATTATTCCTAAAGCTAACGCACCTGCGAAGGATTCTCCTCAATTTAAAGGCATTAATGTGATTGCCGTTGAACGTCTCGACGATGCTATCGAAAGTGCGTTTGAGTTGTAAGCGATAGGCTTATAGCTTTATATTAAAAAAGATAAATGTCAGACATAAAAAAGCGCCTAGCTCATCGTGGTTAGGCGCTTTTTTCGTTTTAGCTATAACTTTAGTTATAAAACTGTAGGTTTAGAACTAGGGTCCTGAAACACGCTCAATCGAGACGTTGCCAACCCCTTTGTTAGTGATACCTAATTGCTTAGCAGCACCATAAGACAAATCCATTACCCGGTTACCGTGGAATGGACCGCGATCATTGACTTTTACCACGACGCTTTTGCCATTGGTCTTATTGGTGACTTTGACATAGCAATTTAATGGTAGTGAACGATGAGCCGCTGTCAGGGCATTCATATCAAATGTATCACCGCTGGCCGTTTTGCGACCATGAAATTTACGGCCGTACCAAGATGCCAAACCGGTTTGCTTAAATTTGCTCACTGAGTTAGACGCGACTGCTGTTAAACGCTCTAGCACGTCTTCGTCATTGCTTACTTGAGCGGTATCGCTCGCTAATAGTGAGCTGCTAAGTGCTAATGAGGTAGGCTGACGGGCAGACTTAACCAAGCTTGAAGCACCATCATGTTGACGACTAAGCTCACCGAGTACACGGTCGATATGGGAGGCGTTATCTTGCGAAATCATTGCAAGGGTGGTTTTTGCTTCTACCGCATTGGCATTAGATGCGACTGCAGAGCCAGCAAATAGACATACTGACATTGTAAGTAAACCAGATAAACGCTTATTCATAAATACCTCTATAACTTATACATTAAAACCTAACTCTAAAAATCTTAGATCGAGTGTGACAGACTTAGACCAATCTAATCGTGTCGCAAGCTCTAAAGCCTATATATCAATCGGTTATTCTAATCAGGATTGATGCAAAAGATGGCTTTTATAGGGTCTAACATATGATAATTTTCATTTTGTTATCATAAATGCGTTGCAGTAGTAAATGACTGAAACGTTTACGATGTGCTCAAATGATAGTTAACAACATTAATTAAGTACCGACTCTCATAGTTAAATAACTAAAGTTTCAATGGTCAGTACCGACATTTATCATATCCGATAAACAAACTTCCATGTATTGCTAAATTAATAAACGTTTTAAAGTGTATTACGTATTACTTTGTTATTAAAGCGTTAACTAAGTAGTCGATTTGAAAGTCTGAAATCTCGGATTTGCTAACTATACGGATGAGCTATAACTAAAATATAATTAAATGCTAAGTTTGTTAGTAGCTCTGTACGGGTTATGTAGCAAAACACAATAAAACGAGGTTAACGCAATTATTTGTAAAAAACAAGGATTAAAACCTATCAGTGTAGAGTAACAATAGGGGGGGGTTTTAGAGGAAAAAAGCTGTAGTATAAATATATTTTTTCTAACTATATCAGTAGTTTAAGGTAGGATTTGGCTATGATAAATGATGGGTGATATCAAAGAATATGTAGCATTAATTACAAATAAAACGAATTATTAGCTCCTAAAAACTGCTTAAATTCTATCTTAATATTCTAATTTTTGGATATTAAGGCTGCTATTTTTTAATTAATAAGTCGCTATAGTTTGCGTTTTTGATACTTTCAAGAGTCACGTATGGCGTGTTTATACAGACATTCCAAGTCCAAAATTTCATGTAGGCTTTAAAAAAAGACGCCATAAAATAGCGCCTTTTTAGCTGTTACCGACATAGTGTTTTTTCATTATCTCATATTAAGATTAAAGCCATGCTCTAGTTAGATTTATGGGTATGAATGGACATTAATAACCCAAAGCCTGCCATCAAAGTGACGATTGCCGTGCCGCCATAGCTAACGAAAGGTAGAGGAACGCCAACAACAGGTAAAATACCGCCAACCATACCGACGTTGACGAACACATAGACAAAAAACGACATGGCGACCGCGCCTGCCAATAGTCTGCTATAAACATCGGGATGGGTAAAAGCAATATATAAGGCGCGTGTGAGTAGACAGGCATACACGAACATCAATAACATAACGCCCAACAGACCGAATTCTTCAGAAAACGCGGCAATAATAAAGTCAGTATGGCCTTCTGGTAAGAAATGTAGATGCGACTGTGTGCCTTCCAAATAGCCTTTACCCGTCAGCCCCCCTGCGCCAATGGCGGTTTTGGACTGAATAATATTCCAGCCAGCACCTTGCACATCCGCTTCCGGGTTGAGCAATGTCAATACTCGGGTACGCTGATAGTCATGTAACAAAAAATTCCAAGCGATGGCGATAAGCGGTATCGCTAAGATGGCCGCTCCTGAAATCATTCGCCATGACAGACCTGCTAAAAAAAGCACAAAAATGCCGCTGGCCGCGACCAGCAGCGAAGTACCCAAATCAGGTTCTTTGGCAATCAATAGCACCGGAACGATAATCAACGCTAATGTAATGGCGATACTTGAGGCTGAAGGAGGTAGATCGCGCTTAGACAAAAACCAAGCGCACATCATCGGCATGCCAAGTTTCATAAATTCTGAAGGCTGCACGCTGCCAAATCCTGGCAGGTTAATCCAGCGCTGTGCACCCATGCGCACCTCGCCAATAATATCTACCAATACTAATAGTACGAGTCCTAGAACGTAAAAAACAGGCGTAAAGCTACGATAAATGCTGGGCGGTATCTGAGCCATGGTAAACATGACGGCAAACGCTACCCCGTAGCTAATCATCTGGCGTATGACCATGCTCCCATCTTGGGTCGAAGCACTATATAAAATCGTTAAACCAATACAACAAACCGTCAATAAAAGCAGAGTCAACCATGGGTCAATATGAATACGTTGCCATAGCGTCGGTGCATGACCCTGACCTAAATGGTGGCTCTGACGGGAAAAACGGTATTGCGGATTAGAAGACATAGGCAAAATGTGGCTGGCAATTGGCGTAAAAGAGAAGTCTGATTTGACACAAACAAATGATTAATCGATAAATATAAGGTATTCATTCTAATAGATGCTAACCAATAAAGTAACACATTAGTAATAAAGTCACGTAACTATGAAGATTATAAGGATAAGTGTTAATTACGAATAGGTCGCTAAGAATTAGATGCGATAGTTTAGCCTGCTTGCTAAAAATTTGATAGTATCGGTAAAACGTTTTTAGCGGGTGTTTCTTGCAATGATCAATAAAAAAAACCATGTCTATGGGCAGATTCACAAGCCTATTATTGCCTTATTGGTTTGTGCCAGTAGTATCAGCGTTCATGCGGCTATCGTGAGCGACAGCAGTGAGCGCCGCATTCAAGTCCGTCATGGCAATAGTAGCGATAATAGTAGCAGTAATCCCTATATCAAGCCTTCTACTAATGCGACATATAACTCTGGTGTTACTATGTTAAGTGGAGCAAGGCTAAGTGGCGCAAATGTGGTGACTGGCGATAGCATGCAGGGCTTGATTCAGCAAAAACAACGCGATTTCAATTTTGATGCCAGTGTATCCATTGAAGAGAACAAACGCGTCAACATCAATAGACACGCGCCTAGCTACAATACTACCTATCCCTCTACTTACAGTACCAGTAATAATACTTATAATAATTTTACCAGTATAGATTTTAACGGCTGGCTAAACAGCAATAGCTACCGAGCGAGCCAAGTTGCCGACTATCAACGCTATTTAAATGCGCGAGTGGGTGCTCGTAATGTACCGCCCTTGTCTCAATTACTCACGACGGCACGCAGTTGGGATAAATGTGGCTATGAGCCTTATCAGCTGCCGCCGCAAGAGTTATGGGCCAATGTCGTGCCCACATTGCGCCTGTATAGTGAGCTAAAAAACCAAGGTATTTTACCCGCTAGTACTGAGATACGCTCGGTATATCGCAGTCCTGGACTCAATGACTGTGCTGGCGGGGCAAGTAGCAGCAAACATATGACCGCAGGCGCTATAGATATTTGGGTGCCTGAGTACGAGGATAATTTATGGCTGCTCAGCACCATGCAAGATGGTTTATGTCAGTTCTGGCAATATCAAGGTCAGTCTCATAACTTTGGGTTGGGGTTGTATTCCACAGGCGCTATCCATTTGGATACTGATGGATACCGCAAATGGGGCTTTAATCATGCCAGCAGCAGCTCTTCCTGTCGCTATTGATAAAGCCGATATTATCGTAAAAACGAATATAATTATCCAGTTATACTCATACGTATATAAACCATTTTCTATTGCAACAAACGATGGTGTATTATGTCAAAAATAATACACCATCGTTTGCTGTAAGCGGGATTTATGAAAAAGCGGTACTCAGCAGTAGAAAGATTGAGTCAATCAGACAGACCTAAAAAAAGCACTTTGCGCTCAACCTCAATGTATACAGGGCTATGTTGCTCAGTGTTGCTGTCTCTTCTGTGTGTTAGTGCTTGCAGTCCAGACCCTGCTTCTGAAAATAGCTTGCCCAATGCAAATGCTTCGGATGCAGAAGATATCGAAGAAAATATCAGAAATTCTTATGCGCTTCTCGCCGCTAAACGTCCTGATATATGTCCAAAACTGCTGCAAAAAAACGTCGATGATGACACTATCGTCCGTACGGCTGAGGTCTTGATATCAGATTATTGTGACTATTATTTATACCCAGAAGCAGGTCAAAGCATCGATATTAATATTAATAGCGATCAAATCGAGACGTTATTAATTGTCCCAACCATGCATAACTTTGCCAATGGTCCTTATCAAGTTCAATCTTATGATAAACATGTGATTCGCTTAAATTATGTCGGGGCAACTCACAAACCCACGCGCTTAAGCTATGACGTAAACATCACCATCACTAGCTAACGTAACCTAAGCTGACGACTTTACATAATAGTTAGTACTTGTAACGTCATCCTTTATTTTTCTATTGTCTATTCTTCTTGTATTTCATATAGTTACTTTCAATAGTTACTGCCAATAGCTATCTTTAATAATTTGTCTAAAAGCACTTTTATAAGTGCTTTTTTTGATCTTCATTATTATTAATAATCACTATTTATCGGCCTTCCAAGGATCCTCTTGTCCAACAGTGACAATCAAAAAGTTATCAGGTTTGAGCGTATCGCGCATGGTTTCATTGACCTCTGGTAATCGTACTTGCTCAATACGGCTCACATAATTGGTCAGATAATTATTGGGCAATTGATAAAAATTCATCATTCCCAATAAGCTATTGATACCGGCGTTGCTGGCAAAGCCCATCGGAAAACTGTTCTTTAAATTGTCGGTCGTCAAGCGCATCTCAGTGCTAGTAATACCATTATCCAAAGTATCATTGATGACGTCTAAGCTGGCATCAATAGCAGCGCGCGCTTTATCATTGCGCGTCGAAAAACCAATCTGGTAAGGGCCGCGCGCTAGCATCGGACTCATTGAGCCTGAAATACCATAGGTATAGCCAAGGTTTTGTCTGATTTCAGTCATCAGCCGCGCATTAAAGTCACTTCCTGCCAGCACTTCGTTACCCACGGCAAAGTTAGTTTGCTTCTGCTGTGCGATAGCATCGGTGGCGCGTTTATCGCCCAGTTGTCCCATTAGTACGGTCGTTTGGGTGCTGGGAAAAGGAATGTGAATATGCTGCGCTTTTGTCAGTGGTTTGGGCTCAGGTAGCGTTGTCGCGGCTTGACCGACCGGCAAGTCAGCAGTGATATTGTCAGCAAGTTTTTTGGCTTGGCTTAAAGTCAGATTGCCTGTCATCGCGATAGAAGCATTTGCCGCAACCAAATAGCGATTTTTGAAGTCGATTAATTCTTTTCTTTCAATAGTCGGTACACTGTCGAGTGTGCCAACGGAAGGGTGGGCGTAAGGGTGGTCGCCATATAAAGCTTCATTAAAAGCAATACTCGCAAGGCTATTGGGGTCTTGTTTTTGCTGCTGCAAACCGACCAATAACCGCGCTTTGTTACGAGCTAGGATATCTGCATCAAACGCTGGCTCATTCAGCATTTGAGTCATCAAGTCGACGGCAGGCAGTAGATGTTTGTCATCGGATAAGCTGCGTAGCGAGACGATAAACATATCTTTATAGGCGCTACTGCTCAAATTCACTCCCAAGGTTTCAACAGCGCGGGTGAACTCATTTTCATCTAAGCTTTTAGAGCCTTGTTCCAACATCGTAGCGGTCATATTGGCAATGCCAAAACCGGCTTTGCGTATGCTGCCATCTCGGGCACTACCTGCATTAAAGCGTAAATCAATATCAACAATGGGCAGGGCGGTGGTGCGTACAAAAAGCACAGGAACGCCAGATTTGGTTTTGAACGGTTGAATGGTTGGCACTGTGACTTTTAATGGCTTGGCATCAGCGACACTTGTGAGTGTTGATAGTGCGGCTATTGGTGCATTTATATCAACGGCAGATGATGGCGTACGAAAGTCTTCGCTACCAGTGGTATCTGCCTGAGCGGTGGTCGTCAATATCGTCAAACCTAATAATATACTTAGGCTCAAGTAGGAACGCTGCTTAAACCCAGGTTCGAAACGAGGTTCGAAATGAGGTTTAAATTCGCGCTTTACTAATGACATTAAAGGGCTTCTTTTTATATTCATGAGAAAAGTAGTCTGAGTCATGGCTTTCTTCTTATTAATAAGGTCTTTAGCATTGTCTTATCAGTGAAAATATTGACAGCACGTTGTTATTATTGATTTTTGCTTACCGTTTTTTGACTTATTTGCTTTGTAGATGCTTTTTCTTTAGACGCTTGCTCAGTAGGCGGTATCACATGCATGACGGTCAAATTATCTTTGACCAAGTACTTTTTACTGGCCGCTTGAATATCAGAGATTTTGACACCATCGAGCTTGGCTGGTAATTCGGCAAGCAGCCTGTCATCGAGACCGATAGACTGTAGCGAGCCAATCATGCGCGCCTGACCCTCCATGCTATCTTGGGCATAGACCAGTCCAGTTACTGTATTGGTTTTGGCGCGACTGATTTCATCATCGGCAATGGGATCGGTTTTGAGCTTTTCTATTTCAGAAATTATGGCTTGCTGCGCTTGTTCTAAGCTGACACCTTCACGCGGCGTCGCTTGAATTAAAAACAGTCCATCACCGCGATCGAGCAAGTCATAAGAGGTGCCAACTGTGGTGAGCAGGCCTTGTTCGCGTATCAGTCGGCTCTCTAAGCGAGCAGACAGACCACCATCCAATACGTCTTGTGCCAACGATAACGCGTAAGCTTGTTTTTCATTGGCTGTGCCGGCAGTGACGAGACTGGGCACGTTATAACCCATCAGCAAAACCGGTACTTGTACCGCTTGTTCAGACTCAACTTGCTGATAACCACGAAAGCCCTTTTGACTGACAGCAGGGCGTTTGGGCAGATTGCTTGGTTTGAGATCACCGAAGTAGCGTTTGACTTGCGCCAACACTTCTGTTGGGTCAACATCGCCAACTATCACCAAGGTTGCATTGTTGGGTGCGTACCAAGTCTTGTACCACGCTTTTAGCTCTGGGAGCGTAATGGATTCAAGCTCACTCATAGGGCCAATGACAGATTCGCCTTTTGGGCTATCAGGTAGCGCCAACAATCGAAATGATTCATAAGCTTTAGCAAGTGGGTTGTCATCAGTACGTTGGCGTCGCTCCTCCATGACCACTTGGTGCTCTTTGGTAAATTCTTTGTCATCAAAGATTAAGTTTTTCATTCGATCGGCTTCAAGCTCTAGCGCCAGTGGCATACGGTTGGCTGGGAATAGCTCGTAATAACCCGTATAGTCATAACTGGTAAAGGCATTGTTAACGCCCCCAAATTTGGCGATTAGGCGTTCATAGTCGTCACTTGATACAGTAGAGGTACCTTTGAACATCATATGCTCTAGCAAATGCGAGATGCCGCCTTTATCAAGCGGCTCATCTGTCGAGCCTACTCGATACCAAATCTGGGTCATGGCGACGGGTGCGCGGTGGTCTTCTTTTACCACGATCTTTAGACCGTTTGCTAACTGATACTCATGCCGACCTGACATATCCATAGACAACGCTGACGATGGCTGGGATTCCTTGCTGTCTGGGCTTTGGACAAGTGCGTTTCCATCCGCTGACGAAGTAGTGCCAACGCTGTTAGTCTGACAAGCGGCAAGGGTAGTTGCTATCGCCAAAGCGCAGGCAAGGCGTAAGAAGCTAGCAGGTAAGGGTAAGGTCGAGGACATGGTAGGTTCTACTTATATAAAAAGATGGCTGAATGTATGCATGCTAAATATAGTAATCGACAGTGCTGGCGTTACAGCGATTTATGCGCGCCAACCATCACGCTAGCCGTCGGCTTAAACTCTTGCGTGGTGTTACAGCCAGTCGCTGACAGCGCGATGGTGGTTATTAATAGAGCCGCACTGATATTGGCAATTTTTTTATAATAATCTGATAGCGATGACATAGGTGATTCCTAATATGAAGTTATTGAATAAAGCTCGCTAAGAGTAGGCGAAGTTACGCATATTGAAGGTCAGATTTTTGTGTCCAAACCTTAAGCTAAACTTTCTCAACCATTCATCTCATCTAATGAATTCTAGCATTTAACCTCGGTCTAGGATGGTAAAGGCTGAGAGCAACTTGAATTATGCTAAACTAGGCTAAAAATAATCTATCATTTGAATGATAGAAAACGGACGATATACTGACCGATTTTAAAATAAACATCTTACTAATAATGATAACTTTTAGGGCAAGCTTATGAATAACCCAAACAATAGCAATCGTGTGGTCATTAACCTTGAAGGTGGTCTTGATGATTTAGATGACGATGATATTACCTTACCCAGCCTACCGGTGCAATCTATGCCCATCGTTGATGAGGATATCGTACCAACCAAACCGTTAGATGATGCTGGGATGACCGATAAGCATCATGACAATGCGGCAAATAATGACAATGCAGTGAATAATGACAATGCAGTGAATAATGACAATGCAGTGAATAATGATAAGGCCACAGAGCAAGAAACGACGACAAACAAAGACGTCTCAAGCGCCCATGCTGCTGAGAGTATCGCTTTAGCCACGCCGATTGTCACGACAGAGGAGCATAACGTACCTAAAAGTTCCTCTGAAAGTTTTTCGCGTGCCAAGGAAACAGAAGCTAACAGCAAGACTAATACGGCTTCAACCATTCCAACCATGCCATTACAAGAGCAATTGGGAGATACAGCAAGCGTAAGCCCAGAAAATAATAAAGTACAACAAGCAGAAAAGCCGTCGCCATTGCCAGAAGACTCACAAGAACAGCAGGATAATAAGAAAAAAGGCAGCTGGTTTAACCGTATGAAAACGGGGCTGAGTAAATCACGGAAGAACTTAGCCGAAGGGATGGTCAGTATCCTGATCGGTGGCAAAGAGATCGATGATGAGCTGTTAGAAGAAGTCGAAGATCAGCTATTGGTCGCCGATATCGGTGTCAACGCGACCAACCGTATCATCAAAAGTCTCACTGAGCAGACAGACCGTGGTGACTTAATTTATGCCCATTCATTGTATAAAGCGTTGCAAACGGAACTGGTTGATATCTTAACGCCAAAAGTCGCGCCACTGGTGATTGATACCAGCAAAAAACCCTTTGTAATTTTAGTAGTGGGCGTCAATGGGGTCGGTAAAACGACGACGATTGGTAAACTTGCCAAGCGCTTACAAGGCGAGGGCAAATCTGTCATGCTCGCAGCTGGTGATACATTCCGTGCTGCCGCAACCGAGCAGCTACAAATCTGGGGTGAGCGCAATAATATTCCAGTCGTGGCGCAGGGTCATGGCTCTGATAGTGCCTCTGTGATCTTTGATGCCATGCAATCTGCCAAAGCAAAAAATATCGATGTACTGATCGCCGATACTGCTGGACGCTTGCAAAACAAAACGCATCTCATGGCGGAGCTAGAAAAAGTCGTACGCGTCATGCGTAAAGCTGATCCAAGCGCACCGCACGAAGGCATGATTGTTCTCGATGCTGGCACGGGTCAAAATGCGATCAATCAAGTAGAACTCTTTAACAAAGTCGTCCCATTAACGGGTATTACGATTACTAAGTTAGATGGAACGGCCAAAGGTGGCGTGGTCTTTAATATTGCCGAAACCACAGACGTGCCGATTCGTTATATTGGCGTTGGTGAGTCAATTGATGACTTGCGCGCTTTTAGTCCAAAGCAGTTTGTCGCAGCCTTGTTCGAAACCGACGATAAAGAGTAGTACTCGATAGTTTGTTTGAGTCGATGGTCAATGATAGAGCCTTAAAAACGTAATGATTTAACAGGGGAAAACCATGATAGTCACCGAAGCAGCTTTTGGATCTAACCAGTTAACGTTAATTGCCAGCGTCAATGAGCATAGCAGCCCTAAACTGGTTGAAGTCAACTGGCAGCAGACGGGTGACGCTTGGCATAGCTCAAAATCCATTCCCAAACTTAAAAAGCACTATGGCCTTGTTGATAAGAGCTTTACGTTTATCAATGAGGATAAGCTAAGCGAAAATGAACCGGCTCAAGCGCTACTATTAGAGACTATAAAACAGTTGGATGAGTACTTTAAGGGTGAGCGTCAAGCGTTTGACTTAGCATTAGATCTGTCTTTGGGCACGCCATTTCAGCAACGAGTATGGCGGGCATTACAAAACATCGATCATGGCGCAACTATCAGCTATGCAACGCTGGCACGAAATGTGCATAATCCCAAAGGCTTTCGCGCGGTGGCCAATGCCAATGGTAGGAATCCTTTTAGCATCATCGTTCCTTGTCATCGCGTCATTGCTAGCGATGGTAAGCTTGGTGGTTATACGGGTGGGCTGGATAAGAAAGAATATTTGTTAGCGCTTGAAGGGGTCACTTGCAAGGCTTAGTCTAAAATAAGTGCTTATCACTCGTCACTAAAAAAAGGCCAAACATTAAAAAACGTTTGGCCTTTTTATTTGATATTCTCAACCCGAACTATTGCTCAAGTTGCGCCATTACCTCATCTGAGAAGTTCACATTGCTATAAACTTCTTGCACGTCATCGATGTCTTCTAGCATATCAATCATCTTCATGACTTTTTCGGCATCATCCACATTGTCTATCTCAGCAGTAGTTGACGGCGACATGGTTACTTCCGCGTTGTCAGAGACCAGACCTGCAGCATTAAGCGCATCTTTGACTTGACCGAAAGTTTCCCATTCGGTAATGACCAGCAAGCTGTCGCCATCATTTTCGATATCAAGCGCACCAGCATCTAGAGCGACCAACATTACTTCGTCTTCTAAGCTTGTGTCATTGAAGGTGATTTCACCGCGCTTAGTAAAGAGATAAGCCACTGAGCCAGAGGTGCCAAGATTACCGTCATTCTTAGTAAAGGCATGGCGTACTTCGCTGACGGTTCGGTTAAGGTTATCAGTCATGGTTTCGACTAATACTGCCACACCGCCAACGCCATAGCCTTCATAGCTCACTTCATCCATATTGTCATTGTCATCGCCACCCGTACCGCGAGCTACTGCACGATTGATAGTGTCCCTAGTCATATTGACTGACAATGCTTTTTCGATAACAGCACGTAAGCGTGGGTTTTTATCAGGGTCAGGGTCGCCTTGCTTGGCAGCTGAGACAATTTCACGAATAATCTTGGTAAATACTTTGCCTTTTACCGCATCTTGACGCGCTTTACGGTGTTTAATATTTGCCCATTTTGAATGGCCTGCCATATGACATCCTTAAAGTTTTACGTGGTTTTTATGGTGTGAATAAAAAGACTATGAATGATAATATTTGATACTTCATAAGCGGTTTTTATTATATGATTGAGCTGTTTTTTGAGGTAATTGACTTACCTGCAAGTTAACGATTTGTATGTCGTTAGCAGTGCTTTTTTGCTACACTATTATTTTTTGCGTTATGGCTGCCTATATCGTCACTTATCGAACCTTGATAATAACTATTGATAGTCATAAGGTGTGGGATATTATAAACCACTTTTACGCGTTTTGACCAATCTTAGCTTGTCCATCCTAGCCTAAATCGTTCGGTTTTTTTAAACCATTGATCTTGTGACTCTATTGACTCTATGAAGCAACCAACTAACGAAGCTATTACTCACCTGCGTAACCGCATTCATATTATTATCGAAGGCACAGATACCCGCATGGGTAAGCTTTTCGATGTTGTATTGTTGATAGCCATTTTGGCCAGTGTTGGGGTGGTAATGCTGGACAGCGTGCTATATATGCGTTTGCAATATGGCACGCTGTTTTTTTATGCGGAATGGTTTTTTACGATTTTATTTACCATTGAGTATGCATTGCGCTGGTTTTCAGCGCCCAACCGCTTTCGTTATGCCTTTAGCTTTTTTGGGGTAGTGGATTTATTATCTGTATTGCCCAGCTATTTAAGCCTGTTGTTTGTAGGCGTGCAGTATCTGTTGGTCATACGTGTTTTGCGTATTTTACGTATCTTTCGCGTACTCAAGCTCAAAGCTTACATGCAACAAGCAGGGTTTTTGGCCTCGGCACTCAAAACCAGCCAGCAAAAAATCACAGTGTTTTTCTTATCGCTGGTATTATTGGTTACGATTTTCGGCTCGATTATCTACGTGGTAGAGGGGCCTGAAAATGGCTTTACGAGTATTCCGCTGTCTATCTATTGGGCGGTTGTTACGATGACTACGGTAGGGTATGGCGATATGTCACCTAAAACTCCGTTGGGTCAAGCGATTGCGAGTATGGTCATGATTACGGGTTATTCAATCATTGCGGTACCAACGGGTATTTTTACTTCTGAGCTTGCTCGAAATATGCGTCCACAGCTTAACCCCATTACGTGTCCGAACTGCGGAAAATTCGGTCATGCCGTGAGTGCTGTTTTTTGCGACCGCTGCGGCCATGCACTGCATGTGTAATGTTCACTAGTCTTTATTTTTCTATGTAGGCTAGAGGCTAGGGCGTGTCCTCAATTCAACCGATAGCAATCTAAATGGGCTAAAAATGGTTAAATCTTGCCAAACATCGTCAAATAGCTAGGTAATACATCGATATTATCTGCACTATTTTCCTTGTTTGACGGCAATTTACCTCATTTGTATCACCATTTTTAAAATGAGGACACGCCCTAGTTGGTTATATACTCAGCGACCAGTGGTGACAGGTCTATTTCAACACCCAAATTGACTAGGTTCCAATATTGTCCTGACACGGTACGATCTAGCATCATCGTCGTGGCTGAAGGTTGAAATTGCCCGAAGTATTTTAATGAGGTGCGCATTTGGCTGATGGCTTCATGATGAACTTGACTGCTGCCAAAATCAAAAGCCCCTTCTTGATAAGGTGCAATGGATAGCGGCTTCATACCAATAGCCAGCCACTTTTCATAGAATTCACCCGGCACATTTTTATCATCCTCACGGCGAATATCAAGAGCGATTAAGTCTTGCTCTAGTGCGGTCACATCACCTTTGACGGCATGCTGCGCGAAGCGGCGAAACAATTGAACCTCACTATGACTATAGCTGCGAATACCGCCAAAATCATAGGCTACGACACTGCCATCATGACGAAACGCAAAATTACCGGGATGGGGGTCACAGTGCATCCGGTATAAGCCAAACAGTTGACCTGCAGTAAAGTGAAACAGTCGTTTGGCGATTTTCTGTTTGATCTCATTATTCCACGTCGCGGCGACGGTCAGCGTCTCTCCAATCTCCTCAGTCAATGTCAAAACCCGTCTGGTAGAGTGGCTGTTAATGACTTTGGGGATAATAAGTCCTTGGTCATCAGTATGAAAAGCACCGAATACCTGTAGGTTGTGAGCTTCTTTGACATAGTCCAACTCATCATGCAGGCTTTGACGAATCTCGTTAAAGAGCTGCTCCTGCAATTGTTTGCTCATATTCAAGACGCCAGCGATTTTTAGCGCCATGCGCACTTGTTTGAGGTCACTATCACAGTTTTCATCGACATCGGGGTACTGTACTTTGACCACGACTTTTTGCCCAGAGGGTAGAATAGCCCTGTGTACTTGTCCAATGGAAGCGGCGGCAAAGGGTGTTTCTTCAAACATCGTAAACAGTTGATCGACAGGAGCTTTGAGCTCACGTTCTATTTGTGCCCGTATCTGCGCATAAGGCATGGGCGGTGCATCTTTTTGCAACTTTTCTAAAGCGGTCGCAACCTCAGGTGGAAATACGTCCTTATATTGTGAGGCAATTTGTCCCACTTTCATCACCGCGCCCTTCATTTCACCAAGCGTTTCGGCTATTTGAATACCCACGTCTTGCATCAATTCTGAGCGTGCCTGCAGACGTTTTTCTTCGTCACTTGATAGGTGCCTTAATGAGTTTTTAGCGGCTTTGCCGGCAATACTCGCTGTCATGCCAGCCAGTTTCATAAAGCGTTTTCCGGACGATTTTGCCATTCATATCACCATGTAGAGGTTTATTTACCAAACCGTAATTTTATTATTTTAAGCAAGTAATTGCTGTTTGACTAGTGTGCTAAAGATAAGGTTGTCTTGCGCGAATGAGTTTTTTCTTTCTGTATGACTTTCTCAATATATTTTAGCATCAGCCTAAAAGGACAGGGCTATTTTTTGCTGATTCTTTGATAAAAAGAGACGCTTAGAATGACTAAACTTACTATTTTTATCTTTGAATCGCCTAAAAAACAGTCTCTGTCAGTGCCATGATCGAATGTTCAACACGCCCTAATCATTTAGGTTTATCTTATAGGTATTAGCTAGCCAATAATCTAAAGCCATCTGATAACCTCTATGTCCTAAGCCACAAATGACACCGACTGCAATATCACTAAAGTAAGAATGCTGCCGGAAAGCTTCGCGAGCGTGTACATTAGACAAGTGCACCTCGATAAATGGCTTTTGCGTGGCCGATAACGCATCACGGATTGCGACCGAGGTGTGAGTGAACGCTGCAGGATTGATAATGATGGCATCTACTTGCGCTGCTGACTCTGCTAAAAGCCCATAGTGTTGAATCTCATCGACCAGCTTGCCTTCATGGTTTGACTGTATGCAAATCAGCTCAACACCGTAGTTTGCCGCGCGCTCAATGAGGCCCTGCTCAATATCTGCCAGCGTCGTATGGCCATAAATCTCCGGCTCACGCTTGCCCAGTAAATTGAGATTGACGCCATTAATCAATAATAATCTTTGGGTCAAGGTTGTTTTTACTGATTGGTCAACGTGTGCTACTGGCGCTGCTGATTGAGAAGGGGTGGTCATAATGCTCTCTATCGCTATTGAAGGCTACGGATGATTGATGCGTTACTGCTAAATAAGTAGGGTTAATACAGAAAAAGCTGTGCCATAAAACCCCTCTTATCGCATTATGATAACAGCTTGTCAGCAAGGTTATAAAAAAATTACATCAAAAATCAAGCTAAGTTTTAAAAACCGTGTTAAAAGTCTTTATGTTGCTAAAAACCCGTGCTATGATATTTTTTAAGCAATCTATATTGCGAATTTGTTACTACTACCATTATAAGTTTTTATAATGAAGCATCTAACATAAACGATGATGAGTACAAAAGCTATTTTGGTATGAGTAAAAGGTATAGCAAAACAGTACATTCAACATAGTTAAGATAAGCATTCATCTTGTCTGTCTATACGAATGTATGTTGCGTCATAGCGTTTAATTCTGATTTCTCAATCTTAGACCCCGTTTATATGCAATGTTGCAAAGGAATTTGGGGCTAAGCGACTTTTTTAGGAAGTAATATTATGTCAGCTCGTGAGCAAGGTATCGTTAAGTGGTTTAATGACTCAAAAGGCTTTGGTTTCATTCAACGTGATAGCGGAGAAGATATTTTTGTCCATTTCCGCGCGATCCAAGGTGATGGTTATCGCTCTCTAAAAGATGGCGAAAAGGTTGAGTTCAGCGTGGTCGAAGGCGATAAGGGTCTTCAAGCTGAAGAAGTCAGAAAAGTAGAAGAATAGTCGATACAGCCATTAGCGCAGTTTAGTTATAATGTCTGGATAAACTACTGATATACTACCGAGTCAAGCCCGTCTTATCTTACCTATGTTGATTTTCATTCAGCATTATTGGTGAGGGTAGGCGTTAGGCTTGGCTTTTTTTATGCTTATCAATGTACAGCGTTTAGAAGCGTGTTTATATTGGTAGCGATATACAGCTAGGCTGAGTCTTGGCATAAGCCTATCACTGAATTGAAAAATACAAGCGATTCATACAAAAGGATGATTTTTTGAGTAATTTTACAGCGTTTACTGATTTACCACTCTCTGCACCGACCTTGCGTGCGGTAAGTGATTTAGGTTTTACTGAACTGACGCCTATCCAAGCACAAATATTACCGCATACCTTGGCAAATCAAGACGCTATCGGACAGGCACAAACTGGCACCGGCAAGACGGCAACGTTTTTGTTGACCATTATGGAGGCATTACTCAAGCGTCCTTTTACCAGTGACGAAGAGCGCTATCTAGGTGAGCCGCGCGCCGTGGTCATGGCACCAACCCGCGAGCTTGCACAGCAAATATTTGATGATTGTATCGCTTTGACCAAATACACTTCGCTGCACAGCGTTTGTATTATGGGTGGCACCAATTATGAGACCCAGCAGCATGAGCTTGAGCGTCAATATGTCGATATCTTAGTAGCGACGCCCGGTCGTCTGATTGATCTTGCCAATAGGGGCATGGTCTATCTGGATCGAGTAGAAGTGCTGGTACTAGATGAAGCAGATCGCATGCTGGATATGGGTTTTATTCCGGATATCAAGCGCTTGGTTGGTCGGATGCCTTCGAACACCGATCGCCAAAGCTTGTTATTCTCAGCCACTTTTAACCAAGATGTGATGAACTTGGCCTATCGTTGGTTACATGAGCCGCAATTTGTTGAAATTGAGCCTGAGCATAAAACCAGTGAGTTGGTCGATCAGCACTTTTATTTATTGACAGAAGATCAAAAACTAGCGGCATTGCAGCGTATTATTAGTGATAGCGCTGTCGATAAAGTGATTGTCTTTGCCAATCGCAAAGATCAAGTCAAGCGTCTATATCATAAGCTTCGTCAGGGACATAAAATTGTGATGTTGTCAGGCGATGTCATTCAGCAAAAACGCGAAAAATACTTACAGCGTTTTAAAGATGGTCACGCTTCTATCTTGGTTGCCACCGATGTCGCAGGGCGCGGTATTCATGTCGATGATATCAGCCACGTGGTCAATTATACCTTGCCTGATCAGCCAGATGATTATGTACACCGCATTGGTCGTACGGGACGCGCTGGACAGACTGGTATCAGTATTAGCTTCGTTAGTGAAGATGATGCTTTTAACATCCCTGCGTTAGAGAAGCATTTAGATACTAAGTTTACGCTTGAGCAATGGCAGGAATAAGTGGTCTGCTTAATAATTTCGGATGTATAGAAAAGACCTTAACATCGTGATTGATGTTAAGGGCTTCTTTTGATTAGGGCATCACAATGCCAAGCGCTTTAATTTTTATTCAGCATTTTCTATCATAGTATCCTGATTGTTTTCCATGTTTGCTTCACTACTCGTATTGCTCATATCATGCATACTGTGATCCATTGTGTCAGTCGTAGCAAGTGTCATCTCATGATTCATTTGACTCATATCATGATGGCCATGGGTATCAGTAGTCGTCGCAGAGTGGCTGCCATGATCCATCGATCCATCCATGGGCATATCCATCATTTGCGAATCACTCATCTGCATATGATCGCTATGCATAGTGGACATATCATGCCCACTATGCATATTTGCCATTACTAATGGGACGACAATGATCGCCATACCTGACACGACCATCAGTGCTCCATTCATCTGACGCAGACGAAAGCGTCCAATTTTGTCGCGTAGCCAGCCAACGGTCTCGTGCGTGGCAACCAGCATCGGCACTGTACCCAGGCCAAAGACGAACATTAATGCCGCGCCGCTTAATGGGTTGTGGGCAACCACTGCAATCAGTAGAGCGCCATAAACCAAACCACAAGGCAAAAATCCCCACAATAGACCCGCTGACAATGCTCGTGGAAAAGTGTTTAAAGGAAAAACTTTTTGACGAAGGGGACTGAGATACTGCCAAAAACGCATGCCATAGCGCTCAAGCTTGCTCAAAAATGGCGCACCAAGCATGGTCACACCAACAAACACCAATACCAAACCTAATAAGATACGCGGCATATTATTGCCTCGCATCAAGGGTTCTAAAACAGTCGTACCAATCAAACCTGCGACTAAACCCAACAGCGCATAGCTGCTAAGACGCCCTAAATGGTAAGTTACCACAAGGGCGCGGCGTTTAGCGGGACTAATGTCTTTCATCGATAGACCAAACGCTGTCACCAGACCCCCGCACATACCCAAGCAATGTGGTGAACCAAAAAATCCCATTAGTAATGCCGCAACAAGTAAGGCGGTGGTCATGGGGCAATTCTCCTAAAAATGGCAAAAGGCGCGCCTACTTTTATAATTGGTCTTTAATATAGCGGGTCAGCAATATAGTTTGATTACTGACAAAAAAATCAACAGTAGGGCGCACAGGTAAGATGATTTAAAGCTATGGTTTGAGGTTGTCATCGATATCATTATCGAAGGGATTTTCCCCATTCGCTAATTTGTCATTATTAGCAGTATCCGTCGCGACGGTAAGGTTAATCTGTGTACTTGCAGCTGATTGCTCGTGAGCCTGCATGGTTTGCCGACGTTCTTGACGATCATCTAATATAATACGCTGTGAAGCGTTGTCTAAATCTTCAAATTGGTTTGATTTAACCGCATAACGTACTGCCCAAATGGCAACCACAAACAGCATGAGACTTAATGGAATTAATAAAAATATACTGAGCATGGCAAATCTCTTTTATAGCAGTTTCTGACGTTATTATACACTTGTCATCAGGGTGATGGACGACTTGCAGAGTTGAAAGTAATATAGTAGATGATTGGAAAAGGAGCAGGTACAGAGGTTAATGGTGGCGAAAACTCATTACCAACGTTATTGCACAGGCGTTTTTGTTGCATTTCCTCTGGGGGTCAATAGCTGCTGTGAAGTGACATCATTGGCATTGCGACAGTCCATCTGTGGACGTATCACATCACGCAAATAGGCGGCGACTTCATAGACGGCGCGCCGTGAGTGGCTCAAGTTTTGTGCTGGTTTCATCCAATCACGCCTGACGGGCAATGGCGCATCAATAGGCGTGCTATTGATACCATTTAAAGCAAATTGTCTACGCGCCCGTGCCATATGGTAGCTGTCGGTAATAAGATACACGTGATGTAGCGGAATGCGCTTA
The DNA here is from genome assembly GCF_040309585.1 of Psychrobacter sp. GW64-MNA-CIBAN-0177. Taxonomy (NCBI): domain Bacteria; kingdom Pseudomonadati; phylum Pseudomonadota; class Gammaproteobacteria; order Moraxellales; family Moraxellaceae; genus Psychrobacter; species Psychrobacter sp. GW64-MNA-CIBAN-0177. Next base: position 202,778 of record NZ_JBEOOY010000002.1, read on the forward strand.
GCGGTAAAGCGGGCATTTTCGCAGGTATTCATGCTAGCATTTTCGCTTATCAATCCATCAATGCCATGCTCGATGAGCCATTGACCGAGCCACGGCGCTTCGGCACCGCTGAGGACAATAGGCAACGGTAAATCGTGATAAGCGGTGGCAGCAGTACGGGCGCGATTAAGACTGTAGCTATTGAGGATGATTTGGTTATTGTGATCGTTGGTGAGGCCGCCACCTAGCACCACATAAGCAGTAGGCGGAGAACTCTTGGCAGCCGGAGGCATGTTAGGTAATGGCAAAAGCGAAAACATATAAACGATCGCTTGCGAGAATAGCGGGGTGAATAAGCTAATTAGCACTAAAATAACAGACGTTGAGCCGAGCAAAAAGGTGATGTTAATGATGCGAAACAGCTTCACCATACGTTCGGCTGACTGCAAATAATAGCGCCATAAGCGTTTGGATAATAGGCGCTTAGACCACATGCTCATCATACCCAATAGAGCCATCTGCATTTATCCAAACCGGCTCACGCGATAGTTGAATCGCAAATTTTTCATAGACGTGAGCAGCGATGTAGTATTGGGCAGTTGCTACGTCATCTTGGGTTGCTTGATAAGGGCTATGATTGGTCAGTACCAGCGCCTGCTGCTGATGGGTAACAATAGGGGCAATACCACCCCCTTTTAAGCCAGCTTGTTCAATCAACCAACCAGCGGCAACTTTCACCGTTGCATCAGGCATTGGGTAGCCAACGATAGTAGGATAGATTTCTTTAAGAGTGGCGAATTGTGCTTGCGGAATAATTGGGTTTTGAAAAAAACTGCCACAATTCGGTAGCTGTTTAGGATCAGGGAGTTTTTGCTGACGAATATCGATAATTGCTTGCATGACATCGGCAGGGGTAGGCTGTAGGCGATTTTTCTGCTCAGCATAGCGCTGCGCTACTGTCTGTACATCACCGTAACTGGCAAGAATTTTACTCGCATCGGTATGCAATCTAAATCCCACACGGCTGATCAACCATGTATTGAGTGCGCGCTTAAAAATACTATCGCGATAGCCAAACTGGCAGTCTGCCAGCGATAGACGATGCCACGTTTGAGTTGGCAAATGATAAGCACGAACGTATTGCAAACAGTCTTCTAACTGGACACCGTAAGCACCGATGTTTTGTACAGGTGCGGCGCCGGTCAGACCCGGTATCAAGGCTAGATTCTCTAGTCCATACCAGCCTTGGTCAACGCTATAAACCACTAAGTCATGCCAGTTCTCACCCGCCATCACTTCAATATCGACATAATTCTCTGTTTGCGCCGTCATCGTGATGCCACGCATCTGTGGCTGTAATACCGTCGCCTCTAACTGCGCTGGCAACAACACATTGCTGCCGCCAGACAGTACAAACAATGATGGCTTACGCTCAGGATTATTGGCATAGCTTGCCATAAAACTGTCTAGCTGAGCTTCATTTGTTAGGGTCACGACAGAGTCAGCGACACATGCCAATGCCATGGTATTACCATGCGACAAATCGACCGACTTAGCATTAAGTAAGCTAAGCGGTAAATCAGTCGACATAGTCTGTTGAGCGCTAGAATCAAGGCGAACAGCTGAGGTCATAACATAGCCTATATGGCAAATATAAAAAATTATGCGATGTTTAGGGTCTATTGAACATTCAAATATCAGCCTTTCAGGGCAGGGCTATTTTTTGCCAATACATGGCGAAATTATCTAACCTAGAATGACTAGGCGTCAAAAATTTCACTGCGTATTGTCTAAAAAATAGCCACTGCCAGTTCCACATTTGAATGTTCAACAGACCCTATTATAAAGGATGCAGGGTGCAAAAGTAGCATAAATATAGATTGTTTGGCTAGCAAGTCTTCCAGCTTTCAATCCAAGCTTGTGCACTTGACTCGATACGTTCAATCACTTCTTCAAAAGCATCGCTATCGCCTTGATAAGGGTCTGGCACGTCATCGCCGCCGTAGGTTGGATCTTCTTCACTGAATAATGCCAACTTCGCTAAATGGTCATCTGTAACCGCTAAGCTATCCTTGATAGCTTGTAGATCAGCTAAATTCTGCGTGTCCATCGCCAGTATCAAGTCAAAATTACGAAAGTCGTCTGCACTCACTTGGCGAGCGACCAGTTTATTGATTTTATAACCATGGGCTTTTGCATGGCGCTGCGCTCGCTCATCAGGGGCATGACCAATATGCCAGTCGCCAGTGCCTGCTGAGTCTACTTTAATTGACAAGCCTGCGATCGCCGCCTGCTGACGAAAAACTTCCTCGGCAGTCGGTGAACGGCAAATATTTCCTAAACAAACCAATAATACAGACGATGGGGTACAAGTTTTCATCAGCATAATATGACCTTTTCTTACAGCAAAAAAAACATGCCATAAAAAACCAGCATGGGTAATGCGGTTTATGAGCATGCTATCTAGTAAACTAATAAGGGATCAGCGTAACGCTTAATACCTTGAATGGCAAGGGCAGAAGCTAAACAACAGGGTCACGCCAGTGATTATTGCTCAGCTGCTCAGCTTTTAGATATAGAATGATTTGTTAACATTAGTCTTGGTTGCTTTTAAAGCGTTGTAAATCGCGGCGCTCTTTTTTATTGGGCTTGTTATCAGGGCGGGCAAGGTTGGCAAGTTTGCGCTGCTCGGCATAATAAGCGCGGCGCTCTTCACTTTCCTCGGTCTCTGAATATAACACTTGCGCGGCAGTCGCATTACCACGTTGTGCTGTTAATGCTTCGACGACGATGGTTTTTTCGGTCATGGCAGTGGCTGAGCCTTGGCGAATACTCAATTCATCTCCGACGGCAATCTCTTTGCTGGTCTTGACTCGGCTACCAGCATAATGCACCCGTCCGCTTTCGATGGCTTCTTTGGCAAGGGTACGGGTGCGATAAAAACGCGCGGCCCATAACCATTTATCGAGACGCATACGCACAGCATCGGGCTGGCTATGGCTGGGTTGATTGTGGTTTTTATTGTGTTTACTCATCAAAACCTCATAGATATCAATAAACTAAGATAATAATGGTGCTTTTTTTAGATATTAAAAGAGTGATGAGTGATTAAAGTTTTTCAAAATGGGGTTTTATGGTGAATAAGTAAAAAAAATTAGCCTTCATTTTGATTTGTAACTTTAACAGCCATTTCTTTAGCGTCATTTTTATGTAAATGCTCTAAGCCATTTATCACCCCTGTGATGTTTTCTACAGTTTTATTTTGGCTTAGTTTAAATTGGGCTTGTATCGAATCAATAGACAATCTAAAGCCAATAATACCGCGGCACATGGCATCGATATAAGTAGCTGGTGCGTCATCTAACGACCAAGGATTATTGTTTATTACTTCTTGCTGCGCCGTCATGGTAGCTAATATCCATTTAAGGGTATCAGTGTCTTCAAGCAGCTCAATTTTAGATTGAATATGGACGCTTTGATAGTTCCATGTCGGCACTTCTTTATGAGTTTTAGCTTTGCTAGGGTACCAGTTAGGGCTAATGTAGTGTCCAGAATCTTGAAAGATAATTAACCATGAGCTGTCTGCTAAAGCCTGTTGGTAAATAGGATTTTTGCGACCAAAATGACCGTAAAGATAGCCGTATTGAGAATTGATGTTTGCATCATCTTTATACCAAAATAACGGTATATGACAGGCTTCCATACCATCATTAGTTTGGGCAATCAAAGTTGCTAACGGATTAACGGCGATAAATTTAATAATATTGTCAAAATTGTCTTCGGCAAAAACAGTAGGGATATGCATCGCGTTCTCAATATTAGTAAGCGGCCAATCCTAGTGGGGTAGGCCGCTTAAAATATGTTGTCATCATTATGGTTAAAAAACCATTTTTGAGATTACTTTAAAAATAATTGATAACCGACATTGTCAGTGATGGAAGTACAATCATAGCCAATATCAAGTAAGGCATCTTGCAGTAAACGTGAGTTGCTTTCAGAGGCTTGTAGACCCACTAACACGCGTCCTTCAGCAGCGCCATGGTTGCGATAATGGAACAAGGTAATATTAAAATCGTCACCCAGCTTTTCTAAGAAGGTCAATAGCGCACCCGGACGCTCAGGAAAGGTAACTTTTAATAATTGCTCATTTGTGACGTGGGCGTGACCACCAATCAAATGACGGATATGCGATTTAGCGATATCATCGTCAGTCAAGTCATGCGCCGTATAACCATCTGCTGCCAATTGCGTACGGATAGTTTGACGCTCTTTATCACCTTCTTTTAGGGCAATTCCGACGAATATGGCTGCAGGCTCCATCGAGTCTGGTGATTTTTTGCTATCGGCACGGTAGTTAAACTCGGTGATATTACGTCCATGTAAGCTACGGCAGAAGTTTAAGAATGCCCCAGTCTGCTCAGGGATGGTCACGCCAAAGATGGCTTCCTTTTTCTCCCCTATCTCAGTACGCTCAGCGATATAGCGCAGACGGTCAAAGTTCATATTGGCACCGCAGATGATGCTTACGCAGTTTTTGCCTTGTAGATTATGAGCTTCGATATATTTTTTCATGCCCGCAACGGGTAACGCGCCAGCAGGCTCAACGATGCTACGGTTTTCTTCAAAGATGTCTTTGACCGCCGCACAGACTTCATCATTGGTACAAGTGACAACGTCAGGCTCGACCAAAGGCCCTGAGTTATCGCTTTTTTGCATACGGACGATATCAAAAGGCAATTCACCAATTTGCGCGACTGCCACACCATCGACGAACAGTCCTACTTGCTCAAGTTTTACGCGTTCGCCAGTCTCTAACGCCGCTTTTAGGCAGGCCGATTGTTCTGCTTCTACAGCGATGACTTTAACGTGCGGGGCAACTTCACCTAGGAAGGCTGCGACACCTGAGACCAAACCACCACCACCAACGGCAACGAAAACATAATCCATGTTGCGCCACTGCTGGGTTAGCTCAAGTCCAATAGTGCCTTGTCCAGCGATAACCAATTCATCATCGTAAGGAGGAATGAAGGTTAAGCCTTCACGCTCAGCACGATCAATCGCATAGCGGTTGGCTTGATCGAAGCTATCACCATGCAGATCAACGTTGCCACCAAGCGCTCTGACGGCATCTACCTTGATATCAGGGGTAGTGGTTGGCATAACGATGATATTATTAAGCGATAACTTGCGTGCCGAGTAAGCCACGCCTTGCGCATGGTTACCTGCCGACGCACAAATCACGCCGCGCGCTTTTTGTTCATCGCTCAATTGGCTGATGCGGTTATAAGCACCGCGCAATTTAAAGGATTTGACTGGTTGCAGGTCTTCGCGTTTAAATCGAATATCATTAGCAAAACGTTGGGTCAGCTTGGGTGCCGCTTCAAGTGGCGTTTGAATAGCAACGTCATAGACAGTGGCTTGTAAGATGGCGCGTACCCAATGTGACAGCATAATGATCCCTAAAAAATGAATATAAAAACGAAATAGATTAGCCTATGCTGATTTTGATTATCATGCAAGGCCCTATTGCAGTTTTTATAGCAGTTTTACTGCACTGATGGTTTTTAAGTAAAAAAACAGCCTTCTTATAGGGTAGTGAATTCAAAAGTATTGAATTATTTCCATATGTCTGTATTATTGGACATATGGAAATAACAAATGCTATCGCAAGCTTCGCTGCGCTGTCTCAAGATACTCGTCTCAAAGCCTTTAGGTTACTTGTCAGTCAAGAGCCTGAGGGCTTGCCTGCGGGTGAGATAGCCCGTCAGCTGTCTGTGCCGCATAACACTATGTCGGCGCATTTATCGGTGCTGGCACGAGCAGGGTGGGTAGTGTCAAAACGCCAAAGTCGGCAAATAATCTATCGCGCCTCGTTGTCGCATATGGAGGCGGTCGTGCAGTTTTTATTGCAAGACTGCTGTGCGGGACATCCAGAGCTGTGTGCCTCGCTCATGGAAATTTTGAGTGGATGTGAGACTGCTAAACTTAATAATAAAGACAATCTGTAAAGTAAGCGCTAAGCCGATAGCTGACTCAATAACTATCTCTTAACTAATAGAAGTAGTAGAACTAATAGATTCTTAATAAACGTTTTCTGAACAAATATATTATTAATAACCATACCCATAAAATAGGTGAGATTGCTATGAAACCATTAATTTTTCATAATCCTAACTGCGGTACTTCTCGCAATACGTTAGCCATCATGAAGGCATCAGGCGAGCAGCCAAAAGTAGTGGAGTATCTGAAAAACCCGCCAACCCGTGATTACTTGGTTGAGCTATTGGCAAAAATGAACCTCTCGCCAAGAGAGTTGCTACGTAGTAAAGAAGCCATCAATGATGAGCTGGGCTTAGACAATCCTGAGTTATCTGATGACGACATTATCGATGCGATGATGGCCCATCCTATCTTAATTAACCGTCCTATCGTGGTCACGGATAAAGGCGCAGCGTTATGCCGACCTTCAGAGCGAGTGTTTGAATTGTTAGAAAACCCAGTGAGCAGCTTTACTAAAGAGGATGGAGAGGTTCTACATCATGGTAAAGGTTAATACAGGGCAATCTGACATACACGATTTATCCAATCTAGATGGCTTATTCAATCTAGATGACTTGCCCAATATTGATGCCAGTCAATTACAACCGATTGATATTGAGTCATTGATTGCGCCAAATGATCCGCGTCATCCGCCTAAAATACTAGTGCTATACGGGTCATTACGTGAGCGCTCGTTTTCGCGGCTGGCGGCTGAAGAGGCAAGCCGTCTATTACGTTGGTATGGCTGCGAGGTACGGATGTTTAATCCATCGGGTCTACCGCTGCCAGATGATGCTGATATCAATCATCCAAAGGTACAAGAGCTGCGCGAGCTGGCGCAGTGGTCAGAGGGTATGCTGTGGGCGAGTCCAGAGCGTCACGGTAGTATGACTAGCATTATGAAAGCACAAATCGATTGGATACCACTCGCACTGGGCGGCGTACGTCCAACCCAAGGCAAAACCTTAGCGGTGATGCAAGTGAGCGGTGGCAGCCAAAGCTTTAATACCGTCAATCAGCTGCGTATTCTTGGGCGCTGGATGCGCATGATTACTATCCCGAATCAATCGTCTATCCCTAAGGCCTTTTTAGAGTTTAATGACGATAATCGCATGGACAAGTCGCCCTTATATCTGCGTCTCGTTGATGTCTGTGAAGAGCTGGTAAAGTTTACTTGGCTCACTCGTGGACGTTCAGCCTATTTGACAGATAGGTACTCTGAGCGGGTGGAAAGTGCTGAAGCAGTGTCGCAACGTGTCAATCAAAAGTCGATTTAGTCTTTTATATAGTTGACCCACTTTAAAAACGATACAGTACGGTTGGGATGAATTTTGTGCAGCATCGAAAGATAACAGCACGCAAGGAAAATTTATCCCAACTGCACGATAACATCAGCGTATCGATTTTATTTCGAACTGATTATAGATTCAATCGGCTAAACCAAATAGCTCAACAAAATCGGTTAAACCAATACGGTTAAAAAAGCCAGCTCAAATAAGGTTGCTCCATGCTCGCATTAATTATCTTTATCGTGACTTTGGTTTTGGTGATATGGCAGCCTAAAGGATTAGGCATTGGTTGGAGCGCGCTGGGTGGGGCTTTAATCGCCTTAGCTTTTGGCGTGGTGCAGTTATCCGATGTCGGTATTGTATGGGACATCGTCTGGGATGCAACCTTTACTTTTGTGGCGCTAATTATCATCTCGCTTATCTTAGATAGAGCGGGATTTTTTGGTTGGGCGGCGCTACATGTGGCCAGACTTGGCAATGGGCAGGGACGGTTGTTGTTTCCCATGATTGTGATACTGGGCGCATTTATCTCCGCGTTTTTTGCTAATGATGGTGCCGCGTTACTACTAACACCGATTGTCATCGCTATATTGCTACGTCTTAATTTTTCACCGCCATCTGCGTTGGCTTTTATCATAGCCACTGGCTTTATCGCTGATACCGCCAGCCTGCCGTTAGTGACTTCTAATCTGGTTAATATTGTTAGCGCCAATTATTTTGATATTGGCTTTGGACGTTATGCAGCAGTCATGGTGCCGGTAAATATTGTCTCTGTCATCGCGACATTAGCAGTGCTATGGGTGGTATATGCCCGCCAAATTCCAACACACTATTCTATTGCCAGTCTTAGTGCACCTGCATCCGCTATTGAAGATCCGATGGTGTTTAGGGCAGCTTTTCCGCTATTAGCATTATTAATGGTTACTTATTTCGCGACTGAATCACTAGGTATTCCTATTTCCCTCGTCACTGGCGCTGCTGCACTGCTGCTAATAGCTATTGCAGGGCGCTGTTGGCAAGGTGGTCGGGGTGCTATTGTTTCTGTATCTGATGTCGTACGTAAAGCGCCTTGGCAAATCGTGTTGTTTTCAATCGGTATGTACTTAGTCGTTTATGGCTTGGGTAACGCAGGATTAACGGCTTATGGTGCTCAAATACTTAACTGGTTAGGGCAGCAGGGCAATGTTATCGCTACAGTAGGGACTGGATTCCTTTCGGCTATCGTGGCTTCTATCATGAATAATATGCCATCGACCTTAGTGGGCGCACTGGCTATTGATAGTGCGCAAGTACCCGCAGCCACTCGTGAGCTGATGATTTATGCTAATGTGATTGGTAATGATTTGGGACCGAAATTTACGCCTATCGGTAGTCTGGCGACTTTATTGTGGCTCCATGTATTGGCAGAAAAAGACTATAAAATAAGCTGGGGGCAGTATATGAAAATCGGTCTGCTTATTACGCCGCCAGTATTACTAGTCACGCTGTTGGCCTTGGTGTTTTGGTTGCCTTATCTGTCTTCATTTTAAAAGTTGAGTAAATGACTTGCGATTAGTGTGGCTATTACGCTGACATATATCAAAGTCATCGGTTATAATAGCGGCGCATTTTACCTTTTTTACAATGATACGTTTATTCTGCCAAGGATTTATGATGAGTGATCAGCAAGTACAGAAACAAGCCGCAGCCAAAGCTGCTCTAAGCTATATCGAAGACGACATGATACTTGGAGTAGGCACAGGCAGTACGGTGAACTGTTTGATTGAATTGTTGCCGACCATCAAGCTTGCTGGCGCGGTTGCAAGCTCGCAGGTGACGGAAGACAAACTTCGTGCTTTTGGTATTGAAATCGTTGATTTGAACTTTGCTGGCACGCTAGATGTCTATATTGATGGTGCTGATGAAGTTAATGCCCATTTACAATTGATTAAAGGCGGTGGTGGTGCACTGACTCGTGAAAAAATCGTCGCTGCAGCGTCCAATAAGTTCATCTGTATGGTTGATGAGAGTAAGAGCGTTGAGATATTGGGTCGCGAGTTCCCCGTACCGATAGAAGTACTACCACAAGCGCGCTCGTATGTGGCACGTCAATTGGCTCGTCTAGGCGGTGATCCTGTTTACCGTGAAGACTTTGTGACTGATTATGGTAATGTAATTTTAGATACTTATGATTTGGATGTTAGTAATCCGATAGCGCTTGAGAAAGAGTTGAACAATATCGTTGGGGTCGTCTGTAATGGTATCTTTGCTGCCAACCAAGCCGATGTATTATTAAAAGCGGGCAGTACTGGCGTAACGACCTTTACCCGTTAAAGGGCTTGTTAACTGACTAATAATTGTTGGGCGACAATAAAAAGGCAGACCACAATAGATGTGATCTGCCTTTCTTATATGGTTTATTTTATAATTACTTCGGGCAGAGGTTTTTTATGCAGGTATAGTTAGCGAAAAGTAATATCAATAAATGACGCACTGCTGATATCAATTTTCTTTGCTTGCTGTGCCTGCGCAGACAGAGGCTACAAAAAATTGATATCAGCAATACCGTAGCGATTTTAGGATATTTTGACTATAGTTTAATCTTATCTTTTAATAAAAATTCCATCAGTGCTTTTTGGGCATGCAAGCGGTTTTCTGCTTCGTCCCACACTACTGAACGCGGGTCATCAAGCATATCGTGAGAAATCTCTTCACCGCGGTGCGCTGGCAAGCAGTGCATAAATACCACGTCAGGATCGGCTTTATCGAGTAGTGAAGGTGTCACTTGATAAGAGGCAAAACGGCGTGCACGAGTGTTTTGTTCAGACTCTTGCCCCATACTGGCCCAGACATCGGTGACAATCAAATGAGAGTCTTTCGCTGCCTCTTGAACGTCTTCCACAATACTAACGCAATGCGAGAAGCGTTTCATCAGTTCAGGGTCAGGCTCGAAGCCATAAGGCGCCGCTACACGTAACTCAAAGCCAAATTGATTGGCCGCTTGCATGTAAGAAGCACACATATTGTTGCCGTCACCAACCCACGTGACGATTTTATTTTCGATACTGCCGCGATGCTCATAATAGGTCTGCATATCAGCCAAGAGCTGGCAAGGATGAAAGTCATCGGTAAGGGCATTGATAATAGGCACGCTTGAGTATTCAGCAAAGGTTTCAACTTTCTCATGACCAAAGGTACGAATCATGATGATATCAACCATACTAGAGATAACGCGAGCTGAATCTTCTAATGGCTCACCGCGTCCTAGCTGGGTATCGTTGGGTGACAAAAAGATAGCACTACCGCCAAATTGCCCCATACCAGTCTCAAATGAGATGCGCGTACGAGTGGACGACTTCTCAAAGATCATGCCGAGCGTACGACCCACAAACGGTTGATATATCTCACCGGCGTGTTGCATCTTGCGCAACTCGCTGGCGCGTTTGATTAGGTTTTCTAGTTCTTGTTGGGTTAAATCAGATAAGGTCAAAAAATGGCGCAAACTCATAGTAATCCTAGCAGTCGATCGCGGTCAATGAAACGTCATCAGTCTGTAATAGCATTGCGTCAGTGCGTATGCTGGGGTGACAACAAACTTTTAGTATAGCGCAATTAGTCTTAATGTAAATGTCCAATTTTTCTGCGCCTAATATACCCATCATTCGAGTGTTAAGTTTATGGTTACCTTGCGATATTAAGCTTGTATACGGTTTGGCCTTAAGCTGAGACGGCATAATAGCTCGTAGCTAATGGTGCCAGCGTGGGCAGCGACTTCGTCAACGTGTGGCGCATCGCCCCAGAGTATGACCTTACTATTCAACGCGGTATCTTCTGGTACGCTACTGACATCAATGACGATCATATCCATGGCTACTCTTCCAAGTACCGCACATCGGTAGCTTTGATGATTTATGCTATCTATGACAGAGACGTAAGCGTCGTCGCTGACCACACGCGGATAGCCATCACCGTAGCCGATACTGACCAGTGCCGTTTTGGTGTCCTGTTGTGCGGTCCAGCGGCTACCATAACCAATGGCATCTCCTAGATCGACCGTCTGCAGTGCCATAATCTGGGCGCTAAACTCCATCGCTGGCTGCAAACCCAATTCTTGCGCATTTTTATCAATGACGGGGGCACTACCATATAAGATGATGCCGGGACGTACCCAGTCGTAATGGTGCTCTGAGAAATTGACGATACCGGCTGAATTGCATAAGGAACCTTTAATATCGGCGCTAATGGTTGCTTGCAACGTACTTAACACCTCCGAAAACCGCTGAATCTGTAGCACGTTTAATGGATGAGTGCGGTCATCGGCATTGGCAAAGTGAGTCGTTAAAATAAGCTGATAACCTGCTTTATGTAACTGTATAGCCGCTGCAATCACACCTTCTGCATTGAAGCCCAAGCGGTTCATACCAGTGTTGTATTTAATCCAAACTACTCTGGTTGCGCTATCAGCGGCTGGCATATTGTCCAACGCCCACTGCAACTGCTGGTTATGATGAATCACGCAGCTAATATCATGCTCAATCGCTTGTTGCCACTCATCAGCGGTAAAGGCACCTTCGATTAAACCAATGGTTTTATCCCAGCCCAATTGTCTGGCTTCCAGCGCCTCAGTTAAGGTTGCAACGCCGATACCATCAGCTTGTGATAATGCGGGCAGTACCGCTGCGATTCCGTGCCCATAAGCATTGGACTTGACCATAGCGAGGACTTTAGACTGGGGTGCCAGTTTTTTAACTTGGTTAAGATTATGAGTGATGGCTTTTGGTTTAATAGTAATGGTGCGCATAATCGGCTTCTTTATCAGCAAAGTTATAAAGCCAGTGAAACATCGATCAACTGATGAATCACTGGCCTTTTTATTAATCGTTATTTATTGATGGATACTTATTCATCATTTTCGAAACTCGCGTTTTGATAGTATTCTGGCGTCAGGTTAATAAAGCGGGTAAATTGCCCTTCAAAGCCCAAACGTAGGGTACCGATAGGGCCGTTACGCTGTTTACCAATGATGATTTCAGCCACGCCTTTGTGATCTGAGTTTTCATTATAAACCTCATCGCGATAGATAAACATAATCAAATCGGCATCCTGCTCAATCGCGCCCGATTCGCGCAAATCCGACATGATAGGGCGCTTATTGGGGCGGTTTTCTAGACTGCGGTTAAGCTGTGATAAGGCGATGACGGGGCATTCAAGCTCACGTGCTAGCGCCTTGAGACTCCGTGAAATCTCAGAGATTTCCCCAACACGGTTGCCATCAAGATTAGGGACTTTCATCAACTGTAAGTAATCGACGACGATAGCGCCAAGTTTGCCATCATGGTTTTTTGCAATACGGCGGCAGCGTGAACGCATCTCAGATGGTGGCAAAGCAGTACTATCATCAATATAAAGGTGCTTAGATTGCAAGTGTTGAATGGCATTCATCATTTTTGCCCATTCATCTTCATTCATTTGCCCAGAACGGAGATGCGTCTGATTAATCGCGCCCCATGAGGACAGCAAACGCATGACGATAGACTCTGCGGGCATTTCCATCGAAAATACCACCACGGGCAAATCTTCATTAAATAAAATCCCTTCTGCCAAGTTCATGGCAAAGGTGGTTTTACCCATAGAAGGACGCGCCGCTACGATGATTAAGTCACCTGCTTGCAAGCCTTGCGTTTTGTTATTCAACTCCGCAAATGGCGTTTGTAGACCAATCATGCCGTCTGGATTGGACTTTAGCTCTTGAATTTTATCAATAACGTTGGTCAAAACCGCGGTAATGCCGACGGGTCCACGCTGCTCAGCGCGTTTGTTATGCTGCTCATTGATACTGAATATCTTGCCCTCGACGCTGTCCAAAATATCACTGACGGTTTGGTCTTTGGGATTATAGGCCAGCGTTAGCATCTCGTTGCCAGTCGTGATCAATTGGCGTAGGGTAGACAGCTCACGTACGCGCTGGGCGTAGGCGGTCAGGTTGAATAAGGTGGCAGGGCTTTGGCTCAAGATGTCGGCCAAATAACTGTCACCGCCCGCACTTTTTAGCAGTTTCTGTGCTTCTAGCCAATCATGAACCATGACCGTATCGTAAGGCTCGTTGACCGCCGCTAGATGAGCAATGGCATCAAAAATATACTGGTGCCGCCCCGCATAAAAATCGTCTTTGGTGACGATATCTGCAATCTTGTCATACGCCTCTTCGATACTCATCAAAGACGCGAGCAAGGCCTTTTCAATATCAATATTGTGCGGCGGTGTCTGATTGAGTAAGTCGTCGGTTTTTTCTTTATCTGCCATGAGTGCCTAATATGTCAAAAGTCGTATAAAAAAGGGTGTGAAAAGTGTTTAATATAAATGCTTATTTTAGCAATGATACAGCAAAGCAAGCGCGCTGCACTTCTACGACAGTAGTACCAAAAGGTGGTCTCAGCGTTTGCTTAAAAATGTTAAAATGAGAAACGAAAGTTTAACACATAATGCACTTTTTTCAGACGCTATAAACAACTATCTAACCTAAATCAGGGTTGTAATACGTAAAGAAATCGTTTATACAATGTGAATATAAATATTTTTTCTAACAATAAAAATAATAATTAAATCAAATACTTATTTTGAATATAAAGGGGTTGCTATTATGCAAGATACACAAAAAAAACTGCCATTATTAATCACAACCGGTGAACCGGCAGGCATTGGTATGGATGTGGTACTGCTATTAGCGGCTGCGGGCAAGTTGCAAGATTTTGAACGTCCAATATGGGTCACGGCAGATAGCACCGCTATACAAACGCGGGCAAACGAGCTTGTGGTGGCTGGTGTGCTCGAAAGCTGTCCTGCTTGGCAAATACTGGATGTAAATATAGAAGCTGATGATTTTTTAAGTCAACTATCACAGCAAACTATGGATAGCGATAGTGCTTTTATCCTGCTGAATACGCCTTGTGCTGCGCCAGTCGTTCGTGGAAAAATCGACATTAACAATTCAGCGATGGTTGCCAAGCAATTAGCAATTGCCCATCAGATGGCAACCAACCAAACAGTCGCTGCTATCGTCACAGGGCCATTGCAAAAATCAGCGTTGATAGATGCTGGTATAAAGTTGCTCGATGGCACGATGTTTAGTGGTCATACTGAATTTTTTATGCAGCAAAGTGGCTGTGAGAAAGTCGTGATGATGCTCGCTAATCAAGCGATGAAAGTGGCGCTCGTCACCACACATTTAGCATTAAAGGATATTCCTGCCGCCATTACCGCTGAGAATGTGCGGCAAACGGTACAAATTGTCATTGATGATATGCGCGAGAAATTCGGCTTAACGCAGCCGCGTATTTTGGTCTGCGGTCTTAACCCACATGCAGGCGAGGGCGGGCATTTGGGCGTCGAGGAGATTGAGATTATCAATCCCGTATTGCATGAGTTTATCGATGCGGGCGTCGATATATCAGAGGCAATGCCAGCGGATACCTTGTTTACACCAAGACATTTGGCAAATTGCGATGCGGTGATTGCGATGTATCATGACCAAGGTTTGCCGGTGCTCAAATCGCACGGCTTTGGCGATACGGTCAATCTAACCTTGGGTTTGCCTTATATCCGTACTTCTGTCGATCATGGTACGGCGCTTGATTTAGCAGGCTGCGGCGGTGCGAGTGCGACCAGCTTATATCAAGCGTTGAATATGGCTAATGAAATGGCAGACAAATCGCTTATTAATAGACCTCTGGCATAAGTCGGTGCCTTAGCGAGATTTATCGCGCAGTATTTATTGGTTAGCTTTATCGTAAATAATGACTATTTATAAATCATTGAACATACCCTGATATAAGTGGTTCCATTATACAAAAATTCTATTACTCGTCATCCAAGCAAACAACATGGAGAAAGTTTTGGTGATTAGATTACTTATACTACTTTTGTTTCTTTGCTTAGCATCAGCTTGTAGTAGTGAAGTAAAACAACCATTCAGTTTGGATTACCTATACAGTGCAGATCCTACAGCTGATGCTCTGAAAGCTATTTCGAAGGGTGATTTACACGTTTATGCCACTTACAGTGGTGGTCCCTACACTCCCGAAATAAAGCGAGGGTGCGTTAGCGATGAAAATATTGTTCCAATAAGAGGAACGTCACATGGATATGAAACTTATAAGCAGCATCAATTCAATACTTCAGCGGATTTATACGCTAAATATTATAATTTTCAAATTAAAGCTTATCTCATTAGAAACGGAGATAAATGTTTGAGCTGGACAGACTAAGGTTAATGAGATCATCCCATATTCTGTGTAACAGCCATTTAGATTAAATGCTTACTAATACGCTCATCAAATATAATCACTCTTATATGAATAAGGGCGGTTGTTTAGTGAGGACTTGAACTTTATCCTGTAGACTAATAGTATCAATGGTTTAAGAACAAAAAAGGCTCTGCGTCGGTTGCGCTAATGTATGAGCAGTTTACCGATAAAATTTCTCAAAAATACAGCAAATTTATGAGCTGTGCTATAATTTGTCATTATAAAGCCAATATATCACTGGCATCGACTTATCGACCCTTTTTTTTACCTATTAAGACTTTTTTATGTCCAAGACTCCGTTTGATGCTCAAACTATTTCCAACAGCTTAAAAGCTGCCAAACACCAACCGCGTAAACGCTTTGGTCAAAACTTCTTACATGACCGTAGTGTTATCCGTGAGATTGTTGAGAGCATTCGTCTAGAGCGTGATGATAATTTAATCGAGATTGGGCCAGGAATGGGTGCGCTGACTGAGCCATTATTGGCAGAAGTCGATGCGATGACCGTGGTAGAGCTGGATCGTGATTTGGCCGATAGCCTTCGTATCCGTATCGGTGCCAATAGCCATCCAAATTTTACGATCATCAAAGACAATGCCATGCACGTTGATTATCGTGAGCTCTATAGCCCTGAGCGTGGCAAACTACGTGTGGTGGGTAATTTACCGTATAACATCTCTACACCGATACTTTTTCATCTGCTCAGTTATGCTGATGTGATTCAAGACATGCACTTTATGTTGCAAAAAGAAGTGGTCGAACGTATCACCGCTGATGTCGGCAGCAAAACCTATGGTCGCTTGTCGGTCATCATGCAATATCACTGTGATACCGACTATCTATTGACTGTGCCACGTGGCGCATTTAATCCACCACCAAAGGTCACCAGCGCAGTCTTTCGCCTGACCCCGCATATCAATAAGCCAATAGTGGCAGAAGACGAAGAGTATTTCGCCGTTGTCGTGCGCGAAACCTTTAATCATCGTCGTAAGACACTACGTGCTATTTTTAAGAAGTCTACCTTGTTGCCGACATTGAGCGAAGAAGACTTTGCTACTTGCGCTATTGATCCACAAGCGCGTCCCGAGACCTTGAGCGTAAAAGACTTTGTCAATTTGAGCAATCAGGCGCGCAAAATAGAGGTTTAATTCATCATTCAAAAATATTTATTTAGAAATAAAAAAAGTCATTAGATAGAGATATGAGGGTTTATGAGCTTTCGCCACCAGTACGTCATCGGTGATCTGCAAGGTTGTTATGGGGCGTACCTTAATCTACTCGACACATTAGATTTTGACTCTGCGCAGGATAAGTTGTGGTTTGCAGGTGACTTGGTGGCACGCGGCGAAGACTCGTTGAATACCTTGCGTCATGTAAAGGCGCTTTGTGAGCAAGGCGCAGCAGCGACAGTACTAGGTAATCACGATATTAATTTGATCGCTGTTTGGCGCGGCGCTGCAAAGCTCAAGAAAAAAGACAAAACAGCTCCTATTTTTGCCGCCGATGATTGTGATGAGTTGTTAAACTGGCTACGCCATCAGCCAGTATTGGCTTATCCTGATGAGCAGACGGTATTGGTACATGCTGGTATACCGCCGCATTGGACTATTGAAGCAGCCGCAGACTATGCCCAGCAGTTAGAGGCGCAACTGCGAGGCAGCTTAAAACAGCTTGATCGATTGTTGCCGAACTTATATAGCAAGACCGCTGATGAGTGGCATTCAGACATTGATGGCTTTACCAAGATGCGGGCGATTGCAAATTACTTTACGCGTATGCGTTTGTGCAAGCAGGATGGTTTGCTCGAGTTTAGCTTTACAGCAAGTTTAGATGACTCGATGCCAAAAGACTTTTTGCCATGGTTTGAGTGGCAAGTACCGCGCACGCGTAAGATATTATTTGGTCATTGGGCGGCATTAAAAGGTGAGGTCGATTTACCACATGCCCGCGCCTTGGACGGTGGCTGCGTCTGGGGTAATTACTTATTGGCTTATCGATTGGGCGATGAAGATGTCATTACCTCAAGTGCCCATTGTCATCCGCCATAACGGCTGGATTTGCTAGCCATAGCTGTAGAAACAGTTGGCTGTAACTGTTTCTATAAAAAAATCATCTGCTAGACAATAAAAGAAGCGATTATATAAGCCACCAAAACTGCCGATTTAACTGGGCAACTTAGGTGGCTTTTTCGGTTTTGGCAGTGGGGTTTTGGCATCGCCTGCGTTTTTGCTATCAGAGTCAGCATTCCCTGTCTCATCACTACTCACTTCATCGCTGTTAGCCGCCAGGCTATCAAGGGTTTTCGTAGTTTTATCATATTGAATATCATCGGTGTATGGCACACTATTGAGATCGTCATCCAGCAGACCATCATCGAGATCTACTATTTTTTTGGCCATGGTTTGATTCGCGGTGTTGTGCGCTTCACGATTACCCGTCGTAGGATCAAAGTTATTGTCAGCTGTCTGATTGTCGTATTGTATGTCGGTCACTGCTGGATCATTTTGCATATTGCCTTGCATTGATTTGGGTAGTATTTTTACGTCCGATAAACGTCGTACCACATAATTACTGGGTAAGGGCTTGCCGCCTTTTTGCGCTGAGGTATCGTCAAAAATCATGCGACCTTGGCTATCGATACGCGCATATTTCATGGGTTTATCACGTGGCCAAAAGAAGTCAGATGGATGACTGATAATGTGACCAAACACCAGTTTGGTCAGGCGACCCCATTCAAAGAAGCGCACTTCTTTTGAGCGTAGCGCCACGAACAAGGCGAGGGAGAAGCTGACCATTAAGTTGACGATACCGATAAGGGCGACACCAAGAATGGACAGTAAGATGACGTTCCAGCTGATTTGATCGGCAGGCATGTTGAATAACCCATGTGCCAAGTTGGCTGAGGCAAAGGCAATATGGCGAATATCAATGGGTAAGCCAAAGATAAAACCAATAGTGGCGGTGCTACCTAAAAATACGCCGAATAAGAAGTTGCCCATGATGGCACCCAAATTGGCTTCTACAAAGCCGCCTAAACGCTGTAACCATGATTTGGGAAGCAGGAACTTTAGCAACTTATGGCGCTGTATACGGGCGCCAACATGATTATAAACCGCTAAATTATCGTAATAGCCAGCGATCAAACCCGATAAAAATAAATACACACCAGCGATAGCAGCATGGGGCAGGGCGAGCGAGCGAAAAGGGTCGAGATCATGGAGGAGATGGCCCGCCTTCTCGGTATCAATCATCGGTGTGCCCGTATATTGCAGCCAAGCAAAAGAGATGATAAGGGCAACGGGTATCGCCACCATCACATTACCCATAATAGCGATAAATTGGGTACGCAAAATATCAACGACCAATTCTGACAGCTTGGTCAGCTGTCGAGATTTTTTACCAGAGCCGTCTGATATGGTGGAGGCAATAGCCGCCGCTGTCATGGCAGGCTGCTTGGTGGCGACCGTACCGCGAATGACATGAATAAAAACAAAGCCCAAACCATAAATCATACTATTAATAAATGCCCGACCCATCGGTGCGAGGGCCAAATGATAAGCCAGTATCTTGGTGGTCGCCATAAAAGCAATGATAAAGCCCCCAATTGAGGCTTTTTTGAACATTTCCTGATAACCGGCCTTATCAGTACTAATGTAATGCTCACCGACGCGGCTTGCATTTTCTGTCACTTTTCGCGAGAGTAACTTGGTATTATTATCGATCAAATAACCGATACTATAGCGACGATTGGCGGTGGTAATCAGCGTTTGGATGAGTTCAATGACGGCAAGATCACGCTTGTTATAATCATCAGTCACCAGCTCAGTCAAGATACGCATACGCTGCAAGCTTTGGTCTAGACGTAGCATCATATTGGTCAGACGAATAGAAATACCCGTCTTATAAATACGTTTACGCACCGTGGCAACGATGTCTTCGCACTGCTCAATCATGACGAGCAACGGCGCTGGATCGACCGCTTTTTCGGGGGTAATATCAGTCAAGGTATCAAGCTCATGCGCCTGTCTATATTGATTGACGAACAGTACTGCTTCTTGATTTTGTGCTACAAAAGACGCTGAGTAGTTTAATATTTGGGGGTAAGATTCCATCAAATCAGGGTGCAGACCGATACCACTGATGCGATAAGACAAAATGATAATCGCGTTTAAAATACTATTTTTCGCCGTAGCGACCAGATCTAAATGCGCTTCTTCGACTCTGATTAATTCAACCAGCTCATCCCACTTTTCTTTGTCGATATTGGCCAACCAGCGCTCGTCAGAGCGCTTATCAAATAAATAACCAACCAGCTCAACAACGGAGTCCTCTTGCGGCAGTAATGGCAAAAAGCGATGACCGACTAAACGCCGCAAACTGTTAAAAAATCCTTGATCCGACATGATGCCCGTGTCGGTATAGAGCGCAATTTGCCGGTATTGGATAATGAGTTTTAGTACAAAGCTTGCCAGCCCGTCTCCATATTCTGGATGATGGCGTAAGATATCAATCAAATCCTGAATGTTTTCATTGGCGAGCGCAGGCTCTTTATCGCTCACCCGTAGCTCATCTATTAAGCGTTTTAGTACCGCAGGATCGGGTACATCACTTAGCGCCGTAATCTGCTGTAAAATGCGTTTTAATTCTGGCACGTCGCATCCTCTATCATGGTGGTTTTAGCCGTTTTTATTGTTAGGTTTCGAATATTTTTTTTGTTAGGTTCCAAACAGTGTTATTTGGTATACCGTATAGGCTATGCTAAAAACTTGGTCATCTTATGAAGTCACTCGAACGCTATAGTCAAGGAATTTTAGAATCGCTGCAAGGCGACCGACCGCAGATAGTACACTGAGTACATCTAGGGCGGGTAACACCGTAGCGGTTTAGAAATGCTCTGACTATAGTTTGTCTTGCGTTATTCTAATCGGAACCATGCATTGATAGTGAGTTATTTTGTTAGCAGTTATGCTGAAAATATTTTTGGCAAAAAAAGGGACAGTAGCGTAACTGTCCCCTTATTTAAAATCTTATAGAATGGCGATGACGGCTATTTAGCTAGCAGGTACATCAAAGTAGTCAAGATCAAAGTTCATCATCGGATCGCTACCTGCTTTTACCATTTGCGCATGCGCATCGATACGTGGCAAGACACGACCGACAAAGTAATCAGCCAGTTTGGCCTTGTTGGTGTAGAACTCGCCCTCTTGACCGTTAGCGGCTTCCACCATCAATGCAAACATGTACGAATAGCACAGATAGCCAAAGGCATGCATATAGTCAACAGCACAGCCATTGATTTCGTTTTTACGCTCGCCAATATTAGCCAGTACCGTTTGGGTAAGAGTTTCTATCGTATCCGCAGCCTCTAGGGTTGCTTGTTTGATCGCATGATCCGCTTGCATATTATTGACGAAATCACGAATCTCACCTAAGAAGTGGGTGACGTATTTGCCATTATTTTTTGCCACTTTACGACCTAGTAGGTCAAGTGCTTGAATACCGTTGGTGCCTTCATAAATCTGGGCAATACGCGTATCACGAACGATCTGCTCCATACCCCATTCGCGAATATAGCCATGACCGCCGAAGACTTGCTGACAATCAACCGTGGCTTCTAAGGCTTTGTCGGTCAAAAATGCCTTGGCAACTGGCGTCAGTAGGGCAACGCGAGCGGCAGCAGCAGCAGCTGCTTCTGGATCGGTACTAAATTTTTCTTCATCAAGGTTTTTGGCGACATACATTGCAAAACAGCGTGATGCTTCAGTATTGGTCTTAGCATTTAACAGCATGCGGCGGACATCGGCGTGATGAATAATCGCGTCAGCTGGTTTTTCTGGGCTTTGTAGTTGGGTGTCGCTACGGCCTTGACCACGGTCATTGGCATACAGTGCCGCGTTTTGGTAAGCAAGCTCAGAACCACCAAGTCCTTGCAGACCCATGGTGACACGCTCATAGTTCATCATGATGAACATAGAAGACAGACCCGTGTTTTCAGCACCAACCATCCAGCCTTTTGCATTGTCAAAGTTCATGACGCAAGTGGCCGACGCTTTGATACCCATCTTATGTTCGATAGAACCAACAGCCAAGGTATTACGCTCGCCCAAGCTGCCATCTTCGTTGACCAAGAATTTTGGTACGACGAATAAAGAAATGCCTTTTGAGCCTTCTGGGGCGTTAGGCGTTTTTGCCAATACTAAGTGAATAATATTATCAGTTAGGTCGTGTTCACCACCTGTGATGAAAATCTTAGTACCAGAAATCTGATAGCTACCATCATCATTTGGCACCGCTTTGGTCTTGATAATACCTAAGTCAGTACCGGCATGTGGCTCTGTTAGGCACATGGTACCAGCCCATTCGCCGTTATACATTTTTTCTAGATAGGTTTGTTTCTGTTCTTCTGAACCGGCAGCATTAAGACACAATGTGGCGCCAACAGTCAAGTTAGGGTAGAGGGCAAACGATTGGTTGGCAGTGAAAACCATCTCTTCGGTCAGCATAGTGACCATTTTTGGGAAGCCTTGACCACCGTATTCAGCGTTACCGCTTAAACCAACCCAGCCAGATTCGGCATATTGTTTATAAGCGTCTTTGAAACCTGTTGGCGTAGTGACAACGCCATCACCCTGAAAAGTAGCACCTTCTTCATCGCCACTACGGTTAATAGGTAGCAGAACGTTTTTGGTCAGTTTTGCCATTTCTTCTAAAATCATATCGACAGTGTCCATGTCAACATGAGCCAGATTGTCGTTGTTTTGCCAAAATTCATTCGCTTTAAAAACATCATTTAAGATGAAGCGCATGTCATTAAGAGGGGCATTATAAACAGCCATAAACATTCCTTTGGTTCAATTGAATAAAAATTAAATACGTTAAGGTTATCGGTTGTTCTTTTTGAGTTAACCTTAATGGTCAATAGCTAAAGTTTAGCAAATTAGAGGCTTAGCTTGTGTATTTCTTCGTGAATTGCGCGTACACCAAAAATGTTTTTTTGGCAAATAATCGTTTTTATAAGCTCAACTATATCGCAATAAGCAAATCGGCAACACACCTTGGTATGTTGCCGATTTTAATTACAATAGTGATGTTCATTAAGCAAATATTGGATCTACTTAGGGCTTATTAAAAAGCAAATTGATCAACATCCATCGTCATGTACGGTTCAACGCCAGTAGCGATACGCTGTACGTGAGTAGTGGTACGTGGTAATAGTTTTGCAAAGTAGAATTGTGCGGTTTTAATCTTGGCATCATAGAATGCTTGCTCGCTGCTACCGTTAGCGATTTCAGTTTGCGCGACCAATGCCATACGAGCCCATAAGTAGGCTAGAGTGACGTAACCACTGAAGTATAAGTAATCAACTGCCGCGCCGCCGACTGCATCTGCGTTTTCAGTCGCTTGCATACCGATACGTGACGTCAAATCGCCCCATTCTTTTAGATGCTTGGCAAGTGGACGGATAAACTGACCCATCTCATCATTGTCACTGTTTTCTTCACAGAACGTTTGGATGATTTGTACGAAGTTAGCAAGCAGTTTACCTTGTGAACCCAACACTTTACGACCTAAGAGGTCAAGCGCTTGTATTTCAGTAGTACCTTCATAAAGACAAGCAATACGTGTATCACGGACGTTTTGTTCCATGCCCCATTCGCTGATAAAACCATGACCGCCATAGACTTGTACGCCATGGTTAGCCGCTTCTAGACCAGTCTCAGTCAAGAATGCTTTAGCAATTGGTGTCAATAATGACAGCATTTGGTCAGCAAATTTCAGGTTGTCGCCTTCGCCTTTGGCAACGGTATCCGCAAAATGCGAGAGGTAATAAACTAGGGCACGACCGCCTTCTGCAAAGGCTTTTTCGGTCAACAACATGTTACGAACCGCTGGATGGACGATGATAGGGTCGGCCACTTTTTCTGGCGCTTTAGCACCTGATAGTGAACGCATCGCTAAGCGGTCTTTGGCATAAGTCAGTGAGCCTTGGAACGCATACTCTGCTGCCGTTAAACCTTGAACTGCCGTACCGATACGAGCGACGTTCATAAAGGTAAACATGCACTGTAAACCACGGTTCTCAGGGCCAATCAAGTAACCAGTTGCGCCATCAAAGTTCATGACACAAGTCGCTGAGGCTTTGATACCCATTTTGTGCTCGATAGAACCACAAACGACTTTATTATTTTCACCCAAGCTGCTGTCTTCGTTGACCATGACTTTAGGAACGATAAACAACGAGATGCCTTTGGTGCCAGCAGGAGCGCCTGGTAGACGAGCCAAAACGATGTGAATAATGTTATCGGTTAAGTCATGCTCACCAGCTGAGATAAAGATTTTTTGACCAGTGATGCTATAGCTACCATCTTCTTTTGGCTCAGCTTTGGTACGAATGATACCCAAGTCAGAACCTGCATGCGCTTCAGTCAAGCACATAGTACCTGACCATTCGCCAGTGACCATTTTTTCTAAGTAAGTTTGTTTTTGTGCATCAGTACCATGATGTTCAATGGTCTGGATGGCACCGTGTGATAGGCCAGGGTACATAGAGAATGACCAGTTAGCTGTACCAACCATCTCATTAATGACCGTCGATAATGAAAACGGCATGTTTTGACCACCGAATGCTTCTTCAGCAGACAACGCTGGGAAGCCAAGCTCACAATACGCTTTGTATGCTTCTTTAAAACCTTTTGGCGTGGTAACAGCGCCATTGTTAAACTGACAACCTTCAGCATCACCGCTTTGATTCAGTGGTGATAGCTCATTTTCAGCAAAGCTCGCTGCCATCTCAAACAGGCTGTCCATCAACTCGCGATCTGCTTCTTGGAACGCAGGCAAAGTTTTGTAGTGACTTTCGCTGTCGAGTAACTCATGCATCACGAATTGAATGTCACGTAAGGGCGCTTTGTATTGCATAACTTCCTGTCCTTTTTGGAATGCAATCGAGACCAATAGCTGGTTATCCTGTCTCATGCGCTAAAGTTTCGCGCATGAGACAGAACTGACTGTATCCGAAGTGTCTACTGGAATGGTAGAGACGGATACGGCTCATCTAAGGTGTCGATTGTATAAAATAGTATTGAAACGAATGGTGATTGTTAAAGTCAGTTTAATGTTCAATTGGCTCTAACAAATGCACCATAAAAGATAGGCTTTCATAGGCGATTATACAAGTTTAGTGACAGCACTGATAAGTCATGAACCTACCTTGCATCCGTTATGCAATCAACGTTAGGCGAAAAAAATGAATGATAATAATCGACTAAAAAACTAGCGAGTCATTTTTACAAAAAGATTTGAATTTGTCTTCAATCTGGACAAAAAAGGGATTAATAAGCTAGAAAGGGCAAAATCGACGAAAAATGGTATTAAATAAGTTGTTAATATCATTATGTTAACTGTCTTACTGACTTTAGTTTGCTGATATTTCTCTTGCCCTTTACTATCATTACCAAAGTCAATATATATCTTAAGATGTCTTATTTGGATGAGTACTGCTGCCTTAGCAGTTCGGTTGCGATATCAGCAGTCACTGGTTTGCCGAACCAATAGCCTTGCCCGTACTGGCAACCCATGTCTAATAGTAAATCACGCTGCTGCTCGGTTTCGATACCTTCAGCGATAACTTGCATGTCAAGTGCCACTGCCAAATCTAAAATTGCCTTGACGATGGCGTATTGAGTACGGTTGGTTTCAATCTTTGATATAAAACTTTTATCGATTTTGATAAAGTCAAAAGGGTATTCTTGTAAATAGCTTAAAGATGCATAACCTGTGCCGAAGTCATCTAGCGCCAAACAAATCCCCAACTCTTTTAGTAAATCGAGCTGTTTCTTGACATTGGCATGGCGTTGTATCAATGAGGATTCTGTTACTTCAATATGCAATTGTTGAGCGCTGATGTCGTACTGTAAAAACAAGTTGCTGACCATTTCATAAAAATCAGGATGGCTAAATTCAGCAGCATCCGCATTGATACAGATATGCTGATCGAAGCCAAGTTTTTGCCAAATTGATAGCTGTTGTGCAATTTGGACTGCCATTTGTGAGAATAGCTCAAACGACAGTTTGTGAGTAATGATGGCGTTCATAAAGTGGACAGGTTTTAGCAGTCCGCGAGTGGGGTGCTGCCAACGTACCAGCGCCTCAAAGCCAGTGATGGCTCCGGTATCTAAGGCAAACTTGGGTTGATAGTAGGGTATAAACTGAACTTCATTGCTGGCTGCTCTAAGCTCGGCCTCTAGCTGTAAACTATTGGCAGTCGCTTCGCTGATTGCTTTATTGTACCAACAGATGTCGTCGCCACCTTGTTGCTTCACATAATGTAAGGCCTTCTCGGCTTTGGTCAATAGCCCCGCCATTTCGTGATCATTTTCAGGGAAGTAACTGACGCCAACGGAGATATGACAATAAATGTCCGCATCTTCGGCTGGCTCATCATTGATAGAGAACGGATGCTCACACATTTGCATCAAGCTATCTAGCTGATTACGTACGGTATTGGCGTCATTACATTCGAACAATAAAGCAAAATCATCACCACCAAAATGAGAAAAACAGCGTAAGTTGTCAAGCTTTAAGGTTTTGACCCGCAGTACAAAGTTCTCTATGAGTGTATTGATACCGTCAGGGCCGAGTAGGCTGGCAAGATTGCGATAACGATCAATATTAAGACGTACAATCACCACCTCTTGATAACTCTCTAACAACAGCTCACTGGTCTGACTCAAAAACACCTTGCGATTGGGCAAGCCGGTCAGTTGATCGTAATTAAGCAGATGAGCCACTTGTTTTCTGTCCTCGACAACAGACGACATATCACGAACCACCCCGACATAATAAGCCGTTTGCCCCACATAGATTCTGCGATAAGTAATGTGACAGTTTAGGACTTGTCCATAGCGATTCGCCATCGAAAAATCGATTTCATGAAATCCTTCGCTGTCTAAGGCTTTGGTGAGATCATGTAAAATTGCTTGCTCTTCTTTTGATAAGAATTCAGCCGCATATATACCAAGCGGTCGGCCCAGCAAAAAAGATTCGCTGTAACCAATCATAATCTCATAAATGGCATTGACTGATAGATAACGAAAGTCTGCATCTAGGATAAAGATGGCGTCTTCAGATTGCTCGCATAACTGGGTCAACAGTTGCTGCTTGTCCGAGAGTGGAAGCGTGGTAAAAGTAGTCATAGTTGGACTCATTAAATCAACATCAAGCCAAAAAAGTTAGCCAGTCTTTGCTAGACATAACCTTGGTAAATAATATCGTAAGCTTAGCGGTACAAGTTATACCCCCAGCGTGCAAGGCAATGAAAAGGGTCGTATCAGCACGCTTCGTTTACCCTAGCTATCAGCATGATATTGGCAATAACATTTTGTCGTTAACAACGAAGCGCGTGCAATGTCGCCAAGGCAACGACCGGCGCAGTCTCAGTGCGCAATACGCGATGGCCAATTTGCCAAGGCGCAAAGCCCCTTGCTTGTGCTTGTGCGCGCTCATCATTACTCAGACCACCCTCGGGGCCGATGAGCAACTCTACGTAGGGTTTATCTCTTTTTAGTGCAATTGATAGCGTCTCTGGCCGCAAAGGTTGTCCTGCTGCTGGCACGCTCAGTTGCAAACGTAAATCTGCCGGTTGCTGTAATACTTGATAATAAGAATCTTGGCTCAGCTCAGCTACTATAGGGCTGACCACCATTTCTTTTTCGTTTAATTTTTCGCTAGCGGCTATATTTAATAGCCAGTCATCAATCGATAATGGCGCAAGAATAAGTGGTGGGCGATTGAGGCCGCATTGCTCACAGGCGGCGATAGCGACTTGTTGCCAATGCGCCAACTTTTTTTCAACTTGTGCGGGTTTGAGGTTGACCTCGCCATGATGACTGCTGAGGAGTTGGATTGCAGTAACGCCAAGCTCGGTAGATTTTTGAATGGCATAATCCATCCGTTCACCGCGACTCATCACCAGAGCGATTTTAGTTAATACAGAGGCGCTGCGGTCATCCTCTGAACGAGTCAGTAAAGTCGCTGTGGCATTTTTTTTACTAATTGCTTGTAGCTGTACCTGATATTCGCCGCCAAAGCCATCGAACAAAATGCCTTGGTCACCGATATTTGCGCGTAGTACCCGGCACCAATGATGGACAATACTGTCTGTTAATTCGACACTAGCACCCATAGGCAAGGTGCTAAGTTTGGGGAAGGGGGTGTTCGTATCGTTACTGGAGGCATAAAAAAAACGTCGCACAGTCGCTTAATCCTTTAATTGAACAATAATCCATCCCAATATATTAGCAGAATATGAGCTGAGAAGAGAGGGGTATTGTTACAGGTGTTTGGGGAATAAAAACAGCTCAAATAAGGCTGTCCTTAGCATAAGATGAGTCATCAGCAAAACAAAAAAACTGGCGCTCCTAAGAACGCCAGTCATTCAGCAATACATTCGATAAAAGTTTAAGCGGTGAGTCCCAACGCTTCGACCAAACGCTTGTTTGGCTCAACCTTATTCATGCTATAAAAATGCATGGCAGGTACGCCCTCGGCAATCAAGCGCTCACATAAACGATAGACCACATCAAAGCCGAACTCGCGAATAGCGGTGCGGTCATCGCCAAAATCTGCCAAGCGCTTACGCACATAGCGAGGAATATCAGCACCACAGCTATCGGCAAAGCGTACGAGATTGCTAGAGTTGGTAATCGGCATAATGCCTGCGACTAACGGCTGCGCTACTGTATCGATACCGCGCTTCTCTAACGTATCACGCAGATATAAATAACTATCCGCGTTATAGAAAAACTGGGTAATTGATGCATCGGCACCAGCCTGATATTTATTGACTAAGTTGTCAACATCAAACTCAAAGCTACGCGCTTGTGGATGCATCTCAGGGTAGGCTGCGACCTCGATACGAAAGTGATCACCTGAATATTCACGGATAAACTTCACCAAGTCTAACGCAAACGGTAGCTCACCCATACCAACCTGACCTGAGGGTAAGTCACCACGCAGGGCGACCAAACGCTGGATGCCTAAGCCTTTATAAAGATCGAGCAGTTCGGCGATTTGACTTTTATCATCACCGATACAAGACATATGCGGCGCAATATCCGTCTCACCGCGCGCGCACAAAGCTTGGACAATATCCAAAGTGCGGCTACGGGTTGAACCGCCCGCACCGTAGGTCACTGAAAAGTAAGCAGGTGATAGCTTATTTAACTCATCATAAGTGCTGAGGAGCTTTTCATGTCCTTGCTCGGTTTTGGCCGGAAAAAACTCGAAGGAGAAAGCAGGCTTACTCACAGGCTAGCTCCTTTTAGTATTTATAAGCGTCAGGCTTGAACGGACCTTCGACAGGCACACCCAAATACTCTGCTTGTTTTTCCGTCAGCTTAGTTAATGTACCGTTAAAACCAGCAACCATGGCAGCAGCGACTTCTTCGTCTAGCTTTTTAGGCAATACTCTGACGTATAAGTTGTCAGTGCGCTCATCAACTGGCAAGTCAGCAAACTTTTCTTCAAACAAATACATTTGTGCCAATACTTGGTTGGCAAATGAGCCGTCCATCACGCGTGATGGGTGACCAGTGGCATTACCTAGGTTTACTAAACGACCTTCAGCAAGCAAAATCAAATAATCGTTTTCATCGTCTGAGCGGAAGATTTGATGCACTTGTGGCTTAATCTCAACCCAGCGCCAGTTGTCACGCATAAATTGGGTATCGATTTCAGTGTCAAAATGACCGATGTTACAAACGACCGCACCAGGCTTAAGTGCCGCAAGCATGTGTCTATCACAAACATGATAGTTGCCAGTAGTAGTGACAATCATGTCAGTGTCTTCAAGCAAGCGCTTGTTGATATTCTCTGCGCCGCCGGTGTTATCGCCGTTGATGTAAGGTGACAATACTTCATAGCCGTCCATACAGGCCTGCATAGCACAGATAGGATCAACTTCTGAGACACGTACGATCATGCCTTCTTGACGTAAGCTTTGCGTTGAGCCTTTACCCACATCACCATAACCGATGACTAGCGCACGGCGACCGGCAAGGAACATATCGGTAGCACGTTTGATGGCATCATTTAAGCTATGACGGCAGCCGTATTTGTTGTCATTTTTAGACTTGGTAACCGCGTCGTTAACGTTGATAGCCGGTACTTTTAGCGTACCCTTATTTAGCATTTCAACCAAACGATGGACACCTGTAGTAGTTTCTTCAGAGATACCATGGATGTTATCAAGCATTTGGGCATAATCGTTATGAATCAAAGCAGTCAAATCACCGCCGTCGTCCAAGATTAAGTTAGCATCCCAAAGTTGACCTGAGGCTTCGCCGTCAACATGGATTTGTTGACGTAAGCACCACTCGTACTCTTCTTCGGTTTCGCCTTTCCAAGCATAAACAGAGATACCAGCAGCAGCAATCGCCGCAGCAGCATGGTCTTGAGTTGAGAAGATGTTACATGAGGTCCAGCGTACTTCCGCACCTAGCGCGACAAGCGTCTCAATAAGGACAGCCGTCTGAATGGTCATGTGGATACAGCCAGCGATTTTTGCGCCTTTAAGCGGTTGGTCGGCTTCGTAGCGACGACGCAAACCCATCAGGGCAGGCATTTCGGCTTCAGCTAGGGTGATTTCATGGCGACCGTAATCAGCAAGGCTAATGTCGGCAACTTTATAGTCAGTGAAAGAGGGGTCGATCGTATGGGCAGATGGGGTGTTAGACACTGCGTCCATAATATGCTCCTATCAGTTAATAGATAAAAAGAATAAAAACGCAGGTGCCGTTATTTGCGCTGTTCATAACCCAAAATGGTCATAAACAGTTAACCGAGCCTAACATAACAAATGATTTGCAAAGCGATAAAGCTTATATGCAATAAAATTTATTATGGCGCAACACCTCTCGGAGGTCGTTATTGTAATAGATGAATCAGTGATTGTCACCTATTGGATAACATAAATATTAGGCAGTAAAGGTATGAGTGATTTTGCCTTTTTGGTGGGCACAAAAAAAGGCCATCGTTGGATGACCTTGATTGTTGATATACATTTTGTGCAATTTGATTGGGTTTAGAACCAGTTATAAGTTAATGAGGTAAAGAAGTTAGTGCCGTCAGTGTTATAGCCAAGCGCTGTCACATAGTCTTTATTAGTAATATTATTTAAGCGAGCACTCATTGTTAAATTATCCGTCAACTGATAATTGCCACTAATATTAAATAGACCAAAGCTATCTATGATCTGTGAATCAGCATTGTTTACACTGTAATAATAATGACCTATATATTCATATTCAGCACGGATATCTAAACTCGGTAAACGATAGCCTAAGTAGATAAGGCCTTTGTTCTCAGGGCGAATAGGGAGGTAGTTACCATTGTAATCAATAGGATTACCAAGATAGTCGACTTTACCCGTGTAATCACTATCATCTTTAGCTTTTTGGTAGTCGTAACTGCCTCCAAATAGGTAATTATCAATTACCCAATCTGAAGTCAATGTCACCCCTTTGATTTTGGCTTTGTCAGTATTTATTCTTTGTCCATAAATGTATTCAGGGGTGCTTTTACCATCACTGGCAATAAGGTCGTCGACCTTATTATGGTAACCTGTGATGCGTGTCGATTGCAGTGAAGTATTATATTCAATGAAAGCTTCGTAGTTATCACTAGTTTCTGGTTTTAGATTTGGATTACTGCCCCAACTTTTAGGTCCGTATAAGTCATTAAAGGTCGGTATGCGATAGCCTTTAGCGTAACTTGCGCCAATACGAAAATCAGGGCTAATATTATAAGCACCGCCTAAGTTATAAGTAGTTTCGCTGTCGAAATCTGAATAGTCGTCATATCGTATATTGGCTTGCGCGTCGAAGCCATTATATGACAGCAAATAACCCAAAAAACCACTGGTAGTTTTACGATCATCGGCATCATATACATTTGACTCAAGTTTTTGCTTCAAATGCTCAGCGCCCAGAGTTAATTTGCCGACTGGCAAGTCTTGAACGCTTATTAAGCTTATTTGCTGCTGCTTAGTATCATATTGGCTGCCATTATTTGCGTCAGTCTCATAAGTCGTTGATTCGTCGATACTATAACCATATTGAAGTTTTGTGTTGCTGCTATCAGTAAAATGTTCAAGATAGGCACTAGCAGCCCCACTTTCTTGATCTGAAAAGGCATGCTTTAGAGCAGGAGCGCCCGTCATGTAATCATCATAAGCGTCAATATCTGTTGTTGATTTTGAATAAAGACCGCTAATTCCAAATCTTAAACTATCGTTAATTTTTTGATTAAGAAGTAAGCTGTAGTTATCACTCTCAAAGCCATCATCATCAGTCTGACTTGGTAGGTCACCAGGTAAAGTAGCGTTAAATCCGTCTGTTTCGTTATGACTGGCTGCTAGGCTCAGCGTAGTACCCTTGTCATTAGTAAATTGAGCGCTCGCTCCATATAAATATTGATTATGAGAGCCAATACCTGCGGTCACAGCAACGTTACTTTGTTCGATATTATTGCCTTTAGTGAATACTTGGATAACGCCGCCCATCGCGTCTGCACCATAAATACTAGAGCCTGAAGCACCATACAAGACTTCAATACGATCAATCTGATCCGCTGGAAGTAGATTTAAGGTTGCACCGCCCGCACTCAACGAGCTATAGCGTACGCCATCAATGAGCACTAAAACTTGTTTGCTATCATAACCGCGCATATAAAAATTTGAGGTAGTACCTGAGCCGCCATTAGTGTAATGACTGAAACCTGGCTGATGTTTCAAAATATCAAGTGCCGTCTGACCCTGATAACGTTGTAGCTCTTCACTATCAATGATCCGAGTTTGAGCAATGACGTTACTCGTTTTAGTAGGCGTACGTGTGGCGGTCACCACAATTTTATCAAGCTCAACTTGTGGTAATTCACTATCATTGACTGTTTCTAAGTCAGTGTCAGCTGGTGTGACAGCCATGGCTGTATTTACGGCAAATACACCAAGCGCACTTAAAATACAGCAGCGTAAATAAGTAGACGAAGAAGAACGTGTTAACAACATAATGATTTCCAAGGTTACATGAGCAAAGGTTAAGAAGGTAAAGTTTACAAAAAACAGTAGACAAGTTAAACAACGCTCATTATCTATAAATATGCCTGCTTTATAAACCACTTTTAGCCAATATTTATTCACGCTAAGCTGAGCCAGTTTCATGATAGTAGATTATTAAGTCATCCTCGTGCACTATACAAGGCATTTGTTCTCTGATTACTGTGTTCATACTCAGTACTGACCTATCATTAGACACATCAGTCGGCATAAAAATATGTAATCAAAAACACGACCGTTAGTTATAATTGCTATCATGGCAGCAGGTCATATTCATTATTGGCTGTTTCAGCTATTTTTTATGTATCACTGTTGATATTTATAAATATTTTATCTATAAATTAAGAGGTTTGTTTTGTCTACTAAGCGTCGTATGAGTCCTGCTAGCTTACCTTTGTCTTTAACGGCATCATTATCAAGAACACTGATTGTGCTGAGCTTATTGCTGACTTTATTATTTAGCCTGATACTGCCAAATGCTGCCCTTGCTGCTGAGGCCAGTGTATTGGGAATTGGCGGAACTAGTGAGGCTGCTAGTACCAGCGAGCCGCTACCTGATTCGTTCGGACGAGATACCCCGCGGAATACGGTGCAAGGATTCATTAGTGCGCTTGGCGAAAATGATTATTTGCTGGCGAGCAATTATCTTAATTTGTCAAAATCAGACAATCCAACGACTGCTGTGCGTCAATTTAAGCAAGCGCTTGACGCGGGTGGACGCTTTTCAGCTGATTTGCAGATTAATAATACGCTCGAAGGCAATTTAGCCGACCAACTACCGCCCAGCCAAGAAAATGTGGGTAACATCAGTATCGGTGATAAAAGCGTGCCGTTATTGCTTGAGCGCGTCGTCTCAAAGCAAGGTGAGCAATACTGGCAGTTTTCTACCGAAACGCTCAGCTCAATACCAGAAGTTCTAGAAAACACCGATCCTACCTTGGTATCTCGTTATACGATCGACTCGCTAGAAGGTAAAAAGCTTTTCGGCTATCAATTGGTGGATCTGTTCGCCGCCTTGGCCATGACTGTGAGCAGTTTTTTATTGACCTACGTCATGGTATGGCTGCTGTATCATTTGTTAAAGCTCGTTTATCCACGCGTGCGCGGTGTGGCATTACCAGTGCCGGACAAGGTTATCTTGCCCCTTGCGGTAGTGATTATGGCGCTGATATTGTCTGAGGTGATGGTCTATTCTGGGGTGTCAGTGACGCTGCGTGAGCCGGTCAATCGCTTTACCGAGATTGCATCGTGGCTCGCTATAACGTGGTTATTATTGCGTGTCATCGATGCGATTTTCACGCGTGCTGTTAACTTAAGCTATAAGAAAAACCATACTGAACGGGTTTCGATATTAGGGTTGATGCGAAAAGTTGTTAAGGCCTTACTACTGATATTTGCTGTGATCGTCATTTTTGGTAATTTAGGCTTTGATTTGACAACAGGTATCGCAGCCTTAGGTGTCGGTGGTTTGGCTTTAGCACTTGGTGCGCAAAAAACCATCGAGAACCTCGTGGGAAGCGTGGTCGTCGTGGCGGATTCGCCCGTACGTATCGGCGACTACTGTAAGTTTGGCACTTATGAAGGTACGGTCATCGATATCGGTATTCGCTCATCACGTGTACGCACCTTGACTCGCACGATTGTCACTGTCCCCAATGGTGACTTCTCGTCCATGCAAATCGAGAACTTTACCTCGCGTGATATGTTTCGCTTCTTTCATCAGTTATATCTCAAGCGTACTGCCGATATTGACGTGGTCTTCAAAATGGTCAAAGACTTAGACGAGTTTTTAAATGAGCATTATTTGACCAATAATGAATGGAATCAAGTCAATATTTTAGAGCTGCGTCAAGACTGTTACGTGATTCAGTTACAAGCTTATATTAATGCTAACGACGTCATGGAGTTTTATGACAAGCAAAATGTGGTATTCGTTGATGTGCTCAATCAAGTGGCAAAATATAAGGTCGAGCATGCGCTACCAACCCAACAGTTGATTGTCAATCAAGCGGAGCTTGAGCATCATATGGATAATGGTCGTGATAATAATACTGCGCTTGACTCTGTTGCAAATACGCCGAATGATGACAATGCTTATCACAATAGCAATGATAATCTTAGTGATGATGACGACGCTAATATTGATAACAATGCGGATAATAGTACTGCTAGTGATAGCGAGCATAAAGCTATCAACGTCAGTAAAAATAGCAGCAAAGATGCCAGCAGTGCGAACAACGACAAAGTCGCTGAAAAACAGAAAGAAAAGGCTAAAAAAGCTCAGTCAAAAAAAGCCCGTAAAATTCATACTTATGCGTTTGCAAAACGTAAGTTTAAGCATTCCAAAAGAAAATTTGGTTTCTCTATTTGGAACCAGCCATAGTATTTATGGTGAATCGACTTTGTAGAAATGGCTTTGCAGAACTGACTTTTAAGCAGGCGGTAGCGGGTGAAATGAGGGCGACGGTCGTTGGCCATCCCTTTATTTTTTTGGTTTATAGCGATAAAGGGGCTGCCAGTTATCCAGTTATAATGGTACGGCAGTTTTATCCCGTAACAAGCCATAGTACGACCATAGCAGCAGACTGGCGGCGCTACGATGTGGCGACCAACTTTCGGTCAAGTGGTTTAGCTGTTTTGGAGTCGGACGCTCTGCTAGACCTAGTAACTCCATCGCTGCGACTTTAATCGCCAAATCGTCGACTGCCAATACATCTGCGCGTTTTAAAGAAAATAGTAGGTACATCTCAGCCGTCCAGCGCCCAATACCAGTGACTGCTGTCAGTGTGTTTATAACCTCTGCATTTGCCATCCTTACTAGCGCCGCAAAGTCTATGTTATGGTCTACTAGTGAGCGGACATAACGTATCTTTTGCTTGGATAGTCCTTGAGCGCGCAATGTTTCATCCGTCGCTTCGCTAA
This sequence comes from Psychrobacter sp. GW64-MNA-CIBAN-0177, assembly GCF_040309585.1. Lineage (NCBI taxonomy): Bacteria > Pseudomonadati > Pseudomonadota > Gammaproteobacteria > Moraxellales > Moraxellaceae > Psychrobacter > Psychrobacter sp. GW64-MNA-CIBAN-0177. Next base: position 238,402 of record NZ_JBEOOY010000002.1, read on the forward strand.
TGGCTTTAGGAGTGATCAAACCTGCCGCAACAACTCGTTGCCAAATGCTGGCCGCCGCGGCTACCGATAGCTGTTGCCCAACCATCGCTCTCATTAATTGTTCAAAGCCACCGGCATTGTGCCTGAGACTGGGCACGCCAACTTGCTCATAAATAGGTGCAAATCTCGGTTCGATGGCAATCAAGGCGATGATATGCTCTTCTAATGCTTTAGCATTTTCAATAGTTTGTAGACTCATAAATATCTTATCCTCATTGATTTAGATACCGCTAAAGCTATAGTGAGTGAAAAGTAATATCGATAGATGACGCACTGCTGATAGAGGCGACAAAAAATTGATATCAGCCACAGCATCGCGTTTTTAGGATGTTTGGACTATAGATGCAAACAGTTGCTTCGATGATGAGCATAACAAAAAGGACTGCATAGATGCAGTCCTTTTTTTTCTTTAACCGAGCAGCTTATTCGCTATCAGTTTTAGGCTTTTTAAGCAGTACCAATACAGCGCCATTGCCACCATCTTTCGGCGGCGCAGAGCAAAATGCCAATACTTCTGGCAATTGACGTAGCCAACCGTTGACGCAGGTTTTTAAAATAGCCTCAGAACCTTTACCATGAACGATTTTTACCATGGTTTCGTTGTTCTGTTTCGCTTGGCTCAATAGTTGAGTCATAGCCGCGCGCGCTTCGTCAATGGTACAGCCATGGATGTCTACTGCGTCATACCAACGCAGCTTGCCCTGTTTTAGCTGGGTAAAAACCTTATTTTGCAGCGTTGGCTGCTTATAAGACAAATACGCTTCGCCAGCGACGGGGTTGAGTAGCGCTTGCATATCTGATAAGCCTGCACCCAAGTCACTCGTTTCACTGCCTTGCGCAGCGGCACGTTTCGACAGAGTCGCGGCGTCAGGTTTGCGCACTTTTGCGGCATTGGCAGGGGAGCGGACATTTTTGTCCTCTAGCTGATCTACACCATGCATCGCTTGCATAAAGAGAACTTTATCATCATCGATATGCTCACTGTCTAATTGTTTGACCGTTTTTTTGACCTGCTTTTGGGTAAGTAGCGAGACAGGTTCTGTGGGCTTGCCATTGTCACCATCAGGCGAATTGGTATCGCGACCTTTGCTCAGTTGTCCTTTGAGCTCTTTGAGCTGGTCTTGCATTTCTTTTGAAAATAGAGAATTTGACATAAAAGTTAACGTATCGTTGGTTAATGAAGGAATGATTGATTGATTTAAACTGTTCAGAAGACTGAAGCCACTTTACCCGTCTGCTGCGACGCCCGCAAGTAAGGATTGTAACGCTTGTCCGGGGTGATCCGTTTTCATAAATTGCTCACCGATCAAAAAGTGCTGAATATCGTTATTGAGCATCAAACGAATATCATCGCTGCTATGGATACCGCTTTCGGTGACGATAAGCGGTTTCTGTGCTGTGGCTGCGCTATTAGCGTCATCCGCCAATGCTTCGATTAAAATATTTTTTAGATCAAGCGTGGTTTGTAGATCGACATCAAAAGTATTCAAATCACGGTTATTGATACCATAGATATTATGCTCGGAGCGTGGCAGTTTTAATGCGCGTTCAAGCTCAGCTTTGGTATGGACCTCAATCAATACATCCATGCCCAGCTCGATACTGAGCGCATGTAGTTTTTGTACTTGAGTATCATCCAGACAAGCCATGATTAATAATATACAGTCGGCACCCATGAGATATGATTGGTAAATTTGATACTCATCAATCATAAAGTCTTTGCGCAGTATCGGTAGGCTTGCGGCATTGGCAGCTTGAATCAGGTAGCTGTCATCGCCTTGGAAATAATCGCGATCCGTCAATACAGACAAACAGCTCGCGCCAGCTTGCTCGTATTGTTTGGCAAACAACGCAGGCGCGAAGTTATGATTGATAACGCCTTTAGAGGGAGAGGCTTTTTTAATCTCAGCGATGATACCGATACCATTGTCTTTAGCAGCGGTAACTCCTACAGCTCCCACAGCTCTTAGAGCAGCGGCAAAACCTCGACGTGATTTTTTATCAGTCGCTACTTGCGCTTTTAACGCTTCAAGAGATAGCACATCGCGAGCGGCTTTTACTTCTTCTACTTTGGTGGCGACGATGCGCTGTAATACCGAAGGAATATCTGTATTGGTTGTGTTCATACTGGTATCCGAATATTGTTAAAGGTAAATAAATAAGCAACAATGGCTATTTTTGCATCTCGTTAACACGGATGTATCCGTTAAGAGCTAGCCGCTAGCTGCTGAGTATATTTGGCTAAAGACTCAAGCTTGATTAACGCATCGCCATTTTGGATGACTTGTTGAGCACGGCTGACACCATTAGGATAATTGCTGGCAAGTCCTGCGGTATATATCGCCGCACCTGCATTTAGGGCAATCATATCACGAGCTTTTAGGACCGCGCGATCATGAGTCTCTTCACCTGATAAAGCGGCGCGTATTAGCTCAAGGCTTTGTTCTGGAGAATCTACATCAAGCCCAATCAGCGTTTGTGATTCGATACCCGCATCCTCTGGCATCATCTCATAGACAGAGATTTCACCCTCTTTTAATTCAGCTACTGTGGTCGAAGTGGCGAGGCTGATTTCATCTAAGCCATCCTTTGCACCGACGACCATGACATGACGTGCGCCTAGATTTTTCATCACTTTGGCGATTGGCTCACACAGCTGAGCAGTAAAGACGCCAATGACCAAATTGGGCGTGCCAGCAGGGTTGGTTAATGGCCCTAAGATATTAAAGATAGTGCGCGATTTGAGCTCACGACGGACTGGATTGGCATAACGCATCGCGCTGTGATGATTGGGCGCAAACAAAAAGCCAACGCCTTGATTTTCGATGCAGTCTTTTGCTTGCTCAGGTGTGAGCGACAGACTAATACCCGCTTGCTCCAACAAATCTGAGCTACCGGATCTGGTAGAGACGCCGCGATTACCATGCTTAGCAACTTGAGCGCCTGCCGCTGCCACCACAAACGCCGACGCTGTAGAGACGTTGAATAAATTCGCACCATCACCGCCCGTACCGACGATATCGACTAAATGAGCACAGTTCTTAGGTTCGATATTCGCAGCCAAAGCGCGCATGGCACTGGCTGATGCCGTAATCTCGTCGATGGATTCACCTTTCATACGTAAACCAGTCAAAATAGCGCCCATCATCGCATCGCTACATCTGCCTTGCATGATAATCAGCATGACTTGATACATCTCATCAAAGGTCAAATCAATATGCTGAAAAATTCGACCCAAAGCCGTCGTTAGTAGCTTATGGATGCCTTCGTCCGATAGTTGGGCAATATTATCTGCGGTGTGGGTGTCCTCTATCTTTACAGTACTCATTAGGCTCTCGCTTTATATTATTTATATTGGTGTATAGGGTGGTCAGAATTTTTATTATCAATCATGCATTTTTAGTAACATTAACCGACTTGTGGCAATGCCTTTGAGGCTGATACTGCCAGATTATGAGTTTGCAAAAAGTTATTGAGTAGCTGATAACCGGCTTCGCTCAAGATGGACTCAGGATGGAACTGTACGCCTTCAATGGCCAATGTGCGATGACGTATGCCCATGATTTCCTCAATACTACCATCGGCGTGCTGCGTCCATGCGGTCAACTCTAGACAGTCGGGTAGACTGGTTTTGTCGACGACCAGCGAATGGTAACGCGTGAATTTTGAGGAGCTAGGTAAGTTAGCAAATATGCCCTTACCATTGTGGTAAACGGCGGATAAGCGCCCGTGCATCACTTCGCCAGCTTTGACCACCTGTCCACCGAATGCTTGTCCAATCGCCTGATGCCCGAGACAGATGCCCAATATAGGGATAATACCCTTAAAAGTTTCGATAACGTCTAAAGAAATGCCGGCACGGTCTGGATCGCAAGGCCCTGGACCAATGACGATGGCATCGGGAGCCAAGGTTTGAATCTGCTCAATGGTCATCTGATCGTTACGCCATACCGTGATGTCCTGCTGCAACTCACCGAAGTACTGTACGATATTGTACGTAAAGCTGTCGTAATTATCGATCATTAGAATCATTGTGTAGTCAACTCATTGATTTTATTTTTCAAAAGGTAAATTTGCTCTTATTATTTATGCATTGAACTCAACATAAAAGCGGCTTGCTTTACTGGCTAGTTATTGTAAAGGACATCATCTTACCACTATTTTGTGGTCTATAAAATGTAGGACATGGCCTAGCGTTTCAAAGAGCCAAAAAATTAAAATGCACCATAAAAATGCAATGTTAATCATTGGTGCACTTGCTACTGCACTAATACAGTGCGAATATGCGCTTATATATACTACTCTTAAATGTTGTCCATAAAAATAATGGCTCAGTTACCTCTTAATATAGTTAAATTACTATTATAAATTACTGAAATTATTGCCAATAATTAGGTTGTTAGTACTAAATATTATATTTAGCAAGGTAACTTGGCACAGCAGTTGCACCATTAGTGTTATCAATATTATTAGATATTGGATATTGGTTACTCTAAAAATAATTGTTAATAAGCAATTGAAGAGTTCAGCATTATGAGTCAGATGTTGCTAAAATGGGGTCAGTCTGCATTTGGCTGATGACTATTTTGGGCCAATGATTTTAGACCAGTAATTTTAGCCCAATGATAGCTGCGCACACTGACGGATAGTGTCACGAGTGTTGATAAACATGAACTTGCAGGCGCTACAAAGCCGCTATGTAGATCCAAAAGCCAGTCCCATATTTTAAAAAGTTTTCATTCATTACTTTAAATCGTAATTTTTTAATTTATTACTTTAAATCGTAATAACGTCATAACCATAACGGAGATTATTCATGTCGAACAAACTACTAGATCTTATCAAATCCTCTAATGCCAAATGGGTCGATTTTCGCTTTACCGATACCCGTGGTAAAGAGCAGCACATCAGTTTTCCAGCGCATAGTGTAGACGAAGAAGTCATGGAAGACGGTAAAATGTTCGATGGTTCATCTATCGCTGGCTGGAAAGGCATTGAAGCGTCAGATATGATCTTGCGTCCTGATCCTGAGACCGCTTTTTTGGATCCGTTTTTTGATGCCGTGACCGTTGTGGTGACTTGTGACATCATTGAACCCTCTACGCTACAAGGCTATGACCGTGACCCACGCTCTATCGCCCGCCGTGCAGAAGAGTACTTAAAGTCTACTGGTATCGGTGATACGGCTTATTTTGGTCCTGAGCCAGAATTCTTTGTATTCGATGAAGTAAAATGGTCGATTGAGATGTCAGGGGTTAGCCATAAAATCGTCGCGGAAGAAGCTGCATGGTCAACCAATAATGACTATGAGTGGGGCAACATGGGACACCGTCCACGTGTTAAAGGGGCGTATTTCCCAGTACCACCAATCGATAGCTCACACGATATGCGTGCGGTGATGTGCGAACGTATCGAAGAAATCATCGGCGAAGGCTGTATCGAGGTGCATCATCATGAAGTGGCACCTTGTCAGTCAGAGATTGGTGTCGCTTTCAATACGCTCGTCAAAAAAGCGGATGAAGTACAACAGTTAAAATACGTGGTTCATAACGTTGCGCATCAGTTTGGCAAAACCGCGACCTTTATGCCAAAACCAATCGTTGGCGACAATGGTTCGGGCATGCACGTGCATATGTCAATCTCAAAGGATGGTGTCAATACCTTCTCAGGCGATGAGTATGCTGGTCTGTCTGAAACGGCGCTATATTTCATCGGCGGCGTCATCAAACATGCCCGCGCTTTGAATGCGATTACCAACCCATCGACCAACAGCTATAAGCGTCTAGTACCGCATTACGAAGCACCTATCAAGCTTGCGTACTCAGCGTCTAACCGCTCAGCGTCTATTCGTATTCCGCATGTTAGTAGCCCGAAAGCCGTCCGTGTCGAAGCGCGCTTCCCTGATCCAGCCGCCAACCCATACTTAGCGTTTGCTGCGCTATTGATGGCAGGCCTTGATGGTATTCAGAATAAGATGCATCCAGGCGAAGCCGCTGACAAAAACTTATATGACTTACCACCAGAAGAAGAAGCACAAATTCCAACGGTTGCTGAGAGCTTAGAAGTAGCGCTGCAAGCATTACGTGATGATCATGAATTCTTGTTAAAAGGCGATGTGTTCACCCAAGACATGCTAGAAGCATTTATTGCCCTGAAAGAAGAAGAAGTGCAGCGTGTCAATGTGACGGTACATCCAGTAGAGTTTGACTTGTACTATAGCTGCTAATCCATCGTTAAAAGTTTGAGTTTCTAATTAAAAAATCAGTCAAGTAAATCTTGGCTGGTTTTTTTTATGGTATTCAAACCAACAATTGTTCTATAATGAGAGGCTGATGATGAATGCTTGATAATAAGTGCTCGTTACATTTTTACTCGCGATACCGTTTCTTACTGATGAATTTTTTTAGGATTTAAGCCCACGGTTTCAGTTTCTACAGGACGGCGCGGACAGTGAGTTGCAATGCTCAGTTTTTCATAGCCAGCCATAATAATGATAACAGCAGGCAATGCCATGAAACGCTCAACCTTAAGCCTTTTCTTAGTAATCACCTTGTCACTATTTCAAATAGGCTGTATGCAACAAGAAAAAAAGCAAGATCCTTATAAAGAGGGTGACATCGTCACTTGGTTACTATGGGGTGAGATGATTATCAAAGCAGAAATAGGGGAGAGGCGAACTCATTCGCTTGAAAATCATTCTAAACGAGGAGAATCAGAGTTCTATCGTCCACATGCAGAGCATTATCTCGGTCAGTTCCCGATTGATTATCAGCCTAAAGCATTCGACACTATTAGCAAGGAAGAAACACTTGCCATGCCAGTAACACCAATTATGCCAGGGCAAGCACTAGAGTTTAATCTGATGCTTAATGGCTCATGGGTACAGGCATCGGATAGGAGTGTTGTGTCTGATGAAACGTTAGATCACCCCGATCAGGTGAAAGTTATCGTAAATAATTATTCTCTAGGGGGAAATACCAAGCAGTCCTTCGATAATTACTCAATGTTAGAGTTAGACGCTGATTCTACAGAAACTAACAATGGAGTGACTTGTTATCGGTTTAAGGGAGAAAAAGGCGAATATAATCATAAAAAATGTTTTGGTCAATCTGAAAACTCACTCATTTCAGGCTATGAAATTTATATTCCAATAACTAAGCAAGTTCCAATGTTTGTTGAATATAGAGAGTCCATTTATAACGGCGTAAAAGTTAACTGGTATGCTGACCGCAAGAACCTTGCTCAAGCCCAAGCGATTGATGCTGCCATTTGGCGACTATTAGACACTTGGAATATATCGTCAATAGAGTAAACATGGATTAAGTCAAGAAGTCATATCCTCATAAATGCCTACATAAAAGTGCTGCTGTCGTAGATTTACTATTCTAGATTAGAGTTTGCTTTCCATTTATCTAATATAACAGACGCTACTGTTATTACTTCAAAAATACCCCATAATGGTATCATTATATTTATTAAACACGCGCACTTATTAGGTTAACTGACTATGCACTCACTCTTGAACCGTTTACAACTTATTCAGACCGCAATGACCATACGCAGCCATGCACAAATTAAAAATAAAATGGTATTGGCTGGTTTATTAATGGGTGCAGCCAGTTTTTACGCACCGATAGCGAATGCTGCACCTATCTACAAAGTGGTTGATGAAAAAACCGGTCAAGTCACCTTTACCGATCGTCCACAAAATTACGAGCAGCAAGCGGGCAAAGAGATTAGCCAGACGACGGTGACAACCGGTAATGAAACGAATAGTTCAAACAGCAATAGCACTGAAAGTAGTCAAACTGCTAGCAATGCCGCGCCCGCCAATGACTCAACAGCTAAGGCAGCGGTCAACTATCAGCTGACCATCACTGAACCGAGCGAAGAACGCGCTTATCGGCGTCCAGCGCAGAGTATCAACGTAGCGCTACAAGTTCAGCCCGCGCTGCAAGCAGGCGCTAGTGTCCGTATTTACTTTGATGGTAACGAAGTTGCTCAAGGTCTAAATGCAACGATTGCGACAATAGACACTTTGCCAGGCGCGCATACGATAACGGCCGTCATTCAAAGTGAAAAAGGTCAAACGCTGCAGCAAGTCACAAGGACTGTCTATGTGATTCAAAATAATACCACCTTGCAAAACAATAAAAAAATTGCCCAGCAGCTTTTGGCGTATCAGAATTTACCATTTCATCAAAAAGTGATGCTAAAATTACGTCAAAAAAACGGGAAGCAGGCCAACTCTCAGAGCAGTAAACCTATTACTAGCAATGCTTTTACTAACTAAGTGTGGAAGTAGTTGATTTATTAAAGCCGCTAGTTGCAGGATTGATTTTAGGCTATTTAGTTTTTAGACGTTAAAAAAGGGCAGTCGCTACATTTAGTGACTGCCCTTTTTTTAAAAACTATTAATTACATCTATCCTTCTAACTTATTTGGTTAACTCAATCGTGCCATTGGCAGTGACTGAGATGGTGCTTTCACCAGACTCAAAGCTTTGGCTTGGTACCGATTCATCAGCAGAGGCCGCTTTCATGCTCATTGCGCTATACATGGGACGAGGGTAGTTGCTACCAGTGTTTAGGTTGACAGTGACGACACGATAACCGCGAGCATCCCAAGCGCGGGTGAGATTTTTAGCTTGTTGTTGAAACGCGCGAGAGGCTTCAGTCATTAACTTCTGTTCTAATGCATCTTTTTTGACGTCTGAGACACCAAAGTTGAGATTGTCCATGACCAAGGTTTCTTGCAGGTCAGCAATAAGCTGGCTAGTCGCGGCGAAATCTGTACTTTTAAGATCGATGTTTGCTTGTCCAGTCCAGCCAATGATTTTGTCATTTTTATCATAGCGTGGATAGGTGCGCTGCTGTCCCGTAGTCACTGTCACCTTAGGGTAGCGCTTAGCGATTTTCATCGCATTATTGATAGAGGTATTGAGCGTGGTGGCCAGCGTTTTAGCATCGGTGGCTTGTGCTTTTTTATACAAGCTGGCTCGTACTTCATCGTTTTGAATCTCTTCTTTAACTTCTGCCTGAAAGCTAAGCTGATCGTAGCCTGTTGGTTCTGCATGAGCGCTGCCCATCATTGCTGTCAGTAGGGCCGCAGTACCAGTAGCCAGAGCCGCTTTATTGAGTAGAGTGGTTTTCATTATGATCTCCTAATAAATGATAGTTATATGAGTCGTGTATTGATTACGCTTATTCTTATACGGTATGTTGTTTGTATCGTTTCTTATTCAACATACCTCAACTAAAATAGCAAAAATTAAAGAGGTTGCTGTGAGAATTTTGTCACTTAAGTTACAGGCTAAGTTATAAGAATGACGTGGTTATCTCCTTTATTACCTTAATTTTTGCCATTATTTAGCCTCTTAAACGAAGAGTTTTACGATTGGGGTTGTAATCACAAAAAATTCTTGTATAATCTGCAACTGGTGGCTCCATTGGTAGCCTCGCAACATTGTTCTATGAATCCCGCCAGGACCGGAAGGTAGCAACGGTAATAGTTATGATGTGTGCCGAGGATGTGCTTTTGGAGTCGCTTTTTTTTGCCTAAAATTTGAGTGCGATCTTAATAAAATATAAACAACGCTCATTTGCTATATTAAGCCCTTCATTGTAAAGGGCTTTTTTTGGCTCGCATTTCGTTAAATTTTAACTTCTCATTGATTAAGATAGGTTAAAATACAATGTATTAACTTTTATTAACATTCTAGATACTTTGGGATTCTTTTATGAAATTGTTCGTTTGGCTGTTCATTGCATTCGTGGTGCTAGTGGTGGTATGTGGCGTCTCGATATTTAACAAATTGGTACGCGCCCGCAACCAAGCAAAGAATGGCTTTGCACAGATAGATGTGCAGCTAAAGCGGCGTCATGATTTGATTCCCAATTTAGTCGAAACCGCCAAGCGTTATCTGACGCATGAAGAAGAGACGCTGACTCGTGTGATTAGTGCACGTAATCACGCCCAAAGCTTGCAAGACTCTAATAAACATCAGCCAGACTCGCTTGAGCATATGGCGCTATTTGCCAAAGCAGAGGGTATGTTGTCGAAAGCCTTGGGGCAATTTTCTGCGGTTGTGGAGGCTTATCCTGAGCTAAAAGCAGATAGCTTGATTAAGGAGTTGATGGATGAGCTGACCAATACCGAAAACCGGATTGGCTTTGCCCGTCAGCATTATAACGATAGCGTGATGTTTTATAACAATGATCGCGAAGTGTTTCCTAATAATCTTGTCAGCACAACTTTTGGCTTTCGTCCACTTAGTCCATTGGTATTTGAAGATAGAAAACTCATTGCTCAAGCACCTGTCGTCGATATGGGCTGATATTTACATACTGTCAAATGCACTTAGTTATGGTTAGGTAAGAGTAATAGATGGATTTTTTTGGTGCACAGCGTAGCCGTACTCAGCGCAGCTTATTGCTCTATGGGCTGTTTTTTCTCATTGTCTTTGCCCATTTGGCAGTAGCGCTGGCTATCATGGCGCTACTGCTGACGATATTTACTGGTGGCGTTTATAAGTGGGTATTAATACTGGTTGCTGTTTGGACGCTAGGTAGCTTTGTCATTGGTAGTTTTTTGGAATATGGTCGCCTAAAAGCAGGTGGTCGAGCGATTGCTAAGCGCGTGGGCGCGGTGCGATTGTTTATCGACCACAGCCAAGATGCTTGGGAGCATAGCCAAGGAGTTGCCCATCAGCATCAGCCTGTATCTAAAGTTCGCTTTAGTGCCCGCCATATTGCGGTGCGTGATGAGCGCGATTTCCCGCCTGTCTATCGGCGTTATTATGAGATTGCCCAGCAGCTAGCTATTGCTTCAGGTTTGCGAATGCCTATTCTATATGTGCTGCCTGAAGAACAAGGCATTAATGGTTTTGTAGCGGGTCGCCATAGCCAAGATATGGTGCTCGTCGTCACCCAAGGCGCGCTTGATAAGCTATCTGATGAAGCGCTATACGGGCTAATAGGGCATGAGTATGGTCATATCTTACATGGTGATGCAACGTTTAATTTACAGCTAATGGTGGTGTTAGCAGGCTTGCAGTTACTCTATGACTGGAGTGATTCTATTAATAATTTTGGTGCTGGTTATAAAAGCAGTCAGCAAAACTATTTTGACAATGCGGTTAATCATAATAACCTCTTATCTCAGAGAGATATTGACAGTCAGGCGCGTAGCACTGAAGCGCAAACTGCTAATTTTAACACTCATAGCGAATGGGTTGCTTATTGGCAAAGCCAGTCACAAAACCGGCAGTCAGCAGTTAAAAGCCAGTCGATGTGGCTACAAAGTAGGGCTACGGTTGATAATCAATCGCCGCGTAATATTTGGACATTATTAATCCATGGTTTGAGCTTTTCCAGTATGGCCAGTGCGCAACTGATTAAACACAGCTTTAACCGTGAGCGCGAGTTGCTTGCCGATGCGACCAGCGTACAGCTCACACGTTCGCCGGCTATTATGGAAACCTTAAAGACCATTCATCAAGATGCGCTTGGTTCGCGCTTAACTGGCATCGCCGATATTAATGGATTAAGTCATTTCTTTTTTGCCAGTAGTGGTGCCGATTTGGGTGACGTATCGTGGTTTGCCACCCATCCAAGTTTGGCTGAGCGCATGAGTGCCATCAATGCCAACGCTTATCATGATTTCGCCGTGCAAGTGGCTAAAGAAAAACGTCTCAATCAGCAAAAGATAACAGAAATCTACGAGCAGCGCCGCTTGGGTGATTGGGGCGTGATAGTGGTAAATAGCCTAAGTAAAAATAAATTTGCTGATAAAAACATTAATAATAAATTCAATGATGTTATTGACGAAGATGCCATTCAAAAAGTTGCTATTCAAAAAGATATTATTCAAAAAGATGCTATCGAAAAAGAAATCGCAGTCTTTTCTACTAGTGAGATAAATAATGAATTGCAGAGCGATAGTGGGCTTGAATTTGTTGTAGAGGAAGATGTTGTTATTAATGGGCGTTTGCAGGTGCAAGTACAAGATATCGGTATGCATGAGTTGCTTAAGCCATGGCAAGCCAAACCTGATAGTGATTTGCCATCAGATACCTTGATTGCTATCGAAGATATACAAAAAGTATCGCTACCGCAGTATGTGCTCAATCACAGTTATCACCCGCTAGGGGCGCAAGCTTTGATTGAGTCCGTGCTACTTTGTCATCAGGGTTATGTGCTGTCAACAACAGCGACTTATGATTTAACTGATATCTGGCTTGGGCTTGATGAGGATAAGAAGTTTTCTGCTGAAATCACTACTAACTCTAGGGCGGATATTAGCAGTAACACACAAATTTTATCGCATACACTCGATCATAAATTATTAGCGGCAGTAGCAAATCTTGATCGGCGTCTAGACAGCGCTTTGATTGCGTTGGCGTTAAAGCAACTACGCCAGCATGATTTATCAGAAAGTGCTATTGATGAATGGCGCTTAAAATATGAAGCCAGTCATAGTAATCAAGATCATCAACATTATGTGCAGCAAAAAAAGTATCGGACGATGCTAGTGCGCTATCAGCAAGGTATCATTGAGCTGTTTGAAAACTCCCTTACGGCTGATCTAAGCCAAAATATCGCTGATAATATAAATAATGATGATTCTATTGATAAATCTACATCCGTATTAAATCCTTTAGAGAATACGCGCTCTCGATTGTCTCGCTCGCCTTCGATTTTAGCGTTATGGCAGGCCCTAAAGCTGCAGAAATTGTTGCCCGTATTGTCTGCCGTATTAAACGATACACAGGTTCAGTCGCATCTTCCCCCTCAATATCCATACTATCAATGGCAGCAAGTATTGCACGCCGGCACGGATGATATCTATGCTCAGCTTGACCCATCAGGGCAGGTGTTTGATGGTCTTGATGTTGCCGCAAAAACCATGCTTACTTTATTGGCGTATCGCTTAGCAAAGGATGCTAAAGGGCAAATAATATCCGCACTAGATAGCTCAGTACCTATCTCAACACCTATTTCAGTGCTCAGCTATAATAGTGCTAGCGTTGCTCATTATCTTGTAGATTTACGCCGTCATGCACGTTTGATTGATATTGATTTAGCTGCCGCTAGTGAGGCAAATTTGCAATGGCTATTATTGACTGCGCAAAATCTAAATAGCGTTCAATTATTAGCATTAATAGCAGCCGCACCTATTTTTATAGCGCCTGCCAGTCAATCGTTTGGTTCTAAAGCCAAAGGTGATGATAATTATCGACAGAGGCAACAGGGCGGCGCTCAAATAGATTATAATGCGACTACTAATAAACCTTATGGTTATAATGATTACCGGCAATGGCTAAGCACGTTGCATACAGTGATGTTACACGATACGATAGTCAGTCAAGATGAGTATGATTGCTTGACCGAGCTTGCCAATCATTGGCTAGGCGTTCGGCAGCTTTTTTGAGCAATGTCATTGACGGCATTTGAGTATTCTTTTTTAAATCGAATCGACTATATTTTTAATCCTTTTTTTCAACATCGTTCTTTAATATTATTTTTGACATTAAAAGCCTGTAAATCCATTTTAGATAAGTAGGATAGTAAATAAGCATGAGTGATATCCAAGACCCGCTAGTTGTCATGCAACATCGTATGCAGCAGCGCCAGATTTTAGCGATGATGGGTATCAATCAGTGGGTGCAGCCGAGCTCTGAAACCATGAATATCGCCGATATTTCTGCGCCTGCCTTGCCTGATGCGGTTACAGCTAACGCTAGCATTGCATCTTATTCTAATGCTACTACTTCTACAACGAGCACCGAACAGCCAAGCATTGAATCTTCTAATATTGAACCCCCAAATATCGATACTATAAACGTCGCCATAGCAGATATGGTAGATGATGAGTCTAATCATTCTTATGATGACGCTAATGAAACAGGCTTAAGTCCTTCTGACCAACAAAGTCCCGTCATCTATAGTTTTGACTCGACTGCCCCTGATATCTCCAAGCCGGCCGTTACCTCACTTGTAAATACGGTCGTTCAGCAAGCTGCGATGGACAATGTAAATAATGCTCCAAGCTTTGAAGATAGCAGTTTTAAAGAGAATAACTTTAAAGACGATAGCTTCAAAAAGGTAGTACCATTTGATTTACAAGGTGGTCGCTATGGCGATTGGGTAATTTTGGTTGATATTCAAGCCCTTAATCATGACAGCCAAAAACTGTGGCAAAATATCATCCAAGCGCTATTCATCAGTTGTGAGACCACATCCTTTCCTATCTGTGAGGGTATGGATACCGCTGAGCTTGCCAATGCCAGCCTTGCAGGATATGTGTTTAAGATTGGTCGTCGCGAAGAGATAAAAGTGGCGGCATTGACCGTATTACCTGATGGCCTTGAGCATCCGAACTTTATGACTGTGCCTACACTTGATGACATGCTTGTTGATAGTAGCCTTAAACGTCAGCTTTGGGAGCAGTTATCGAGCCAGAGTTAAAGGCTTGCCACTTACTATTATTACGACTACTACGACAGAGATTAAAAATAACGTTAACATTCATATTTAACGTTTAACCTTTAATAACCACGATGATTTCATCATATTTAGGATAATGATTATGACCACCAAAGCCGCTTCTAACCGTGTACCCAACTTTTCAGCGGGACCTGCCACCATACCGACCGCCGTCTTATCACGCGCTCAAGAAGAGTTGCTTGATTGGCAGGGACGCGGTATGTCGGTCATGGAAGTGAGTCACCGTAGTAAAGAGTACATCGCGATTACTGAAAAAGCGGAAGCCAAATTGCGCTCGCTTATGGACATTCCAGATAATTATAAAGTGCTGTTCTTACAGGGCGGTGCCAGCTTACAGTTTTCAGCGATTCCATTAAACTTATTAAATGGTGGACGCGCAGATTATTTAACGACGGGTACTTGGTCCGGTAAAGCGGTTAAAGAAGCACAGCGCTATGCCAAACTGGGTTTGGGCGAGGTTAATGTGGTGGCAACGGGTAAAGACAGTAATTTTACTGACGTGCCAGCCCAAAGCGATTGGAACCTAAGCGAAGATGCGGCGTATTTCCATTACTGCGCTAATGAGACCATTCATGGTTTGCAGATTTTTGAGCCGCCACAAGTCGATGCGCCAATTATCGCCGATATGTCTTCTTGCATTTTGTCACAGCCAATCGACGTCTCTAAATTTGGCATGATTTACGCGGGTGCGCAAAAAAACATCGGGCCAGCAGGACTAATTATCGTCATTATTCGTGAAGATTTATTGGGCAAAGCGAGTGAGTGGTGCCCGCTGCTGATGAATTATGAGCATCAGGCGGAAAAAGAATCAATGTCAAACACGCCAGCGACCTATTCTTGGTATTTAGCAGGACTAGTATTTGATTGGTTAGAAGAGCAGGGCGGCGTTGCTGCTATCGGCAAAATCAACCAGCAAAAAGCCGATTTACTCTATAAAACGATTGATGACGGCAGCTTCTATAGTAATCCCGTTGACCCCAAATATCGCTCTATCATGAACGTGCCGTTTACGTTAGCCGACAGCAGCCTTGATAAAGTGTTTTTAGAAGAGTCAGAGGCGGCGGGCCTCATGAATCTAAAAGGTCACCGCGATGTCGGTGGTATGCGCGCCAGCATTTATAATGCAGTGTCATTAGAGTGGGTACAGCAGTTGGTTGACTTTATGATAGATTTTGAAAAAAAACACGCTTAAGTTAGTACAGGCTTTGAAACAAAAGGCGCAACTTTAAGAGCTGCGTCTTTTTTCATGTCTATTAGCGTTTTTTTAAGTAGCATAATGCGTTATGTAGCATCCTTAACACCGCAAAGCATTAGGTTAAAAAACCTAAGTTTGTTATGATAAAATTTCTTCAATTGCCTATTTTGCCGTCAGTCGCGCATTTTTTATCCAAGTCGGTTTAGAGTAGAAGGTCGTTATGAGGGGTATTACATAGTCATGATGCTAAAAAACACCATGCTAAAAGCCGTCTTGCTTGTCATGACTAGCAGCTGGATACCTGTCAGTATCGCAGCGCCAATCACCACGACTGCGCTTGGGCATAATAGTACCACTGAGTATATTGACGTACCATACATGCCCTATGCCAATCCAAAGGCGCCCAAAGGTGGTACGCTGTCATTGGATGCACGCGGCACCTTTAATGCGGCCAATAAATGGATGACCACAGGCGTGGCAATGGTTGGTACTGACTATCTGTATGATACCTTGATGACGGGCTCACTCAATGAAGCCTTTACCATGTATCCGCAGCTGGCAAATAAAGTCACGTATGATCCTGACGATACCAGTTGGATTATTTACCATGTTAATCCTGCTGCGCGCTTTTGGGACGGGTCGCCAGTGACCAGTAGTGACGTCAAAGCCACTTATGATGCGATATTGAATAAAGGCCCGATGTATATCCGCAGCTATTTGGGCGACATTAAAGACATTGAAATTATCGATAAGCAGCGGGTAAAGTTTGTTTTTAAGTCTGATGAAAATAAAGAGATTTTATTGACGGTTGGACAGTTTCCTGTCTTTGCCAAGTCCTCTATTGATACTGATTTTGAGAAAATTACCCTGACGCCATTGATGGGTAGTGGGCCTTATAAACTCGGCCGTGTCGATGCCGGACGTGCGGTCAGCTACGTGCGTGATCCCAATTATTGGGGCCGTGATTTGATGGTCAATCGCGGTCGTTATAACTTTGATATGATTAAATTTGTCTATTATCAAAGTGATGAGATTGCTTTTGAGGGTTTTAAATCTGGGCAATATCGCTTCCGCCCGGAAAACAAAGCCTCTAACTGGGCCACCGGTTACAATTTCCCAGCCGTCAAAGCCGGCCTGATTAATAAAGAAGCCATAAGCAGTCAAAACCCAGTACCGATGCAGGGTCTGGTGATGAATATGCGTAGGCCAATTTTTCAAGATATTCGCGTCCGCCAAGCATTGACCGCAGCTTATGATTTTGAGTGGATGAACAAAACTTTATTCCATGGGCAGTATGAGCGCTTACAAAGCTTCTTTCATGGCTCAGAGCTTGCTGCTACTGGTACGCCATCTGCGGCTGAGATGCAGATATTAAGCCCATTGCTGGCCAAGCTTGAACCGATTCAGCGACAAGCGGTATTAACGGAATGGCGATTGCCAACCAGTGACGGTAGCGGCTTTAATCGTAAAGCCTTATTAGAGGCGCGCCAGCTGTTGCTAGATGCGGGCTTTTATTATCAAGATATGAAGTTATATCAGCCAAATGGCAAGCTTGCTCAGATTGAAATTTTGATGACAGGCGAGACCATGGGGCGCGTGCTGTTGCCTTATACCCGTAATCTAAAGCGTTTGGGCTTTGATGCAACCTTACGTCAAGTCGATGGGCCACAATATTACGAGCGTATGCGCCGTTTTGACTATGATATGGTGGTCGACGTCTTTGCACAGAGCTTATCACCTGGTGCTGAGCAGGCGGCGTTTTGGGGCAGTGCAGCCGCTGATGAAGCGGGTAACGCCAATACCATCGGTATTAAAAATCCTGCGATTGACAGTGTTATTAAAAAACTGGGCGACGCTAAAAATCGCGATGAGATCGTCTTATATACGCACGTACTTGATCGCCTGCTACGGGCAGGACATTATTTAGTCCCTTTATACGGCAAACCTAGCACCAATGTCGCCTACTGGAATCAATATCGTCATACTGCAAAACTCCCGACCAATGCTATCGGTATCGATTATTGGTGGACAGATAAAGAAGCAGAAGCTCGCGTTAATCTATACTTAAAGCAATAGTTTAAAATAATGGCTTAAAACAGTTATTTAAAAATTATCATTTAAACCAGTAAATAAAATCGTGTTTCATTTGGTTTTTAAAATTTAATAAAAAACATCAGTAATAAAGACAATCACTGCTAAGGATTTTATATGAGTATTCGTATTCACCCCATTAAAGCGTTCAATGACAACTATATTTGGACACTCATTAATGAAAATAATAAGCAGGCGATTGTCATTGATCCGGGTCAAGCCGAGCCAGTTATCGCCTATTTAGAAGAAAACGGCTTAGAGCTGACGTCCATCTGGACCACACATCATCACCATGATCATATCGGAGGCGTCGCCGAGCTACAAGAATCTTATCCAATGACGCATTTGGTTGCGCATACCGAGCACAATGTCGATGAAGATCAAACTATTAAAGACGGCAGTACGGTCAGTGCTTGGGGCTGTGCCGCGCAAGTATGGGATGTGTCCGGTCACACCGCAAGCCACGTGGCATATATTTTGGATATCGATGGACAGAAGCATTGTTTTTGCGGTGATACCTTGTTTAGTGCCGGTTGCGGACGCGTCTTTACCGGCACGATTGAGCAATTGCATGACAGCTTTAAGCGTTTAAATGGCTTGCCAGCTGAGACGCTGCTGTATCCAGCCCATGAATATACTGCCAACAACTTACGCTTTGGCTTATCTATTGAACCGGCTAATGGAGCGATGCAGCAAGCGCTTGCGCAAGCAGAAGAAAAAACCGCCCAAGGTATCCCGACGCTGCCAGTCACTTTAGAGCATGAACGCGCAATCAATGTGTTTTTGCGGACGCAAGAGCCAAGTGTGATAGCAGGGGTAAAGTCTAAAGTCACTATAGACGATGATAAGTCTTTGGCGGTGTTCGCCGCGTTACGTGAGCTTAAAAATAACTTCTAAATACTAAGTTGTCATCTCTCTTTATTTTAGGAAGCCGCCATTATGGGTCGTTATATCTTAAAAAGGTTATTACTGATATTACCGACGCTATTTTTGATATTGCTGGCGAACTTTGTCATTGTCCAAGCGGCGCCCGGCGGTCCTGTTGAGCAGCAACTGGCACTTATTGAGCAAAGCGCAAAAGACAGTGCGCTAAGTGGTAATCTTGGCGCGGGTAGTGCCGGTGGCAACAATAGCACTTACCAAGGTACGCGTGGTCTATCTGAGGAGATGGTGGCGGCGATTAATGCGCAATATGGCTTTGATAAGTCAGCCCCTGAGCGTTTTTGGCTGATGCTAAAGAATTATGCCAAGCTTGATTTTGGTGAGTCGTTTTTTAAAGGTCAATCGGTGACGGATTTGATTGTCGAAAAGCTGCCCGTATCCATCTCGCTTGGGCTTTGGAGCACGCTGCTGATTTATATGATCGCCATTCCACTGGGCGTGTATAAGGCCATGCATCATGGCTCGGGGATTGATAAAGTCACTGCCATGCTACTTGCTATCGGCCATGCGATACCCGTCTTTGTATTTGCCGTCATATTACTAGTATTTTTTGCTGGTGGCAGCTACTGGAACATTTTTCCACTGCAAGGATTAACTTCCGAGAATTTCGATCAATTAAGTGTACTTGGTAAAGTAAAAGATTACTTTTGGCATCTGGCGCTACCGCTCCTAGCAAGTACCGTTGGCGGCTTTGCAGGCTTAACCTATTTGACCAAGTTTAGCTTTTTAGAAGAGCTTGGTAAGCAATATGTGCTTACTGCTCGCGCGAAAGGCTTGGGTGAGCGTCAAGTGTTATACGGTCATGTCTTTCGTAATGCCATGCTGATTATTATTGCTGGTATCCCAGCAGCTATCGTTGGGATTTTCTTTGCCGGTAATTTTCTCATTGAAATTATCTTTAAGCTTGATGGTTTGGGGTTGTTAGGTTTCGAAGCTATTCAGCAGCGTGATTATCCGGTGATATTTGGCACGCTGTTTATCTTTACTTTGCTCGGATTATTATTGCAGTTAATTAGTGATTTGAGTTATCACTTAATTGATCCGCGTATTGATTTTGAGGGGCGCTAATGTCAAGTCATCCATTATCCTCAACGCCCTCAACTGCCTCTTCTATTCCACTAGAGAAAAAGCGCCGCTTAAACCCTATTTGGCAGGCACGCCTTAATCGTTTTCGCCGCAATCGTCTCGGCGTGATATCGCTGTTTGTTTTTGCGATAATATTTGTCATTTGTATGGCAGCCAATGTGATTGCTAATGACAAGCCGCTGCTGGTGCAGTATGAAAGTAACTATTATTTCCCCGTATTAAAAGCCTATCCTGAAACAACTTTTGGCGGTGTGTTCGAGACTGAAACTAATTACAAAGATCCTGCTGTGCAAACGCTGATTAATGATCAGGGTTACTATGTGATGCCGCTCATTCCCTTTGCAGACCAGACACCGAACGTTGAGCTAGGGATTCCATATCCAGCCGCACCCAATAGCCAAAACTGGCTTGGGACAGATGATTTGGGTCGTGATGTGCTGGCGCGGATACTTTACGGCATGCGGGTATCGTTGCTGTTCGGTCTGGCACTGACGCTAGCAGGCGCGCTTATTGGTATTATCGTTGGTGCGATACAAGGGTATTACGGTGGCTGGGTAGATTTGGCAGGGCAGCGCTTCATGGAGGTATGGGGCGGTATGCCGCAGCTATTTATGATTATTATTTTGGTCAGCTTGTTTAGCCCTAGTATCTTTATGCTGTTTGCGATGATGCTGTTATTTGGTTGGATGGGGCTGGTCGGTTTGGTACGGGCAGAGTTTTTACGAGCGCGTAATTTTGATTATGTCCGTGCCGCTCGCAACCTTGGGGTATCGGACAGTCAAATCATGCTCAGACATATCTTGCCTAATGCGTTGGCCTCAAGCTTGTCACAACTGCCGTTTATCCTAACCGCTAATATCATTGCTTTAACAGCGCTAGACTTCTTAGGGTATGGTTTACCGCCTGGGTCACCATCGCTTGGTGAGTTGATGGTGCAAGGGAAAAACAACCTCGATGCCCCTTGGCTGGCCTTATCTGGATTTTTCAGCTTAACCTTTATTTTATCATTGCTCATTTTCGTTGGCGAAGCGCTGCGTGATGCCTTTGATCCGAGGCGTTCCTGATATGACAACTGATAAGATGATAAACGCTAATATGATAACTGCTACTGAGCAAAATAATCGTTTAAATAACAGTCATAGCAAAGCACAGAATAAGCTCATGCTGACAGTGGATAAGCTTAGCATCGTCACGGACGCAGGCATGGTTCTGGTCGATAAGCTATCGTACGAGCTAAGGCAAGGGCAGACATTAGCGATAGTAGGTGAGTCAGGGTCTGGCAAGTCGATTGCCAGTCTTGCGCTATTAGGCTTGCTACCGGACAGTTTGACCGTTACTGGCGATGTACAATTAGCAGATGTAACAGGAATGATGACATTACTGGTAGCTAATAATAAGGCACGTAATGCGACGTTGCGCTCTATTCGTGGTCAGCGTATCGGTATGGTATTTCAAGAGCCGATGACGGCGCTAAACCCACTACATACGGTCGGCAAACAAATCGCAGAATCCTTACGTATCAGCGGCGTCCTCAAAAAACACTGGCGTGAAAAAAGCATGGCTTTGCTAACTGATGTCAATATGACTGACCCTGCTGATAAATTAAATCGCTATCCACATGAGTTATCAGGCGGTCAACGTCAGCGGGTCATGATTGCCATGGCATTGGCACAGCAGCCTGATGTTTTAATCGCCGATGAACCGACGACCGCGCTTGATGTGACCTTGCAACATGAGATTCTAACCCTGTTAGATAACCTTAAGTGTCAGCATAATATGGCAATGATATTAATCAGCCATGATTTAAATTTAGTCAGGCGCTATAGCGATGACGTCATCGTCATGCGCCAAGGACACACGATTGAGCAAGGGCAAACGGCAACGGTATTTAGTGAGCCGAAAGCAGAATATACCCGCTCGCTTATCAAGCAAGATTTCGGGCAAGCACTCAGTTTATTGGACGATGAAAGTCAGTTACCAACCGTATTGCAAGTCAGTAACTTACAAGTACAGTTTCCTGTAGAGAAAAGTCTATTTGGTGGTACCAAACGCTGGTTTGATGCGGTAAAAGATGTCGATATGACCCTGCAAAAAGGACAAGCATTAGGTATCGTTGGTGAATCAGGTTCTGGAAAGACCACAATAGCGCTGGCACTAAGTCAATTGCTTAGCAATCAAGCACATATCAGTGGTCAAATAATGATTAATGGGCAAGACATTACAGCATTGTCCAAACGTGAACTGCGCACCTTCCGCTCGCAGATTCAAATGGTGTTTCAAGACCCCTTTGCCAGTATCAATCCGCGTATGACGGTCATGCAAATCGTCGAAGAAGGATTATTGGTACAAGGTGTCGATAAAGTAGAACGCCAGCAGGCGGTGATGGATAGTTTGGCTACTGTGCATCTACCAGCTGATTTTGCGCAGCGTTATCCGCATGAGTTATCAGGCGGTCAGCGTCAACGGGTAGCCCTTGCGCGTGCACTCATTATGCAGCCCAGTCTGTTGATATTAGATGAGCCAACTTCTGCGCTTGATAGTACCACGCAGGTCACTGTGGTTAGCTTGCTACGAGAGATTCAACAAAAACTGCAAATCAGTTACGTCTTTATTAGCCATGACTTAAAGGTAGTACGCGCGTTATGTCAGCATATTGTGGTGCTAAAAGACGGCGTGTGTATTGAGTTTGGTCGTAGCGAAGATGTTTTCAATAATCCACAGCACCCGTATGCTCAGCAGTTATTACAGGCAAGCATGATTTAGCCTAGGGTCTGTTGAACATTCAAATGTGGCACTGGGAGTAGCTATTTTTTAGACAATGCGCAGTGAAATTTTTGATGCCTAGTCATTCTAGGTTAGACAATTTCGCCATGTATTGGCAAAAAATAGCTACTGCCCTAAAAGGCTGATGCTAAAACCACCCCAAACGTTGTTGTAAACCTAGCTAAGGTCTCGACATTATCATCGGTTTACGCCTGATTTGATAAAAGGTTTGGGACGATTTTAGCGATCAGCAGTCCTAATATTTGAATGTTCAACAGACCCTATTAAAAGATCAACAGTCAGAAATGAATAGCTACGTAATTACATAATCATGTAGCTGCACTAATTTTGAAATAAGTGGAACACTCTACATGATCGGCAGGCTCAAAATAAAACCTATCCAAGCCCGAGATATCAGCGAGTCAAATCGTCCCTCAACCACGCTTGAGCTGCTATTTGACTTGGTTTATGTCATTGCTGTCGCCGCCGCTGCCAATGGTTTTTATAATCGCTTGAGTGAGCACGATTTTTCAGGTTTTTTGACCTTTACTGTGGCATTTTTTATCTTGTGGAATGCGTGGACCAGCTTTACGTGGTTTGCGTCAGGCTATGACCCTGACGACTGGTTTTATCGCATCTCAGTCATGTTTCAGATGTTTGGCTCTCTCATGATAGCTGCCAACATTCATCAGTTTTATGAGCAAGGGCTTACTTGGATTGGGGTGACGGGTTATGCCATCATGCGGCTAGCAAGCTGTAGTCAATGGTGGCGTGTCTATCGACAAGTTCCAGGTCATAAAAAAGTCGCTGGGCGCAGTATGGTCGGTCTGTTAACTTTACAGGCGTTGTGGATTATCTGGTTGTTTTTACCATCC
The DNA here is from genome assembly GCF_040309585.1 of Psychrobacter sp. GW64-MNA-CIBAN-0177. Taxonomy (NCBI): domain Bacteria; kingdom Pseudomonadati; phylum Pseudomonadota; class Gammaproteobacteria; order Moraxellales; family Moraxellaceae; genus Psychrobacter; species Psychrobacter sp. GW64-MNA-CIBAN-0177. Next base: position 261,900 of record NZ_JBEOOY010000002.1, read on the forward strand.
GCGTTACAAACGCCCGCCTTGTTTCTGTTCATAGCAGCAGAACTACTCATGCCAGTATGGGCACGTTCAGAGCAGTTTGATAACTGGCACCCTGGACACATTGCTGAGCGTTATGGACTCTTGACCATTATCGTATTGGGCGAGGGTGTGGTAGGGGTTAGTAACAGTATTCAATATTTTTTGGTCAACTCTACCTCTGCTGCGAGTAGCATCCTGTTACTCGGCTCAAGCTTAGTCGCTCTCGTGTTTTCTTTATGGTGGCTGTATTTTATCGTGCCCTTTGATACCATTTTAAATAAAGAGCGCCGACGTCATGATTTGTTTTTATTTGGTTATGGGCACTTTTTTATCTTTGCTGCCTTAGCAGGTTTGGGTAGTATGCTGAATCTGGTTACCGAATCCGTCGCCGGTGAAACGGGTGATAGCGCCCAAAAAATCATCTCAGAACCTTATGCAATGGGCATGCTAATGAGTATGTTGGTGGTATTTTTATTGACGCTGACCATCTTACGAGAATTGATGTGCCGTAGATCGAGCCATAATGTTATTGCAATGCTCCTTGCACTGACCATCATTGGACTGAGCTATACAGCGGTCACGCAAGGATTGCCCATCACCTATGGCATTTGGCTGAGTATCTTGGCACCTGTGGTGATGATTTGGTATTTTGGGCAAGACAATAAGCATTGGCTGGTCAAAGAATATGTTTAAGGCTGACTTATTTATTAATACTGCTGCTATTTGACGATTTGATAAAAACCTCTAAAAAATCAGAACATAGCAGTTCATAATAATTACGACATCCTAAAAAATGTAGTGGTACAATAAATTTGAACACTAGTCCACTCTATCGATATATATATTTTACTTTTATATTTACCTGTTTGGCTTCGCTCCCAAGGCATGTTCTCATTTTAAAAATGGTGCTAAAAATGGTGCTAAAAATGAGATAAATCGTAGTTAAACAAGGAAAATAGAGCAGATAATATCGATATATTAACGGGTTATTTAACGCTGTTTAGCGAAATTTAACCACTTTTAGTCCATTTAGATGACTATTGTTTGAATTGAGACACGCCCTAGTTGGTGGAATCAACACAGTTATAACTGCTATTAAAAGCATTATTAAAAAAGGATTTTTTATGCCCAGCAAAAAACAAAGCAGTCTTTCTAAGTTAGTAAATAACAATCCATTACAGCATGCTGGTTATTTGGCAGTTGCCAAGACGCGTGCCAAAGTATTAAAAGCCTTTTCTTACGTAGTGCCTATCAGAAGACCGATGCTATTCGTTGGTGAGACTGCCTGTGATGAGTTATGTGATATGCTCATCAATGAAGGCAGTAGCAATGTATTTATCGTCACTGATGCCGTATTGAATAAGCTTGGTATACCTGCCAAAGTGACCGACTATCTAGATAGTAAAAACATCCGCTATCAGCTCTATGATGGTGTGACACCAGACCCTACTTTTAAGGTCATAGAAGAAGGCCTGCGCAAATCTATCGATGCTAAGTGCGACTCTATACTGGCTATCGGCGGCGGTTCAGTCATCGACGCGGCTAAGATGATTGCAATGTCGCAGGGCAATAATTGTAAACCTAGACAACTTATTGGAATTCTAAAAGCCAGAAAACCTTCTACGCCGCTATATTGTATTCCTACTACTGCTGGTACGGGCTCAGAGGCAACGCTTGGTGCGGTAGTGTCAGACGATGAAACCCATCAAAAGGCCTTATCTATTGATCCAAGAATGGTGCCATTAGCAGCGGCCATCGATCCGGTCATTATGAAAGGCATGCCTGCGCATATCACAGCCGATACCGGTATTGATGTATTGACCCATGCACTAGAGGCGTGGATGAGCGTAAACGCAAGCGTAGAGACTGACTACTATGCAGCTTCGGCTGTTAAGTCTGTCATGCAATATCTACCGCTGGCATATAAAGATGGTGGGGATTTAAAAGCCCGTGAAGCGATGGGTATTGCGGCTCACTACGGTGGTATTGCCTTTAATAAAGCTGGTCTAGGTTATGTTCATGCTATCGCTCATCAATTAGGCGCGTATTATAGTATTCCTCATGGTCGTGCGAATGCCATCGTCTTGCCTTATGTATTGGACTTAAATCGTAAAGCAAGTGAAAAACGACTGGCAACATTGGCAAGAAAAACGGGCATGGTCAAGCACGATCAAGCGAGTAGTAGCAATGGTCAGATAGCAGATGACTTAATCGCCCAAGTACGAGAGCTGATCAAAAGCTTAAATATTGATCCAACCGTCAAAGGTATGAAAAGCAGTGACTTTGACAGTATCGCTAAAGCCGCTGCTAAAGAAGTCAGTGATACCTATGCAGTGCCGACTTATATGCCAGCGTCTGGTATCAAGGAAATCTTGACCAAGATTATGCAAGAAAGTGAAGCTCTTGCTGGTAAAGATAAAAATAGTGACAATGCAGCATAGCAGCATAGATTATTTTATCTATTTAATCATGTCGCTGATAAACTAAAAAAGCTTATTATCATAGGATAATAAGCTTTTTTTATTAGAAACAATTGAACTCGTTTTATATATATAACAATATAGGAATATTGTGGTGACACCAAGGGGTCACTATAGTTACACGAAAATTCTTTTAGGAAATAGTTATGAATCGTATATTGCCGTCTAGAATTATCGGATTAGTGATCGTGGCAAGCAGTGCGTTGTACGCAGGTTGTGCTTCTACCGAAACCAACACCGCTGTGAAGGATGTAAATGCTGCCAATCCTTATGCGCCGACGACTCCAGGACTGGCAGTAGCAACGGTCGCTGGTGGGTGTTTTTGGTGCGTGGAAGCAGGCTATGAGAAAATCCCTGGGGTCATAGAAGTGGTGTCTGGCTATACAGGTGGTAATGTCGAAAACCCAACTTATAAACAAGTATCAGCAGGTGGTACGGGTCATACGGAAGCGGCGCAAGTATATTATGACCCTACACAGATTACCTATAACGGTATCGTACAGGCGTTATGGCGCATTGCTGATCCCACTGATAATAAAGGTCAGTATGTGGATCGAGGTACGCAGTATCGCCCCGCTATTTTTTATAATAATGCGCAAGAAAAACAGATAGCAGAAACTGCCAAGCAATCATTGCAGGACTCTGGGGTATATGCCAAGCCAGTGGTGATTGAGATTGTACCTGCGAGCACTTTTTATCCAGCAGAAGAGTATCATCAGGATTATTATAAAAAAAACCCGCTACGCTATAAGGCTTATACCTTCAACTCTGGTCGCTATCAATTTATCGAAAGCGTCTATGGCAAAGACTATGAGCTAGATTTTAACCAGTTTAAACCGACTGCGGCCAGCTCTAAACAGGCAGCTTTAAATGAAGCAGCAACTACCAAAGCAAGCGCAGGCTTCAACCCAAAAACATTCGTGAAGCCAACACAGGAAACACTGAAAAAGTCGCTGAGTGACATTCAATATAAAGTTACTCAAAAAGAAGGTACCGAGCGCGCCTTTGATAATGCTTATTGGGACAATAAAGCGCCGGGGCTTTACGTCGATGTGATATCGGGCGAGCCGCTATATTCTTCTCGTGACCAATTCAAGTCTGGTACAGGCTGGCCTAGCTTCATCCGTCCGTTGAGTGCCGACGTGGTCGTCGAAAAAGAAGATCGTGGTATTTTTTCAACCCGTACCGAAATCCGCAGCCGCTACGCTGATTCGCACGTGGGTCACGTATTTGATGATGGTCCAGCGCCAACGGGCAAACGCTATTGCATGAATTCAGCCGCAATGCGTTTTATTCCATTAGCGAAGATGGAAGAAGCAGGTTATGGCAACTGGATTGATGCCGTAAAATCAGTGAGTTAGGATTTGCTCAACACGGCACAGTATCTCTGTTTTAAACATATCTGAATTGCATAAAAAAAGGACACTTGATGAGTGTCCTTTTTTTGTTCTATAGTCAAAACATCCTAAAAACGCGACGGTATTGCTGCTATCGTTTTTTTGTAGCCTCTGTCTACGCAGGCACAGCAAGCAAGAAGATTGATAGCAGCAGTGCATGATGGTTCGATATTACTTTTCACTCACTATAGAATACCATTTTAAAATGCCGGTTGACGCTTAGGTACGGCATTTAAAAACTCGTTGCGTGCTTGGTTATCATGCACATATTCACCAAGCATTGCTGTGCTGCGTGTGGTCGAATGCTGCTTATTGACACCGCGCATCATCATACACATATGTGATGCATCCATTACCACAGCTACACCACGGCAGCCCGTCACGTCCATGATGGTCTGTGCCACTTGCTCACTCAGGTTTTCTTGAATTTGCAAACGGCGAGCAAACATATCGACGATACGTGCAAACTTTGACAGCCCTAAGACTTGTCCATTCGGCAGATAACCGATATGTGCCACCCCATGAAAGGGGAGCATATGGTGCTCACATAACGAATAAAACTCAATATTTTGTACTAAAACCAATTCGCGATTGGTCGACGGGAATACCGCGTCATTGACCACTTCATCCAAGCTTTGATGATAGCCTTGGGTTAAATGAGCAAATGCTTTCGCCGCTCGAATGGGCGTATCTAGCAATCCAGGACGATCTAAGTCTTCGCCAGTTGATTCAATCAGTTGACGATAGGATACAATACTTTCTTGATAATCTGAGGAGACGATAGGGGTGTTACTCATAAGTTTGGCAGCCATCCAAAATGTGGGTGTAGCTTAACGCTAAATCCTTGTTTATAAACAACGGTTATAAAGGATTTTTATAAAAATTGTGCAAGCTGGGAGGGCTGTGATTATACTTTAAATCTGCTCAACTTCATACCGCTGTGGCAGTAGTTAAGTGTTTAATCAATATAGTCACTCATTGAACACTCAAAACAGTTTACGACTGTATACTTAAATTATTTCGTGTATAATAAGTCATCTTTATATCTATCTTTTTTATTCATGGTTATTATCTTATTAAAACAAACTAAATAAATAACGTTGATCGACTCAAAAGGAAATATTATGCTACTGCAAGGACAACGGTTCGTCGTCACTGGTATTGCCAGCAAGCTCTCTATTGCTTGGGCTATCGCAGAGGCGTTGCATCGCGAAGGCGCGTCACTCATCTTAACTTATCCTAATGATAAGATTAAGAAACGCGTTGATATGGCTGCGGAGAAGTTCGAAGCGGACTTGGTATTAGAGTGTGATGTGGCTTCTGATGAGTCTATCGCGGCGTGTTTTGAGCAAGTCACCGCACATTGGGGCGACGGTATCGATGGTGTGGTACATGCGATCGGCTTTGCCCCGATGGATCAACTCGATGGTGATTTTGTTAGCGCCACAACGCGTGAAGGCAGCCATATTGCGCATGATATCTCCAGCTATAGTTTCGTCGCGCTAGCCAAAGCAGCACGAGAGCTTTTGGCCATGCGTCACGGCTCAATGCTGACCTTGACTTATGAAGGTAGTATTTCGGTATTGCCAAATTACAACGTCATGGGTATGGCAAAAGCCAGTCTTGAAGCCAGCGTTCGCTATCTAGCGACCTCTATGGGCGGCGAAGGTATCCGCGTCAATGCTATTTCTGCAGGTCCTATCCGCACGCTTGCTGCCAGTGGTATTAAGTCTTTCCGTAAAATGCTGGATATTAGCGAAAAAATTGCACCGCTACAGCGTAATGTCAGCCAAACAGAAGTGGGAAATGCGGCTTTATTTTTACTGTCGCCTTGGGCTTCAGGTATCACTGGTGAGATTATGTTCGTTGACGCTGGTTTTAATACTGTTGCGATCAGTGAGCAATTAATGATGCTTGATGAGCCACAGCAGTAATTGTTTAAAAGGTCTTTAATTGTGTTTTATCAGGGTGTGTTGAATATTCAATATGCTCTAATTCTTGAGATTTATAAAATCCATTGACCATGACAAACCTTTAGTGCAATCATAGTAATGACAGAGAAGGCAGCCAACCGGCTGTCTTTTTTGGTTATACTACGGGCTTTTTGGTAACAAGCCTTTAGGTGCTAGATATGATAACCAAATTACCAAGGTGGATATTGTGGGGCGGTGCTGTACTTGCCTTTAGTGCGGGCTGCCTCAATACGGCAGCATTAATGGGATTTACCAATTTATCCGTGTCGCATGTCACTGGTAATGTGAGCCTATTTGCTGCCGCTATTGCTCATTTTGATGCCATTAGTATTCTATATATAGGCGCGTCGTTGTTATCATTTTTGGCAGGGTCAATATTGAGCGGTTTTGTCATTGGGCAAAGCTCATTGAAGTTAGGACGGCGCTATGGGCGGGCATTATATATCGAAGCTGCGTTACTGCTGATCAGCTATCTACTTTATAAAGAGCATGATTACTTTGGGCAATTAGCTGCAGCCATGGCGTGCGGATTACAGAATGCGATGGTGGCGACTTATAGCGGCGCAGTCATTCGTACCACTCATCTAACGGGTCTAACGTCAGACATGGGTGCTGCTATCGGTAATTGGCTAGCAGGACGTTCAATCAGTAAGCCGACATTGGGCTTTCAGGCGATTATTTGGTATTGCTTTTGCGGTGGCGGGGTAGTGGGTGCGTTTTTATATGCCAAAATTGGCTATGGCGCATTGTTTGTACCGATCACTATCGTGCTAACGGCGGCATTTGTCTATAACTATGCCTCAGATCATTTGCCAGAACAGAGACCACCACAAGCAAAAAAGCGCTCATCAGCAAGATAGGCGCTTTTAGACTATATTTTATGGCTTTTTATACCGAACCGAACTATTTATCTTCTTCTGGATTGTGATCTTCATGTTCGTGCATACCTTGCATCATATCTAAGGCAGAGTCATCAGTACGTTGTTGGTCTTTTTTATCTAGACCATCTTGATTGATATCCTTCGGTGCCATCTTCGTGGTTGCATCCGTTTTATTTGGGTCTGTCATAACGTGCTCCTGTTTGTTTTTGTTAACTGCCAATAAAAATAGCTATATGCAATATTTATGGGCGTTTGGTTTTATTTCACATAGTAAGTATGAGATAGAGCTACCTTGTTGTACAGGTACGGTGTAGGCTTGTTTAGTGACGATGTGTAACGAGGTATCACTGGGATGCTGATGATTTCTGTTCAATGTCATTTACAATAGCAGAGAATAGGTTTCGAAATAAATTGCTGTTAGCAATTATGATTAAAAGTTATCTTTATATTTTAGTTTTTTCAACGTCTTTGAGGACAATAAGGATATGTTATGTCAGAGCAAAAGTTAGACAGCCATCTTCCTGATGATGGCAATGAGTATTTATTTACCGACACCTTTCCAAAGGGTACAGGTAAAGGGCTGATAGTGGTCATCATCGCTGCCATTATCAGTATGATTATTTATAACGTGTTGCCGTTCGATATCAATGCCAATAAAGGCTTGGCCCTGCTGTTCTTCATCGGTGTGTTATGGCTGACAGAAGCGCTACATGTGACCATTACTGCGCTATTAGTGGTGGTGGTTGGCGCACTGATTGGTATACCAGAGTTCGATGCCGAAATCGGCTTGCAGAGTTTTGCTAACCCAACGATTTACTTGTTTTTTGGTGGTTTTGCTTTGGCTGCCGCTTTGCATGTACAGCAATTGGACAAAAAAATTGCGCTAAAAATTCTATCCATGTCAGGTGGCAAGCTTGGCACGGCTGTATTTTTAATATTTGGGGTCACTGCATTTTTGTCGATGTGGATATCGAACACTGCCACAGCTGCGATGATGCTGCCTCTTGCGCTCGGTATCCTGACGCAGGTTGACCGCGAAAAAGATCGCGGTACGTTTGTGTTTGTATTATTGGGTATCGCTTACTCTGCCAGTTTGGGTGGTCTGGGTACGATTGTTGGTTCACCGCCTAACGCCATCGCGGCAAAAGCGCTTGATATTGCGTTTATCGATTGGATGAAATTCGGTATTCCAATGATGTTAGTGCTATTGCCGTTATTGTTAGGTGCAATGTATTTGTTCCTGAAACCCAATCTTAATCGTACGGTCGTCCTTGTCGAAGAGGAACCTATTGAATGGAATAAACCTCGGGTAGTGACTATTATTGTCTTTATCGTGACAGCACTCAGCTGGATATTCTCCAAAAAAATCGGTGCGGCACTTGATATCACTGATACTGACGCTGTTATTGCCTTGTCAGCAGCTGCAGCGGTGGTGAGCTTAGGGCTCGTGTCATGGAAGCAAGTCTCTGACAACACCGACTGGGGCGTGCTCATGTTGTTCGGTGGTGGTATCGCACTATCAACAATCTTGAAAGTTTCTGGCGCCTCCTTAGTGCTAGGCGAGACCGTGGCTAATGCTTTATCCTCTGCACCGCTTATTATCGTGATGATTGCGGTATCGGCATTTATTATCTTCTTGACAGAGTTTGCGTCTAATACTGCCTCTGCCGCATTATTAGTACCGGTATTTGCTGCTATTGCTGAGCAGATGGGTTTGCCCCATGAAGTGTTGGTATTGGTCATCGGTATTGGAGCCTCTTGTGCCTTCATGCTTCCTGTCGCCACACCACCAAACGCGATTGTATTTGGTACGGGGCTTATCAAGCAGTCAGAGATGATACGTACTGGTATCATTCTCAATATCATCGCCACCTTTGTAGTAGGGCTGTGGGCGTATTTTTTCTTAATTTAGCCTTATAATAATCTGACTATAAAACCATTAAACCCGATGTTTGAGTTACTCTCAAGCATCGGGTTTTTTGTTTCCTTTTAGGTTTAATGACTGTATAACATAATCAATAACGTCATCTCATTAAACGGATTTAATAAAAATGGCAAAACGTCTAACGAAAATCATGGTCTTTATTGTTTTGGGGCTACTTGTTTTATTGATAGCTTTAATCGCACTTTATTGGGCGGCCGACAGAAGCGTCGCCGACCTAGAGCGCTGGCAACTGCCCAATAGTGAGTTTATAGACGTGCAAGGGATGCAGGCGCATGTGATCAAATCGCCAAGATGCACAGCCTATCCGAGCAAAAATGCCGTAGAAAATGAGATAGAATCTGATCTTAATAGTGTTAAAACCATTGAGAGCTCTAAAACTATCGTATTACTACATGGCACTTCAGCAAGTTTGCATACGTGGCAGGGCTGGACACGTGAGTTAAGTGATGACTATTGTGTCATCAGCATGGATCTGCCGGGGTTTGGCTTGACCGGCCCTTATACCGATGAATCCACTCAGTATGACAGTGCTAATTATGCTAAGTTTGTCATTGATGTGCTTGATCATTTAGAAGTGGGTCGCGTGACGTTAGCAGGCAACTCGCTGGGTGGTAAAATCGCGTGGCGTACTGCGGCATTATATCCTGAGCGGGTTAATAAACTCATATTGATCGATGCAGTTGGCTACCCTGCAACGCCAAAACAGGTGCCTATTGGTTTTAAACTGGCGAAATACCCCATATTGACTCCACTGCTTAGCCGTGTGCTACCGCGTGATGTTGTGAAAAAAAGTATCTTAAGCGTCTACGCGGACGACAGCAAAGTCGATGAGGCTTTAGTGGATCGTTATTACGATTTGACTTTGCGTCAAGGCAACCGTCTGGCGCTAAACCGCCGCTTGCTGGAGATGGATAACACGGCAAATCAAGCACAAATCAAACAATTGGATTTACCAACCCTCATCTTATGGGGTGCGCAAGACGACCTAATCCCAGTAGAAAACGCCAAACGGTTTCATCGAGATATCGCTAATAGCCAGTTAAAGGTATTTGATAATTTGGGACATGTACCACACGAAGAGGATTCCGTAGCGACGGTTAAAGTAGTACAGCAGTTTTTGGTTGGTGAACAAATAGATGAATAATCCAAAAAACAAACGAATAACGACAATAGCCGCTGTTTCAGACATTCATAGCAACGTCTTCGCGCTTGAAGCTGTGTTGGCTGATATCAAACGTCGCGATATCGATCAAATTGTCAATCTGGGTGATATTTTATACGGACCTATTGCCCCTAAAGATACCTATGCGCTTCTCATGGCGCATCAGAACGATATCATTACGATTCGAGGTAATCAGGATAGACAGATTTATGAAGCGACAGCGGCGGATATTGCTGATAACGCAACCATGGCTTTTATCCTTGAAGACTTACCTAAAGTAGCGGTTGAATGGATGCAAGCTTTGCCGTTTGATTATCATGTCAGTGAAGATGTATATCTATGCCACGGGTCACCAACCGATGACATGGTATATATGCTCGAGAATATCGAAACAGGGCAGCCGATAGTACGTGATGACGCAGATATTCTGACATTGCTTAACAGTATTGAGAGTGCCGTTATCATCTGTGGTCATACTCATATCCCACGTACCGTTACGCTATCGACAGGGCAAACGATAGTCAATACAGGTAGCGTTGGTTATCCAGCCTATGAAGATAATTTGCCTATCGCGCATAAAATGCAAACCTATTCGCCCCATGCTAGTTACGCACTTATTAAAAAATGCGTTGGTGCTGAGCAAGGTACTATACAAAGTACTAAGCAAGATACAAGCTGGCAAGTTGAGCATATCAAAGTGCCTTACGATTATGAAGCTGCGGCTAAATTTGCTGCAATGAACGGTCGTGAAGATTGGGCGTTTGCGCTAAGGACAGGGCGGGTGTTATAACTATAAAAACAGCTAAATAATTTTTAGAGCAAATTGATTACAAGTTCCATATACCCAATAAGGATTGCATAAGATGCCAACACTATTTATGGTGCAACTTGGTGGTCGTCCAAAAGGTCGTTTGATTGAGCAGCATGACATGTTTTTTGGTGTGGCCAATCAGGTGAGCGAGTTGATAGAGGATATTAATCACCATTGGCCTGAAGTCAAAAATAAATGGCACATCGACTCGTATCGCGCTATTACTAAGGTTGGTAATCACTCGATAAAGTTAGTCGAATCAGCAATTAGAGATAGCAATAATGGTTTAAAACTGTTCTTTATTAATTTAGGCGGCTATCAGCAGGGGAGCTTCGAAGAGTTTCATTACAAACTACTTATCGTTGCTGCCACTCAAGCAGAGGCTATCAAACAAGCCAAACAGAGTGCATTTTATAAAGAATTTACTTTTAAAGATAAAGATTCACCTTTCGATGCCGCGTCGCATATTGATGATAAATTTGCGGTGGATATCGATGATATTTATAACGTTAATGATCTTATCTCAAACGTACAGATTTTAATTGAACCTATTGCTCATGATAGTCATGCACTTGCAAAAACCGACGATGATAAAGAGTACGTCGGTTACCTCAGTATTAAGAATTTAAGGAAGTTGACATAATATGGCTTTAAATATGTACTTTAAGAACGGCATAATTCGCAAAACGCGCTGCCAAATCTCTGATGAGCTAGTACCCGCCCTATATCAGATTCATGATAATGGCAGTTTTCCACAGTTGACATGGTTGATTGATAATCTTTATGACAATCCGCAGATTCAACCTGATATTGCTCAAGCATTGGCTGATGAGATGGTAGGGTTTGAAAAGTTAATACTCTCGCTACACCTACCTTTTCCTAGGGTGCCACTGCAAAATTTGCAGACCTTTTTTACGGGAGCTGCGACTAGTCGACAGCTCATTCATACCAGTAACGCTTAATTTTACTTTTTAGGCCGTTTTCATTAGTTTTAGGGCGTGCTTGATGGCTTAACCAGGGCATCAAAATAGCTATTACATTATCAATGCCATCAAAGCTAGGGCTCTCAAAACTGATAAAAGATTTCAATGTGCAAACCAAGCACTATAACCATCTTGAATCATGCCCAAATTACCCCCATAATCTAACCACTTCCAAATAATAAATAGCCTAAGTAAATATGTCCAATACTTCTAAAAATGTCTCAGAAATGCCTACTGAAAACACCGCCAATGAACGAAACGCCAGTGCCTTTAGCCCCAATCAGCCAAGCAATGAATCAAGTAAAGCTGTTAACCCAAATAATGATGACTCAAATCTTACGCTACACACTGATAACACATCTTCGCACGCTAAAGTTGCCACTGACTTACCCGTACTAGCAAAAGACAGCTACTATCTAAGTCGCTTAGAGCGTGAGCTGGCGCGTGCAGCTGTTGCTAAGAATAAGAAAGCCAGTAGCAATTCTGATAATAAAGCAGTTGATGAGCTAGCTAAAAAACGCGCGCAGTACGACAAAATCAAAACCCGCTCGCAGCAAGCGGTGCAGGCACGTATGGATAGTATTCCTGAAAATTTACCTGCTAAGTTAAATCTTGATCTGCCCGTTAGCCAACGTGGTGATGACTTAATTCAGGCTATTATCGATAACCAAGTCATTATCGTCGCAGGGGAGACGGGCTCTGGTAAAACAACGCAATTGCCGAAATTGGCAATGCTAGCAGGACGTGGTATTACTGGACAGATAGGGCATACCCAACCAAGGCGACTAGCGGCTAGAAGTGTAGCAAACCGTATCGCTGAAGAATTGGGCGAGCAGCTTGGTAATACGGTCAGTTTTAAAATTCGCTTCAATGAGCAGGGTACGGCGCAATCGGTCGTGAAGCTCATGACGGATGGTATCTTGCTGGCTGAATTAGGGCATGATCGATTTTTAAGTAAATATGACACCATCATCATTGATGAGGCGCATGAGCGTAGCTTAAATATTGACTTTATTATGGGTTATCTGAAAAAGCTATTGCCTAAGCGCCCTGATTTAAAAGTCATTATCACTTCTGCAACGCTCGACACCAAGCGCTTTAGCGAATATTTTAGCCGTTATGATAATAAACTAAAACGTAACGTACCAGCCCCGATTTTTAATGTCGAAGGGCGCAGCTTTCCCGTCGAAGTTCGCTATCGTCCGCTGACTGATGAGCCAGTAAACAGCTCGGATGATGACAGCTACGATGATTTTGAAGAAAATCTGCCGCGTGCGGTTGTGGCTGCGGTAGAGGAATGCTTTGGTGATGCACAAAGCAAAGGTCATGCTGACCAAGCAGATATCTTGATATTTGCCGCCACTGAAGCAGAAATTCGTGAACTCCAAGAGGTACTTGAACGTCATGGACCCAAGCATACCGAAGTACTGCCACTATTTGCACGGCAGACTTATGAAGAGCAGCAGCGTATTTTTCAGCCCTCAGGTCGAGGTCGACGTATTGTGATCGCGACCAACGTCGCTGAGACTGCGCTGACCGTACCCGGCATTCGCTATGTCATTGACTTAGGATTTGCGCGGATTTCACGCTATTCATATCGCTCACGCGTACAGCGTTTACCGATTGAGGCGATTTCACAAGCGGCTGCCAATCAGCGCAAAGGTCGCTGTGGTCGTGTCGCGCCGGGTGTTTGTATTCGTCTTTATAGTGAAGAGGACTTTACTGGTCGTCCTGAGTTTACGGAACCTGAGATTCTGCGTACCAACTTGGCGTCGGTTATTTTACAGATGGCAAACCTGCGCTTAGGTAGTGTGGATGATTTTGCCTTTATTGAACCACCTGATAGCCGCTTGGTTACTGATGGGCATAAACTGCTCGATGAATTAGGCGCGATTACGTCTAAAGATGAAGACGCTTCTGCTAAGCAAACCAACAAGCCAAAAGCAAAAAAAGGTCTCGATCATCTAAGCCTGACGCCTACTGGTCAAAAGATGGCACGTATGCCAATCGATCCAAGGCTAGCACGTATGCTAGTTGCCGGTAGCGATTTTGACTGTATTCGAGAGATGCTTATCGTGGTTGCCGCGCTTGCTGTACAAGATCCTCGCGAGCGCCCTGCCAATAAGCGTCAACAAGCGGATCAGAAGCATGCAGAATTTCGCCAAGATGACTCAGATTTCTTATTTTATCTAAGCCTGTGGAAAGCTTTGTTTGAAACCGATGAAGACGGCAACAAGCTCTCTGGTAATCAACGCAAGCAATTCACGAAGAAAAACTATCTGAGCTTTCCGCGGGTGCGTGAATGGAGTCAAACTCATCGCCAGTTGGTGCAAATGGTCACTGACCTTAAGCTGACCGATATTAAACAGGCAAAAACTACGGATACGTTAAAAAACGTTACTAATGATCCAACGGCGATTGATGATGAAGAAATCAAAGCGGTCAAATATGCCAATTTACATCGCGCATTATTAACAGGTCTGTTGTCTACCATCGCCCACAAGACTGAAAATCGTGGTGAATATCTAGCCGCGCGCCAGCAAAAAGCTAAAATCTTCCCAGCGAGTACGGTATTTAAACAGATACCACCTTGGGTCATGGCGTTTGAAGTCGTAGAAACGTCGCAAGTCTTTATGCGTACCGTTGCCAAAATTGAACCAGAATGGATTATCTCAGCGGCAGGTGATTTATTAAAATATCACTACTTTGAGCCGCATTGGTCGAAAAAGACGGGGCGTGTCAAAGCTTACGCTCAGATCAGCTTATTTGGTTTGATTATTATCAGTAAGCAGCTGACCAATTACGAGCAAGTCAATCTAAGTGAATCGCGGGAAATCTTTATCCGTGATGGTTTGGTCACGGGTAACTTGGGTCGCCAAGCGCCATTCTTGCAGCACAACATGGACAAAATCGCTCATGTTGAGCGTATCGAAGACAAGCTGCGCCGTCGTGACTTACTCGTCGATGAAGAGACGCTATACCAGTTCTACGACAAAAAAATCCCTGAGCATGTCGCCAGTCGCAAGGCCTTTGAAGACTGGCGGGCTGAGGTTGAAAAAACTGATACCAAGCATCTATTCTTCACCGATGATGACGTGCTCAATAGTCAAGCACCGACCACAGGTGACTTTCCTGAAGTGTGGCAGTTGGGTGATTTAAAGCTGCCGCTACGTTATGTCTTCGATCCGGCGAGCGATGACGATGGAGTGACGATTCGCGTGCCACTCGTTGCGCTACCGCAGCTAGATGCTATCGAGCTGTTATGGGGCGTACCTGGTTGGCGTTTTGAGTTGGTATTGCAATTACTTAAGTCATTACCCAAAGATATCCGCCGTCAAATCGTACCAATTCCTGACACCGCTGATAGCTTGTTTGATGAATTGCAGCCCGCTGGTGGACAAGGTTTGCTTAAGCAGCTTTGCCAAGCCTTAAATCGTCGCGGCATTATGTCGGTGACAGCAGACAATTTTAATCCCTCTAGTATCGATCGTTATTTGCAGCCGCAAATCTGTGTGGTCGATGACAAAAACCGTATTATCGAAAAAGGTCGCGACCTACATACGCTACAAATTCGCCATGCTAGTGAAACCAGACAAGCCGTGAATGAGCAGCAAGGCACGCATACCGAATTCCCTGAGCACTTTGCCTTTAGCAAAAACCATCACAGTGCAGGCGTGGTGATGAAGCAATTTGCCGCCTTGGTCGCTGACGAGGCTGGCGAGGCAGTATCGATTCATCAGTATACCGATGTAAACGCTGCATTGCAGGCGCATCGTATCGGCGTTTTGACTTTAATCAAAGGCAAGCTTGGCGCGAAGAAAAAACAACTGACCAGTCAAATAGACAAGATATTCAAACTGGCATTTGCGCCCCTTGGCGATATGGAAGCCCTAAAAACTATCGTTATCGATGCGACACTAGATGCTACACTCGAAGAGCACTATGTCTTGTTTAACCATAGTGACGCCTTGCCAGAGAGCGCTGATGATATCGCTGTTTGCTTAAGCGAGGAGCTGCCGTTCACGCCAGAGGAGTATGGGCAAACACTTGAAGTTGTGTTGAGCAACTTCTTATTGACTGGTCAAGCGGTCATAAAAACCCTTAAAAATGTCTATACCCGCTGGCAGCGTATCCGTCAGAGTTTGCTCATGCTCGATCGGGAGATATTTGGTGAATCTATCGAAGACATCGAAGATCAGTTGGAAGATTTGCAATTGGCTAACTTCGTCTATCGCATGGATTATAGCCATTGGCAGCAGTATCCGCGCTATCTAGAGGCGCTGGAGGTTCGCATTGAGCGCCTTGAGCACAACTTAGATGCCGACCTCGACGGTGTCTATGCGCTAGATTTGCATATGGAGCGACTGTCAGGTCGCGCCAACAATGAGTCTATCAGCGAGTACCGCTGGATGGTCGAGGAATATCGAATCCAGCTATTCGCCCAGCCGATGAAAACCCGTATGGCGGTATCACCGAAGCGTCTAAGCAAGATGTGGGATAAAGTGAGTTAAGGCTCGATTTGAGTTTTAAAACTTGCTAATTGACAATATATGACAATTGCCTGATATAGCCCTTTAATCTAGTCGATAATATTTGATTAAAGTAAAGGGCTATTCTTTTTTTAAAACAGAGTTTTTTTGATTTTATTCCATAAATTGGTTTAGTTTTTTTAGTAGGATAAAAAAATAATGATTAAAGGTAGATTGCTAATATTAGGGTTTATATCAACTATATTTATGAGCACAGGTTGTGATGAAACACAGGCCAGTAACAACAGTGACGTGAAAGCAGTTGCGCCAGAAAGTACGGAAAAAGAAGTGCAGCTACGGGGTAAGTACAAAAGAAGCTTTGAGATTCATGAATTAGTTTCTAATGGCATCACTTACTATGTGTCGGATCCAAAGCAGTTATTAATAAAAGATTCAAAAAGTATAAATCAAAAAGGCTATTACAAATATTTTGAAACTTGCGTCGTTGGCAAGATTAGTTCTATGGGTAAATATGGTCCTCTAGGTAAATATCAAAAGCAAATAACGGTTCGTAGCATTTGTACGTAGTGTGAGTAGGGTGCGTCCAACGCACCAATTTCATTAGATCTGTTTCTTATCAGTTCGCTTATTACACTTCACGTGAACTCTAACATTTAAAAAATACCATTTGTTCAGAAGTACTTATAATGAAACAGCTAAGGCGGCACTAGGTTACCTTAGCTATTAGTTTCAACCATTCAGGTTTCCTTTTACCACACCCATGCTATAAGCCAAGAAAGCAATGAATGTTAAAAAGACGATAAAAGGTGTAAACAGCCATATCGTAATATTGATGAGTAAGGGAGATAAGAAGCCATCGAACATATCGAAATCGAGCCTTAACGAGTCACTCAATACGTCAATTGCCCGCTTGGAAATGGGAAATAGCAATGTGCTTAGCGCTAACATATAGTTATATTTACCAAAATCAGGATCTGTCATTAATACGGCAAAGTAAAAGACCGAGTAAAAGACAATGCTTAAGGCCCAGCATTTGAGAGTGTAGCTTAAACGAATCATAGTAGCTCCTCACGAAATATGCTTGTGATTAACCTAGAAATAACGGTGTTTTGATAATCCTAAATGCATAGATACTCTATATATGTTATATTATGAATATATAGGTCAAGTCAACTGTTATTTTTTTGATTAGGATATTTCATGAGTGATTCGATTGAGAAGTTGAGTCGTCTAAGCGGCTCCTTGACGTGAATACGTAAAATAATAAAATGAAGTCAAAAGCTACACTGATCTAGAAGAAAAAAGTTATCAAAGTCTGAGTGTTATTTCATAATGTATACACCAGACAGATAGCGAACGGGTCAACCAATCACTTTTGGCGGTAAATAGATAGTAAACCTATTTAAAGGCTGAATAAGTACACTATAGGGGGTATTTTGCTCTGAAAGAGTGACAATGCCTAAGTCTGATAACAGCTTGAAATTGGCAGAAATCAAAGAGGCTGGCTGTACTTCAAGTCTTTTATGCCAGACCCGGTAAGTACCAAGCTTACCATCACGGCGATGATAAAATCCTGCCAGCGGATGGGTCAAATAAATAAGCGCCGATTCTGTATCAGGGAAGCCTGGGAACGAAAAATCATCCTCTGTATTTTGCGCAAGCGATACCGACGCCGCTGCCCATTCTGACTCAGCGTTTACCGAATACTTTACATACTTGCCAGTTGCGTCATCAAATTGACAATCAAAAGTCATTTTCGCGCTATGCCAAGGCAAACTCCATAAGTACCTTGGTACTGCTAATGTCCAAGAATCTAAAGTGGTGCCCAAAAACCATACGCAGCGCTCACCAGTCTTTTTATCTATGATATAGATACGATAGTTGGTCTGTCCCATGGTGAATGTTGGAAAAGGATAAACCGCAGAGGTAAAATCAACATCGATAAAGGGTACAATAGAGATCAAGCCTTTTTCTTCGCCGTCTATCATGACCGTATCGAGCTTGAACCTGTCAGGAAATATTCCCTCGAACCTGTCTACTGGCACTGCATACGTGATAATAGAAAAATGTTTTAATCCGCAGACAACGTCGATACCTGTGGGCTTAGGTCTCTTATATAAATAATCCTCAAAACGTCGTAATTCTTGCACGATATTTCCTTATATAATTATGATAATGGTTAAGGTTAAGGTTAAGGTTAAGGTTAAGGTTAAGGTTAAGATAATGAATCTATACCCTTTATAGCGCTCAAGGTGCGTCAGTTATTAATTAAGCTCACTGCTCGGACTGACTCCAAACAAACGCTTGTATTCACGGCTAAATTGACTAGGGCTTTCATAGCCTACCTGCATGGCGACTTGCGAAACTTGTGATTCATCACGTTGAATAAGCTGCCTCGCTGCCATCAAGCGTAGGCTTTTTTGGTATTGCAGCGGACTTAACTGGGTAATCTCTTTAAAATGCTGATGGAACCCTGAGACACTCATGCCACATTTACTGGCCAACTCTTCAATGATGACAGGTTCGCTCAAATGTGCTTTGAGCCAATCCGTTGCTTGGCTGATACGATGCGTATGACTGCCATTGACGACGAGCTGTCGCAATTTATTGCCTTGCTGTGCTGAGAGCAGTCGGTAGTAGATTTCTTGTTGAATTAATTTAGATAAAAATTCGATATCGTTTGGATAATCGAGCAAGTTGATGAGTCTCTCAAAAGCGGCGAGTAGGGTGTTATCCAAATGCCATTTTATACCCAGATGCTTTTCTTCTGTATTTCGTACGGGCGGTATCTGGGCCAATATTTCTCTAATCATGGCAAGGTCTAACTTCATAGACAGCACAATGACAGGATTGTCTACTGAGGCGTGCTTGACATGCATACTCAGAGGAATATTTACGGGGCAAAACATCAAATTACTATTATCAAATCTTTGGCAATCATTTCCTAAATAGATCTCTCGCTCACCTTGCAACACAATACAAATACTAGGCTCTTGAATATAGCTGACGGTTCTATTGGGTCTATCTGCACAGTAAAAAAATAAACCAGCAATAGCAGACTCGATGGTTTGATTCTTGGGCAGTATGTTAAGTAGTTGCACAATCGTTGTTGGCTGCATCATAGTTATCTTAGATAATAGCTTCTTAATGGATGGATTATAAGCTTGCTGTCTCTTATAATGTGTTTCTGATGTCATTAATGGCTTAATCATATAATTATTTATAGAATTAGGCAATAAGTTTGGAGGACTGTTCTAACGCTTTGAGGTGAGAGTGCCTATAATAACTTTATTGAAACGAAACAAGCACGACTTCTAATAACATCAAACAAGGAATATATTATGAAAATTTTTTACAAAACTCGCGCAACAGCAACCGGTGGTCGTTCTGGACATACAGGCTTAGATGATGGCTCATTAGGCTTTGACTTGGTCTCTTTTCAAGAGCAAGACAAAGAGGGTGTCAATCCAGAGCAGCTTTTTGCGATGGGCTACGCGGCCTGTTTTGATAGTGCCTTGAACCTGACGGCGCAACACATGAAACTGCCGATCACGGCTTCGAAAACCTCTACCCAAGTTGGTATTGGCATGAAGCAAGATGGCAGCTATAACTTAGATATAGATTTATACGTTGAAGTGTCTGGTATCGACGAAGCACAAGCGCAAACGTTGATTGAAGCAGCCCATCAAGTCTGCCCATACTCCAATGCCACGCGTGGTAATGTTGATGCACGCCTGCACGTGACCGTTGTCTAATATAAGCTCTATGCAGTAGAGTGCTTATATTTTAAAAACGCCAGTAGCTTAAGTTACTGGCGTTTTTTTCGTCATCAATAAATATGATTTTCAGATGGAGGCACCACAATAAACAGCGATTTTATTACGCAACCAATCATAATATCTCTATCGTCATAGCTCGTAATGCGTATTATCTGGAATCACGGTCATTTTTATGCCGCCCCATGTGACCAATACCACGCCAATGGCTATTAATGAAGCGCCTAATAACAGACCTTCTGGTGGACTTTCCCCTTGCAGAAAAATAGCCACTGGCACACCAACGATGGCGCCGACTGACCCCAATAAACTCAATAGCACAGGACCGCCTGTTTTTTGTAATAAAAACAGCAGTAAAAACTGCCCAGCGAAGATAAAGGCTTGTAGCACAATCAAACCTAGCGGCAGTAATGCGTCCGTTGGCACCGTAAGCGAGAAGTTTGGCAATATACCGACCAGACCTAATAAGATAGCGGCGACAATGAGCATGCCAGGCGCCAACGAGCTGGGAGAAGCTGCGTCTGGCCAGCGCAAGGTGCGATATATATTACCAATCGCTAGCAAAACAGGGCCACAAAGCGCGAGTAAAATCCAAAAAATACTGGCATCAGGGGCCGAAAACTTACGGATGGCTAAGACACCGACACCGCCTAGTGCTGCTGCTACGCCAAGGGCACGCACGATATTAAATCTCTCCATACGCATAAATAACGCACCAAGATAGGTGAGCAGTGGGGGCAAAGCGATCATTAAGGCCACGAAGCCTGCACCAACTTGTGGAATGGCGGAAAAGAAAATCAGGTTGGAGCCTGCGACACTGACAAGGGCAGCGACCGAATAATATTCCAAGCTACGTAGCGTCAGCGGCGGCAAATCACGTCGCACAATCGTTACGACCAATAATAGGAGCGCTGCACCAGTAATCGACCAAAAAAGAAAGGCGAGCGGCGATAAGCCAATTTGCCCAGCAACCTTGGCCAGATTGGTAGAAATTCCGATCAATCCGCCACCGGCCAACAGGCAAATCACTGGGATCAACCATATGTGCTTGTTAGACAGCGAGTTATGACTGGTTGATTCACTCATGAGCTATCCTATAGTCAGTCCCAAATAAAATGAGTACAAGTATTACAACGTGGCACTGGTATAAATTTTCCTTGCTCGCTGTGTCTGCGTAGTTTCGATGCTACAAAAAATTTATATCAGTAGCCAGTTTATGACTCTTTATTCATAGAGAGACCAATTAATTAACTAGAATCATTCCACTATAAAAGCATTACTGCGTTAACCTCGCTTGACGTATCAAATATACATCTACACTCGGTTGCCTTGTAATGCTTTTAAATTGAATCGACTATATTGCACAATAGACGCTCATAAAAAATGCCAGTAGCGTAAGTTATGGGCGCTACTGGCATTTTTGTTTTTAACGAGTATTACATACTGTCAGTCATTTTATTATTATTGATTATACTTGACAGTTTACGCTGTACTGCTGTCCGTTATCTGAGCTGATGGTCATAATGCCATAATCAGCCTTGGTGTGCCAATCGAATGTCGTTTTAGGGTTGGTGTCATTTACATAACGAGCACCAGAACCTGATACCACTTGCTTTAACGATATTTTTGCATTGTTTAAGCCGACTTTAGGTAGCGAGACGTTTAAGTTAGCAATTTGACCATTTGCGGTATAGGCGGCTGTCACTTTGCCGTTGTCTTCGCACGTTAATGTCTGAACTTGGTTGCTTGCACTGCCACTTGCTGTGGTTGTAGTTGTTGTTGGAGCGTTAGTGGCACAGGCCGCTAGAAGTACAGCAAAAGGCGCAACAGCTAATAGTTTTTTCATAATATTCCTTAATATTGTTAATGATTGTTTGTAATTTCACAAAGCAATATCATACAGTAAACTTTGTTATTTCGTGTTGTGGTTCGAGTTTATAGCGTAACGTTTACTTTCTTTATTACAAATAATGGGACTATTTATTTTTCATAAAAACAAATAGTCTTTAGGGCGTGTCCTCATTTTAAAAATGGTGATAAAAATGAGATAAATTGCAGTCAAACAAGGAAAATAGCGCAGATAATATCGGGATATTAACCAGCTATTTAACGATGTTTGGCAAAATTTAGCCATTTTTAGTCCGTTTAGATATTATCAATTGAATTGAGGACACGCCCTAGTAAATTAGGGTTTGTTGAACATTCAAATGTGGCACTGGCAGTGGCTATTTTTTAGACAATACGCAGTGAAATTTTTGACGCCTAGTCATTCTAGGTTAGATAATTTCGCCATGTATTGGCAAAAAATAGCCTTGCCCTTAAAGGCTGATGCTAAAATCACCCCAAACGTTGTTGTAAACCTAGCTAAGATCTCGACATTATCGTCGGCTTACGCCTGATTTGATAAAAGGTTTGGGACGATTTTAGCAATCAGCAGTCCTAATATTTGAATGTTCAACAGACCCTAAAACAGGTCGAAATTTTTTATGATCTAACTTAACGTCTTTGGCGTTTTTTTATTTAAAATAAATATTAAAACCGCACCCAAAATGACCGTGCTTGCTATGATAAAGTTTATGGTCAGTTGCTCCGATAAAAATACCACACCAAGCATGGCAGCCAATACCGGTACGCAGAGTTGTACTACTGCCGCCTGCGTACTTTTCAGTAAGGGCATTGCCATATACCAAACGCTGTAGCCCATGCCAGAAGCAATTGCGCCCGATGCGCAAGCCAATAAGATGCCCTCGATACTGATCGTTGCTAACGATATGTTTTTTAAATAAACCATGCTCATGATGAGTAGTAGCGGAATCGCAAATAGGCTCCTGAGAAAGTTAAAGCCCGTCGCTCGTATCGGTGACACGCACGCTTTACCGCGTATACTATATATCCCCCATGCCACGCCACTGATGGCCATCAATGTCGCTGCCAATACTGACGGCACAGCCGCTGATGGCAACATGAGATAGACAAATCCTGCCACTGCCACTATAAAAGCCAGCCATTGTAAGGCACTTAATTGCTCTTTTTTATATATCCCCCAGCCAATCATGGTGAGCTGAACCGCTGAGAATAGAATCAGTGCGCCAGTTCCGGTATCAAGCTCAACATAGGCGATTGAAAAGCAAAGTGCATAAACCACCAAACTTATACTACTGAGCCAGCTACCTCTGTCGCTTAAAATGGCCTCGCTAGTG
Source organism: Psychrobacter sp. GW64-MNA-CIBAN-0177 (assembly GCF_040309585.1). Classification (NCBI taxonomy): domain Bacteria; kingdom Pseudomonadati; phylum Pseudomonadota; class Gammaproteobacteria; order Moraxellales; family Moraxellaceae; genus Psychrobacter; species Psychrobacter sp. GW64-MNA-CIBAN-0177. The sequence goes on from NZ_JBEOOY010000002.1 coordinate 285,016, forward strand.
GGATGCTTAAGAGTTGCCTCGTTGCGTCGTAAATTATAGCTATAAACGCCCATAATAATGCTCAGACAGAGCGCGCCGCTGAGCAGGCGAATGATGGTGAAGTTCCATGCATCTATATAACCTTCTGCTAACGCCATTCTACAAAAAAGAGAGTTTGCGGCAAATGCTATTAAAGCAATAATCGTATATAACGTGGCTTTCAAAATAATCCCTACAGTCGTTAAATTGGCTTTTTGAATAAATGGCAGTCGTAATGACAACGATAATAATAACGACAATGACTACGGCTTATCGCTTTAGCCCTATATCGTAATGACGATAGTATAGTGCAATACCGAAAAACCTGACTGACAAATTAAATGTAAACATACCCTATAAATAGATTCGATTGAAAAATGACGATGAAAGATGAGCTTATAGTGAACCGACTCTAATCAGGTGAATATAAAAAAGATACAGCGTGACTGATATAAACTTGTTATAGCCTCTGTCTGGGTAGGTACAGCAAGCAAGAAAAATTTGTAGCAGTCACGCATCATAATGTTGTGTGTCTATTTTATTTAGTATCGACTAGGGTCTATTGAACATTCAAGTGTGGCACTGGCAGTGGCTATTTTTTAGACAATACGCAGTGAAATTTTTGACGCCTAGTCATTCTAGGTTAGATAATTTCGCCATGTATTGGCAAAAAGTAGCCCTGCCCTGAAAGGCTGATACTAAAATCACCCCAAACGTTGTTGTAAACCTAGCTAAGGTCTCGACATTATCGTCGGTTTACGCCTGATTTGATAAAAGGTTTGGGGCAACTTTAGGGATCAGCAGTCCTAATATCTGAATGTTCAACAGACCCTATATTAAGCAATCTTATACCAGTCGATTTTACGGGTCATGACCATCACGCAGGCTAGCAATACAAAGCAGAAGATAGCACCCAATAACAGGTTTAGGTCTTCTGTGGTCAAAATACCATAAAAGGCGGCATACAGACTTCCCAATATAGCGGTAAATATGCCCGCTCGCTTGATACCATCTAATACATAATAAGTGTACCAACCAATCAATCCGACACAGGCGCTTGCAGCAACTGCATAGGCTTGCCAAAAGACGATTTGCTCGGCCAGCGGTAGCAACAAGACGTAAAAGCACAGCAGTGCACAACCGACCAATAAGTATTGGATAGGGTGAATACGGCTGGATTTGATCACCTCAAATAAGAAAAATGTACCGAACGACACCAAAATTAATAGCAGTGCGTACTTCATCGTGCGCTCTGTTTGTAAGTACACGTCATTTGGCTCCGCGAAACTCACTCCAAAGCTACTTAAGCGCACATCTCGGTCGCTATTGGACACGATATTACCCTCTGCTGTGACAATGCCTTCTATTGCTGTGATAGCCTCATCATCTTGGTCAGCGCTATCGAGCACGGCGCTACTGGCTACCATACATTGGTTATTGGCAGTGCTGACACACTTTGATAAATTTTGATTGTTAGCGACCGTTAGATATTGATTTTGCCATTTGGCCTCAAAGCCTTTTGAGGTGAATGTTTTAGCATTGGGCAAGGCTTTGCCAATAAAATTTGGAGCATGCCAATTGCTGCGCATAGATAGCTCAAAGTTTTGCCCCGTTGGCACGGTATTTAAGGTGCTAATACCTGAAAGAGGCAAGTCCACCACAATATCGAGCGCTTGATGACGACTATTATCTGATTGCTGACTGTCTAAGTCTTGATGGTTTGGGTTTTGGCTGATAGGCGTTTGTATGTTAGGACTTTGCGTATTGAGTGTTTCGCTATTCAGATTTTCAGCCACAAGGTTTGTTTTTTCTTGCTGGCTTGCGCTCGTTGTAGTTAATCGATTCAAAACATCGTTGGGCAACGATACTTCAACATAGCTTAAGCCATTTAGCATGGCGCTCTGCGGATAGGTTGCCCTGATGGCTTGCTTGTCGATCGTTACTGTTGGTAAGGTTGCCACGCCGCGCAAATCAGAAACGGGAATAATCAACTTAGCGTCATTCCAGTGTATATCAGTCTTCTCTGTTTTTGTGTTGCCATTGCCATTGGTACTATTGTTAGCTGTGCTAAGGGTTTTTGAGTCGTTACTCACCGACTGGTTATCTGCTATTAAGCGTTGTAGGGTTTGATTTATGGTATAACTTTGATCGAATTTTAACGCGCCGTTATAGCTAGTGGCATGATAAATCCCTCGTCGATAGGTGTCCGTACTGACTTCAAGGTCTTGAGTGGCGCTAGTTTTATTAGCAAAGACCGTTAGCGTCGATGAATAAGCGGATTTGCATTTAGCGGCATCGGTATCGCCTATTATTGAGCATTCTGGCGTTATAGTGGTTGGAATAATGATGAAAGGGGTAATGACTTCTTGCGGATTGACGTGCTGCTGGGCGATTTCCTTCACCACTGATTGTGCATAATATTGTCGTTCAGCGATGACAGTGCGAAACATCATGAGCCCGACGACAAAAATAATGCAGAGCCCCACGATGATAGTCAATTTGGTGAATAGTGTTTTTTGCATAAGAGTGCCTCATATGAATCTTTATTCCAAAACTGTGCATATAACAGTCAGTAGGTTCAAAGAAGATCATAGAGGAGAGATAAAGAAAAAATATGTAAGAACGATGGAGAGTGTGTGGAAAAAATAAGCCTTAGTGTTTTCTGATATCAGTATTTTCTGATATCAGTGCTTTCTGGCATCAGTGTTTTTTAGTATCACCAACCACTTTATCCATAACAGCAAACAATAAGCCAGACACTACGAAAGTCATATGAATGATGACTTTCCACATGAGTTTGTCCGCTTCACCATCACTCAATTCATTAGGAATGTCCATAAATGATTTTAAAAGATCGATTGCAGAAATAGCGACAATGGCACCAATGACTTTTAGTTTTAGACCAGAAAAATCTACTTTGCCCATCCAACTAGGTCGATCAACGTGATCACCAGTGTCAATTTTTGAGACAAATATTTCATAGCCACTGAATATGATAATTAATAATAAACTGGCTACTAAAGAGAGGTCGACTAACACTAATATATTAACAATGACGTCTGATACAGAAGCGCTAAATACAGTATTAAACATCATGATTGTTTTTTGAATGAATTTTATAAATAATAAGATAACCCCTAAGATCAGCCCTAAATAAAAAGGTGCCAATATCCAGCGGCTGTTAAAGATGGTTTTTTCTAGGTAAGGTTCAAGGTTTTTTAGCATCGACATCTCTTAATATTCCTAAAGGTTGTAGGTCATTTATTTATAACGTGGGATAGGATGGATTTAAGAAAGCCATTTGAGCACTTGTTGTACGCGCTCGTCTCTAGCACCACCTATGCGATGAAACGGCTTTTGGTGACGAGTCAGCTGACTTTCAAAATAAGCACTGATTTCGTCGCGCTGATGCGGGCTATCGCGCAAATCATCAGCGACCCACGGGATATCAACTTCGGTTAATAAAATCAAGTCATAATGATGTATTAACGCCGCATTGATGAGCGCTTTAGGGCAGTCGCCATAATACCAATTGGCGTAAACCATCAGCTCAAATAGACTGGTATCACAGAATAAGTAGCGCGCTCTATCCGGCATTTGAGCGGCTTGTTCAGCGAGTTCATTTTCTAGTTTTATTTGACCCTGCGCAATGGGTAGTAAGTCGTCCCAAGTACAGGTCAGTTGCTCCTTATCCCATTTCGCTTGTAGATAGGTGCGCATGTATTCTGCTACCCAAGGGCAGCCAAAATGCGCTGCCAAGTCGCGACATAGTGTGGTCTTACCAGTGCTCTCTGCCCCTAGGATAGCGACATTGATGACCGATTTAGGCGTATGCTGCTTTAGGTTGCAAGCGGTAACGTCGTTGCCATTCATAGTAAGCCCAAATTGCGATAAGTGTGAAGACTACGTATTGTAGTGCGGTGAAGGTCAATCCTTTGTAAAAGTACAGCGGCACAGAAATAGCATCGGCGACGATCCACAGTAGCCAATGCTCAATTTTGCGCCGTGCCATCAGCCACATCGCCATCAAAAACAGCGCGGTGGTCAGCATATCGGTATAGTCCACCCAAGTAAATAAGTGCACTCCAAGTACAGCACCATCGAAACTAAACCCATTATTAATCACTGGTCGGAAGTAATAAACCAAGGCAACGAAAGCGATCGTGCCTGCTGCTAAGGCTGATAGAGTAGGAATGTCATCGGAATGTAGATGTTCTATTTGGACATTGTCTACTTGCTGAACCTCACTATGGTGAGATTTTTTATTCTTTGACCAATTAATCCAGCCATATAGACTCATAACCGTATAATAGGCATTGATAAACATGTCACCGAATAGCTGCCATTTCCACAGTAGATAGACAAAAATGGCAGTGCTGACCAGCCCGATGGGAAAGACAAGGATATTGGTTTTGCTGGCAAGTAACACACTGGCCACGCCAAAGATGACCGCGATTAATTCGAGCGCTATAAATACGGTAGGGTAATCGGCATATTGCCCAAATAACCAGTTAAGAAGTTCAACCATTAATATTCCAAATATGAGCTTTTATAAGTATCTGTCATGGATTTTACGAGAGTATGTGCCATTGATTATAGCGTAGCTGTCTTAAGTAACTGACTCGAAATAAAGACAGTTTTTGTTAAATCTTAGCAAGAAACGGATTATTTGTAACAAAGTATTAGAAAAATTAAAATATTCAGGCATAATAAAGGCACTGATTTTAAGTTTACAGTTATTCACTGAAAATGAACGATTGTTATTTTCTCCATTTTTATGCTTATTCCAAGCCCTATAGTAGTAGACAAGGAAGCTTATCATGACGACTTGTATCACAGGCACCGGCCTATATATTCCCCCTTATAGCATCAGCAACGAAGAGCTGGTGGCGTCTTTTAACCAGTATGTTGATAATTATAATGCAAAGCATGCTGATGACATAGCAGCAGGCACGGTGACTGCACTTGAGCCCTCATCGGCCGCTTTTATCGAAAAAGTCTCTGGCATCAAATCTCGTTATGTCATGGAAAAAGACGGTATCTTAAACCCAGAAATCATGGCACCCGTGATTCCTTATCGTCATTTAGGCGAAGAGCTGTCAATTATGGCTGAGATGGGTGCTGCGGCGCTCAAAGATGCCCTTGCTGATGCTGGACTTGAGGCCAATGATTTAGACGGTATCATCCTTGCCTGTTCAAACTTCCAACGTACCTATCCAGCAGTCGCTATCGAGATTCAAAAAGAAATCGGCATGATTGGCGGATTTGCTTATGATATGAACGTCGCTTGTAGTGCCGCGACTTTTGGCTTATCGCAAGCGCATGGCTCTATCGTCTCTGGGCTTGCCAAGCGCATTGCGGTGGTCAACGTTGAGATTACTTCAGCGCATCTTAACTGGCGCAATCGTGATAGCCACTTTATCTTTGGTGATGTGGCAACCGCTTCTATCGTTGAAGAGCTTGAGACGCCAAAAGGTTATGAGATCATCAACTCGAAGTTGTTTACCGAATTTTCAACCAATATCAAAAACGAATATGGTTTTATGGATCGCTCAGAGTTTTTGGCGGCGCAGACTGAGATGTATCCAGATATCAAAGAGCCGGTTACTGATAAACTGTTTTTACAAAACGGCCGCAAAGTATTCCGTGAAGTTTGTCCAAAGGTATCAGAGATCATCACCGAGCATTTGCATGAGAACGAAATGCAAGCCAGTGATGTAAAAATGATGTGGTTACACCAAGCCAATGCCAACATGCTAGATTTAATCTTGCGCACCGTTGTTGGACGTGATGCCGATAAGGCGATTGTGCCAAGTGTTATCGCAGAATTTGCCAATACCAGCTCTGCCAGTCCGATGATTGTCTTTCATCGTTATAAAGACGCGCTAAAATCTGGTGATTTAGGTGTGATTTGCTCGTTTGGTGCTGGTTACTCTATTGGGTCGGTACTGGTTCGTAAGGTCTGATTTTTTAAGCCTTAAGTCTTAATTATTGTTTAAATAGCCAAGAATATTCTTGGCTATTTTTTTTACTTAAATTTTAAGCAAAGCTTATGCTGTATTCAAATCATCAGAAAAAAGTGTCGATATGACACAAGTAGCAGAAAAGTTTGTCCATATATCGACAAGAATGCCTAGAGGTTTTAATTTACCCCAAAAAATTTGCTATAATCACGGTCTTATTCCTCTTATCCAATTAAAAGTCCTTTTATGAAAGAATCCTTACGCCTGCGTTTAGACCAGATGGTAGACCGTTATGAAGAGGTCACCGCCTTATTATCAGACCCCAGTGTCATCAGCGATAATAATAAATTCCGTGAATTGTCTGTCGAGCACAGCGACTTGATGGATATCACTACTTTATGGCAGAACTATGTGCGTGCAGAGACGGATCAGGCCGATGCTGAGACTATGCTAGCCGATGCGACAGATCCTGACATGAAAGAGATGATGCAAGAAGAGATTGACAGCGCACGTGATACCATCGTCGAGATGGAAGAAGCGCTCAACGTCATGATGTTGCCAAAAGATCCCAATGATAAAGTGCCAGCTTTCTTAGAGATTCGTGCTGGGACAGGTGGTGATGAAGCGGCGATTTTCTCCGGTGATTTGTTTCGTATGTATCAAAAGTACGCGCAGACTCAAGGCTGGACAATGGAAGTGCTATCAGCCAATGAAGGCGAGCATGGCGGCTATAAAGAAATCATTACTCGTGTGTCCGGCAACAGCGTCTATGGTCGTCTAAAGTTTGAGTCTGGTGTACACCGTGTGCAGCGTGTTCCTGAAACGGAAAGTCAAGGTCGCGTGCATACCTCAGCCTGTACCGTTGCAGTTATGCCGGAAGTTGAGATTGATGACACCGTTGATTTAAATCCAGCAGACATTCGTTTTGACACCTTTCGCTCAAGCGGTGCCGGTGGTCAGCACGTTAACACCACGGATTCAGCTGTACGCTTAACACACATTCCGACCGGTACCGTGGTAGAGTGTCAACAAGAACGTAGCCAACACAAAAACCGTGCGCAAGCGATGAAAATGCTGATCTCAAAAATCCAGCAAGTCAAGGTGCAAGCGCAGGTTGATGCGGCAGACACCATCCGTCGTGACTTGGTCGGTAGTGGCGATCGCTCAGAGCGCATTCGCACTTATAACTTCCCGCAAGGTCGTATGACCGATCATCGTATTAACCTAACGTTATACAAGCTTGATGCCATTATGGAAGGTGATTTGGATGAGATTCTTGATGCATTGTTACGCGAGTATCAGGCGGACTTGATGGCCAGTATTGGTGCGGACTAAAGCCATTGGTTTATAAAAGCGAGACACTGTCCACCTGACAGTGTTTGTTTGTCTATAGCTGTTTTTTTACAGCTGACTATGATGATAATAAGTATAGATTCAATTCACCGTTTTCGTTTGTTCCTTTAATTACCTAATAATTTTGAGAGTGTTATGTCAAATTCCAACAATAAAAATCAGAATCAAGAGCAAGCCCCAGAAGATGCTAACGAACTTATCGCCCAGCTACAAGCCAAGCTAGACGATATCACTGCTTCAGGCAAACAGCCGTATCCAAATACGTTCAAACGCACCGATTATGCGCAAGATTTGCAAACAGCCTTTGACGGTGTCTCTAAGCAAGAAATCGAAGATGACGTTACTAATGGTAAAAAAGTACAGGTCAATGTGGCAGGTCGAGTCATGCTTAACCGTGGATCATTCATTGTAATCCAAGACATGACAGGTCGTATTCAGTTATACGTCGCACGTAAAGAGCTCGATGATGAGACGCGTGCGAGTATTAAGTCACTAGATTTAGGCGATATCGTTGGGGTATCAGGCTATATCGGTCGCTCAGGTAAAGGCGATCTATACGTGCATATCGAAGAGATCAGTCTACTAACCAAATCATTACGTCCAATGCCAAATAAATTCCATGGTTTGGCAGATGTGGAAGCCCGTTATCGCAATCGTCATCTTGATTTGATGACCAATGAGACAACTCGCGATACCTTTATGATTCGCAGTCAGGTTGTCAGCGGTATTCGTAGATTCATGCTGAATGAGCGATTCATGGAAGTTGAAACGCCAATGATGCACCCGATTCCAGGGGGTGCCGTTGCACGTCCGTTTGTGACGCATCACAATGCTTTGGATATGCCGCTTTATTTACGTATCGCGCCTGAGCTTTATTTGAAGCGTTTGGTGGTTGGCGGTTTTGAGAAAGTATTCGAGATTAACCGTAGCTTCCGTAACGAAGGCGTCTCAACCCGTCACAATCCTGAATTTACGATGATTGAGTTTTATCAAGCGTATGCGGATTATCATGACTTGATGGATTTGACCGAGCGTTTATTTAATGAGTTGGCGATGGATATCTTGGGTACGACTGAGATTACTTATCAAGAAGAAGCCATCAGCCTAAAAGCGCCTTTTGAGCGTTTATCGATGTCTGATGCGATTGCCAAATATGCCGAAAACTTCGACATGGCGCATATCAATGACCGTGAGTATCTAGCAGAGTACGCCTCGACCACCCTTAAACAGCAAGTAAAAGAGGGCTTTGGTGTGGGTAAATTGCAAACGATTATCTTTGAAGAGACCGCTGAGCATCAATTGCGTCAGCCAACCTTTATCACTGAATATCCTGCAGAGACGTCGCCATTGGCACGCCGTAGCGATGATAACCCTGAGATTACTGACCGCTTTGAGCTATTCATCGGTGGTCGTGAATTGGCCAATGGTTTTAGTGAGCTGAATGACCCTGCCGATCAGGCAGAACGTTTCCGTGGTCAAGTCGCTGAAAAAGACGCTGGTGATGATGAAGCGATGCATTTTGATGAAGACTATATCGAAGCTTTATCTTATGGCTTACCACCGACAGCAGGCGAGGGCATTGGTATTGATCGCTTAGTGATGCTATTTACGGACTCAGCAAGCATTCGTGATGTGATTTTATTCCCACATATGCGTCGCAAGCTTGACAACTAGACTAGAGTCTACTTACTATGAAATATAGTCACTCCTATATAATTTAGATAGGGTATCAGGCTCGCTTAGTCTACTACTTGTCGTACTTTACTCGCCTTCCTTGTATCTAAATTATATTGAACTGGCTATCACACTGTTACTGAACTGAGTATAAAGCGAGTTTTGCAACGTTGGTGGCAGACACTCAGTTATTTATGAGCACTCATCTATAGGGATATTATGGACACTCAGCACGCACCGCTCTCAGTTTGGCAGCAGATGATTCAGCAAAGCTTCTTATCTTTGTATGATGTATCAGAGGACAATAGCAATCATCCCGAGCATGCCTTTCAGGGTTATGACTTTGTTTGTGAATTCTCTGGTGCGACGGTTTACCTTATCGTTAATGATGTGGTGATACAGGCTGACCAGCAAGAGATTGATAGTACACAGGTGCGTGAGTGGAGAAAGGAAGTTGTCAACCAATTAATCAAGCGTCATGCCCAGCTTTATCTAAAAAATGACAAGGTACTGGCTGACGTAAACGCGTCGGCATCGGACAAGGCAATTTATTTTATTGGTTTGACGTCACTCGCCATCAAGCATGAAGGCGATAACCCAGAGTCGCAGCCCTATACCGTCAATTACGAATACGGCAGTCAGTTCTTTGCTGAAGACTGTGTGCTGGACTTGGACGATGAGCAGAGTGTCTTACAAGTATTTAGCCATCAAAACTTTGTCGACATTCTTAATCAGTTGGTGACTCCAAGTGATCTCAGTGCTTATTTGGATTTTCACCGCCGCAAGCTTGCTGGCTTTGAGACGTTTCAAGACGAGTCAACGTTACTTGCCCAGTTCTTACAGTCACCTGATTTTCATCAAAGAGCCGTTGAGGTGCAAGAGCAGTTGGTTGCTCACCAGTTAATAGACCAAGTGGAACCTCGCTTGCTTAAAGCTGCAGAACCTGACCAAACTGCTTTTGCTAATGCGTTGATGCTAGAGATTCAAAAGAATACTCGCATGTGGTATAAGCTCTTTAATCGCTTGATTCAGCAGTATTATGAGGCGGGGACGCCACTGCCAAAAGAGCAGGTCGATGTGTTAGTTGATGAGTCGATGTATACCTATGCGTGTTTAATAGAAAAAATATTGGCACATAGAACGATTGATCAAAATTCACGATGGAATGGTTATGTTCGTCATGAGCATTCTTATCATGTATTTGGTCGCCATTATCTGATGGTGTTCTATGGACAAGATGAAAATAGTGCATTGAGTGCAGACAAAGTTCGCGCATCGCATCAGGATTTATTGTTTGAGCTTAATTCACAAATGCAGCAGCCGGTAATGGATGATTTGTTTTTAATTGGCGTAGAAGTTAGACCGTGCGAGGACAGCGTTAATACCGAGGTGTATATTGACACTTTTCATCAGAATGGCTCGGCTATCGATGCAAACACGCAGCGCTTATACGAGCAGTTGGCTGAGTTGCGATCGCAGTCATAGACTTTCCTTACTATAGATCGCTGATTTGATGCTTTAACTATATTTGTACTTTTTTATATATTCGTACTTTTCACATTGGCAGTTACTATATTGGCAGTTACTATGACGCAGCAATATCAAGTTTTAGCTCGCAAATACCGCCCAAAAAACTTCCATGAGTTGATTGGGCAAACGCACGTCTCGCAAGCATTGATAAATGCCATTGATTACAATCGTCTGCATCATGCCTATCTGTTTACGGGTACGCGCGGTGTCGGTAAGACGACGATTGCCCGTATATTATCCAAGTGCCTGAATTGTGATACTGGGGTGACCAGTACGCCTTGCGGTGTGTGTGATAATTGCGTTGCCATCGATCAAGGTCGTTTTATTGATCTGATCGAAATTGATGCGGCCTCTCGCACCAAAGTGGAAGACACCCGCGAGCTACTAGATAACGTGCCTTATGCACCAAGCCAAGGACGTTACAAGGTTTACCTGATTGATGAGGTGCATATGCTGTCCACGCATAGCTTCAATGCACTACTCAAAACCTTGGAAGAGCCGCCTGAACATGTGAAGTTCTTGCTCGCGACCACTGATCCGCAAAAATTGCCAATTACTATTATCTCGCGCTGTTTACAGTTTGTTCTACGCCCGTTGCCGCAAACCTTGCTGAGTGAGCATTTGGCAAATGTCCTTACCCAAGAGCAAGTAGGCTATACCCAACCTGCACTTTGGCAATTGGCCAGTGCAGCAAAAGGTTCGGTACGTGATGCTTTATCCCTAACCGATCAAGCCATTGCTTTTGGCCAAGGTGCGCTTGATGATGTCACGGTCAATGCCATGCTCGGTTTGATTGATGCCGCTGACTTGGTGCGGCTCATCACTGATATCTATAATCATGACAAATCTGCCGTCGCCGCTCATATTGAGCAGATGCGTGCGCAAATGGTTGATGCGACGAGTATGTTTGATGGGCTGGCAGAGCTATTACATCAGTTGGCATTGACCCAGCTACTGCCCGAAGTCGCTCTCAATGTCAATGAGGCGCAAGCCCAAGATATTAATGCGCTGGCACAGCATATCAGTCCTGAGGTATTGCAGCTCTATTACGAAATCGTTGTGCAAGCGCGTGAAGGCGTGAAACTTGCCAGTACACCGATGCAAGCGCTGGAGATGTGTATCTTACGTCTGTTGGCCTTTCGTCCATTACCAATAGACGAAATACTAAACCCTACTTATGATGACTCCGTGTCATCTGAAGTACCCGCCATAGAAAATACATCTTCTACGCAGGCGACCATTACCCATTCAGCTTCGATGCCGCCGTTACAGCCTTATGATATCGACTATCAAGAGCAGGTCAGTATTGAGCAGCCAAACGCTAGTTTTGACAGTAATGAATTCAGTGTTGATCCAACTCATGAATCAGCACACACGTTGGATGTGTTGGATAGTAGCGCAAACGCTGAACCCGTTGTTGAGCCTGAACCCGTTGTTGAGCCTGAACCCGTTGTTGAGCCTGAACCCGTTGTTGAGCCTGAACCCGTTGTTGAGCCTGAGGCGAATGATTCTCAATTAACATCTGAATCTGATGATCCACGCACTTTACTGCGTTGCCCACCGCAAGAGTTGGTAGGTGAGTGGACACCAGAGAAGTGGGACTATTGGCTACAAACCGCTCGTGAAGCGGAGGTTTTGGCTCAAGATGAATTGGCACTTGCCCGTCAAGGTATGATGACTGGTCTATGCAATGGTAAAGCTACCTTTGTTACCAGTGTCGACAGTAAGCACTTGCAGATGACCTTTCAGCAACTGGCAGAAAAACTACAGCAGCAATTTACACAGGCAGAGATTGGCTTGCAAATCGATGGTAGCGTCATGCAAGCAGAAGACAAAACGCCTGAGCGTCGCCAACAAAAGCGTTTGATCCAAGCGAAGACGGTTGCAGAGGCAAAATTGCTAGATACACCCGTGATGAAATATCTGACCGAGCGCGGCGAAGGAAAAATGGGCAAAGTTCAGTTATATTAAAAAGTTGCAAATTTTAGTAATGGCATTGTTTACCAATTAAATAATCATTAAATGTAATGTTATGATTAAAATATCAAGGTGATGTTCGTTTATCACCTTGATATTTTTGCTTTTATTAACAGATAAATAGGATCTATTTATAAGGTAAGCTACATTTAAAAACGGTAAGATTAAATAAAATACTTTATAATGGTTAAGTTATATTAAAAACTGAAAAGTGGCTTAGGTGAGTATATGTTAGATAATTTACGCGGTATGGCCGTGTTCGCCAGTGTGGTCGGACACGGCTCTTTTAGTGGTTCAGCTCGAGAGCTTGGCATCACAACCAGTGCAGTCAGTCAACAAATTCGTTCGTTAGAAAATGAGCTTGGCGTGGTGCTATTGCATCGCTCTACTCGTAAGCTCAGCTTAACGGAAGCGGGTGAGAGCTTTTATGAAGCGGCAAAAGACGTGGTTAGCGCGGCCGAACAAGGTAGAATCAAGGTCAATCAGTTACGTGATGAGCTCGCTGGTAGCTTACGTGTGGCCACGACACCCGAGCTTGGGGTCAACCATATTTTACCGGCCTTGTCGACTTGGATGGCGGCACATGATGACCTAAGTATTACTTACTTAGCAGACAATCATTATATTGATATGATTGATGAGCGTATCGATATTGCGATTCGTATGAGTCCAACGATTAATGATTCTAATTTGAGCAGTCATCCATTGACGGATGTACGCCAAATGCTTGTCGCCTCACCACAGTATCTGCGCCAACATGTAAAATTGAAAACGCCTAAAGATTTGGCCGAGCATCAGCTGATTTGTATTGAAATCATGAAGGACGCCAATCAGGTTGATATGATTCAGACCGAAACAGGTAAAAAATCACGTATAAAAATGAATTCGCGCATTTATACCAACAATGTCTTTATGGCCACGACTTTAGCCAAAGAAGGGCACGGTTTGGTTAGAATGATGGAAATGGATATTAAAAAAGAGCTCGAAAGTGGTGAATTGGTGGAAGTCTTGACCGGTTATCAGCTGCCGAGTTTTGTGCTCTATGCCGTTACTTTGAACCGCGATCAGCAACCTGCAAAAATTACGCGTTGTTTAGAAGTATTGAAAAAATACTTTCATGCTAATTAAGTCGAGCATTTAATGATCTTTACTTGAAAGTATTTTAAAGCGTTAAAAAGCAAAAAGCCTATAGATAGCTACTATCTATAGGCTTTTTTAGTGTTAGCGTTTGATTAAATCAATAAATTAAAACAACACCTTTAATAGCTCAATCAAACGATCAGCCACTTGCGTGCTTTCATCACGGCTCATGTTAAGCGGTGGTAGTAAGCGCACCACATGACCACCAGTCACATTGATAATCAGCTTTTGTTCATCACGGGCTCGATCGACCAGCTGACTACAGTCCATGTCTTCAGGTAAGGCAATACCGATCATCATCCCAGCACCGCGACTGGTGACACCATGTTGTCCTAAGCTATTGACCAAGCATTCGCGAATGAACTGACCTTCCGTCACTGCATTATCCATAATATCGCTATTTGCCAATACCTCGTAGACGCTGTGCACCACACGACTGGCTAAGGGCGTGCCACCGTAAGTAGAGCCATGGCTACCAGCACCGAACAAACCGTTGGCGCGGCCACGTACCATACAAGCACCGACTGGAAAGCCATTGCCTAAGCCTTTCGCTGTCGTCAAAACATCAGGACGCGCGCTGCTATGCTGATACGCAAAATATTTGCCAGTGCGGCCATTGCCAGTTTGTACTTCATCTAGCATAAATAGCCAGTTATGAGCATCACACTCTGCTTGCAGCTCTTCTAGATAAGTAAAGCCATTGGGAGCAGTATTGAGACCGCCTTCGCCTTGAATAGGCTCTACAAAGATAGCGCAAATATCATCATGTTCTTGCGCGGCTTGCTTGATCGCTGCGATATTGCCAAAGGGGACACGGATAAAGTCATCGTCTAAGGTATAAAAGCCTTCGCGCGCTTTTGGATTGGCTGTTGCTGATAATGACAATAAGGTGCGACCGTGGAATGATTGCTCCATAACGATGACTTTTGGACGTTTAAACCCTTGCTGATGAGCGTATAAACGCGCCAGTTTTAACGCAGCTTCATTTGCTTCAGCACCACTATTGGCAAAAAACACGTTGTCCATCTGAGCTGCCGTACACAGTACTTCGCCAGCACGCTCTTGCCAATCGATACCGAATAAATTGCTCGTATGCACCAAGGTAGCAGCTTGTTGTTGAATGGCATCGGTGATTTGAGGGTGGCAATGCCCCAAGCCACAAACAGCAATACCCGTCAGGGCATCTAAGTAAGGCGTATTATCTTTGGTATACAGCCAGCTGCCTGAACCACGAGTAAAGCTGATCGGCTGACGATTATAAGTGGGCATCAGGTAAGTAGCTGACATACAAAATATCCTTGCGGTGATAACGTTATAAAGTGATTAGACGGATTGATTATAGCTCATCCGAAAATGGAGTCGACTCGGCCGGTAGGGTGTACTCTTCGTTGGCCCAAGCACCTAAGTCAATAAGCTTGCAGCGGTCACTACAAAAAGGCTTATATTTATTGTCTTGCCATGCGGTCTGAGTGCCGCAGCATGGACAAGGGTAAGTTTTGGGCACAGTGTTGGCAGTATCAGTCATAATAAGTGAGGTCATCCTCATAGGTAGTAGGAAAAGTATGCTCAGCGAATGGGAGTCGGTATAATAGCATGAGGCTAAAGAATGACAAAAGGCAAATAGCTTTCTATGTCAAACCAGCCTAAACAAAGCGAATAAAGAATACACCTAAAGCATATGCTGTAGTGCTTAACAGAGTTTTTATAAAATAGACATTACAACTAAATCAGTAATAGTTTAATAATCAAATTGATAGCCTACTAAAGACTATCGCTTACAGGACGAAATCCTACTATGACGCAACAAGCAACGCTTTCCCATCAGAAAAATCGTGCCTTTCAACCACACAAACTGTCAGCGCCGCGCGACTTTATTGTTCCAAAGATAATCAGCGAAAACCAAGACAACGCCCCTTTATTGTTAGAGATTGGTGCCGGGAAGGGCAAGCACGCGCTCAGTTTTGCCACACAAAATCCTGATAAGCAACTGATTGCCATTGAGCGTACCCGTAATAAGTTTGAAGCCTTTGCTAAGATTGCAACACAGCAGAATTTATCCAACTTAAACGCCATTCATGCGGATGCCATCGCCTGGATCGTACATGCCGTCGCGGCCAGTAGTATCGCCAAAATTTTTATATTATACCCTAACCCAGAGCAGCACAATCCCAACCAGCAATGGCTGAATATGCCGTTTTTTGAGTTTTTATTATCGCGACTACAAGTAGGAGGAGAGGTAGTATTAGCGACGAATATCGAAGCGTATATGGATACTGCAGAGCAACAAGCTTGCACGGTATGGTGCTTACCAAACAAGCGTTATCATGTGCCGATAGACAGCGAGCGTACCCACTTTGAGGTAAAGTACTTAGCGCGTGGAGAAACATGTTGGGAGTTGACTATGCATAAGCCAAAAGGCTATAAAACAAGGTTTGATGATTAGCAAGTTAGCGAAATGGACATTAAAAAATAGCCTAAGCGAAAAATAAACCTAATAAGGATTAGCTTCCGTATAAATAAGACAGTTGTTACATATAAAATAGCCTAAGCAAATAAAATTGCAAAACAAAAAACTGCCCCTAAAAGGCAGTTCAAAAATTACACTCATTTCATATTACAGATAAGGCTTCACAAGTTTATTAGAATCCGTATAAGCATCTAAAACCGTTAGAAGGGTATAGGCGCCGATAAACTTACGGCTAATGAACATAAATTCTTTTGGCGGCAGATTAAATTCAAAAGACTGCATAGCGCGCGTCGCAGCAGAGGAAAGGCGTGAGTGTAGTTTACTATTTGCCCAGATATAGCGATTTTGTTCATCCAAACACTCAGTAGGAATATCAGGATTGGTCGCTGGATCGCTAAAAGGCTCAGTTGCCAAGAGGAACAAAGAGGCGATATCGGAACAAACTTTTTCACTCATCGTGTCAAAAAAATCATAACCAGTCATGGCTTGCATCATTGCCTGATGGTCGTGACGGTAGCCAGCTTTTAGTAAGCCATGAGCAATTGTCAAAAGAGTATTATCAAACTGACGAATCGCCCCAAAATCCAATAATACTAACTTATCGACCTCGTGGTCATTGTCGCTGACACGAACGAGATAATTACCAAAATTTGGGTCTGTTTGCATCTCGCCCCAAACAAAAATCTCTTGCATCATGATCTCTATTGCCGACTGACCAATGGCATTGCGACGTTCGTGCGGTAAAAGCTGCAGTGCTTCCGAGACGACGCTAATGCCGGGCTCGTAAGACATACACAATAGGCGTTTGCTTGAATAAGCGCGATTAATTTTGGGCACAGCATAGCGCGGATCATCTATCAGCCGCTCATAAAAACGCTCAGTAGTTGCAGCTTCTGCCTCATAATCGACTTCATGATGAAGTAGGTCACGTATCTCTTCAAACCATGCATCGAGCGAGCGCGTTTGCGGGACAATATTACTGACTTTTAGCAAACGCTTAAACAAGGCAAGATCAGAATTGATGGCATCTGCTACCCCTGGATATTGAATTTTTAACACCACTTGCTCACCAGTGGCTAATACCGTGGCGCGATGAACTTGGGCGAGAGAAGCCGTACCGATCGGAATAGTATCGACGTCGAGCTCGCTGAGTCTATCGCCTAATAATTGACGCAAGGTCTGCTCGATGGTTGGCCATGACAGGGTAGCGGTATCATCATTGAGTGTTTGTAGTGCGCGCGTTATCTCAGGTGGCAATACATGCTCACCGTAAATAGCCAGCATCTGACCGATTTTGACCACGGAGCCTTTTAGTTTGCCCAGCTCTTCTGCGACATAATTTGCCTGCGCTTCCATAAAAGCTTGGTTACGTGCCGTGCGCGCTTCTTTATTCAAAAACATACCAGACACGCTGTTACCTGCCCAACGACGACCAATGTTTAGAGAAGTTTTGGCAATCGACATTCGACGTTCAAACCCTGAGGTTTTTAGATTGTCAATTGATTGCTTATTATTAGAAGGTTTAGACGTATCATTTGCCATAAATATAATCATTCATCCGGTTGGTATTGATGTGCGGGTTTGAAACCGACAATACAAGAGAGATGCGACGCGCAGGTACAAACGGGTACAAAATTGTATCATATAAAGGGGCAGGGGTTTATAAGCCTTAGCCGACCGCTAGCAGTTAGTTTGTAAGCTAACGTATTAATCTAAATGATGATACGCCCTAATAAGGTAGCAAAAAATACGACCTAGTATAGTACTAGGTCGAATCATAACTCACTTAGAGAACATGGCACTCAATACAATACATAACGTCAACGATGGTTTAAACGTGCCAGATAAGTGAATTATCCAATATTGCTAAATGGCTGATGATGAATTACGCCTGTTCGCGGGCAATGGCATGATGACCAATATCGCGGCGATACTGTGCCCCATCAAAACTAATCGCACCTGTCACTGCCAGTGCTGCTTGCTGAGCGTCTGCAATACTATCTGCTAACGCCGTCACACATAATACTCGCCCGCCGTTGGTGATGATTTCTGCATTAACGTTGTGCGCATTAGCATTGTTATCATCCGAAAATGCCGTGCCTGCGTGAAAGACCTTAACTGCGCTATTATTGTTAGCATCCAGCTCAGGCAAGCCAGCAATCACATCACCTTTCGAAGAAGTTTCAGGATAGCCTTTTGAGGCAACAACGATACCAAGGGCAGAGCGCGTATCCCATTGAGCATCACTTGGTAACTGGCCTGCCAGCCCTTGAGCGACCAAATCTACCATCGACGATTGCAAGCGCATCAAAATTGGCTGTGTCTCTGGATCACCGAAGCGGCAGTTGAATTCGATGACATAAGGGTCACCTGCGTCATTAATCATGAGTCCTGCATATAAAAATCCAGTATAAGGATGACCGGCCTCATTCATCGCATCGACCACTGGTTGAATAACTTGTGCCATGACCTTGTCGTGGACATCTTGGGTGACAACTGGCGCAGGAGAGTAAGCACCCATGCCGCCAGTGTTGGGACCTGTATCGCCTTCAAAAGCACGTTTATGATCTTGGCTAGTCGCCATCGGTAATATATTGTCACCATCAATCATACAGATAAAGCTGGCTTCTTCCCCTTGCAAGAACTGCTCGATCACCACACGGCTGCCTGCATCGCCAAACTTATTGTCGGCCAGCATATCATCGATTGCTTCATATGCTTGTTCGATAGTCTCCGCGACGATGACGCCTTTACCAGCAGCCAGACCATCCGCTTTAATAACAATGGGCGCGCCTTGCTCATCAATATAAGCTTTGGCAGCGTCAGTATCTGTGAACCCTTGATAAGCTGCCGTCGGAATATTGTTCTGTGCCATAAATTCTTTGGCAAAGGTTTTTGAGCCTTCTAACTGCGCACAATATGCCGTTGGGCCCCACGCCTTAATACCAGCAGCACGGCAGGCATCGATGATACCCGTCACCAATGGGGCTTCTGGTCCAACGATGACCATATCGATGGCGTTGTTTTGGCAAAACTCAATGACAGCATTGTGTTCATCAGTTCCGCTACCTGTAGACTCGAGAACAACGTTTTGGCATTTGGGTTCAAGGGCAGTACCAGCATTACCTGGGGCGACGTAGACGTGTTGGACGTTGTTATCTTTTGCACATTGCCATGCTAGCGCGTGTTCACGACCACCTGAGCCAATCACCAAAATATTCATCATACGTCTTGCCCTTAGCATTAAAGTTAATAATGAGTTAGTCATACACTCTGAGAGATAGCCGTATTCTAACAAAAAAAGTGCCTTGATTGCCATGAGTATCCACCTGCCAGCCGTTATTCATCAATAATTAAGGTGTGTTGTCTCATTAGCAAAGGTTATCGGCATGTTGCTGATTCATGAAATGATGTTGTACGCTTTAGCTATGCGACTAGGTGCGTTACACTTCAATATATTAATGGTATTAAATCTAGCCAGCCGTTTGCTCTTATAAACATTAGGCAATAAAAAACAACAGAGGATGCCAAAGAGAACGATATGGTTTATTAGAAGCTCGTTAATGGATGTACTGCTATCTGATATTGGTGATTCATTACATTCAGACCTTGCTAATAATTAATACTGATTAATAAGTAGAAACCAACTAAGTGCTAACAAAGAAAAGCACTTGAAAAGAAAAGCACTTGAAATACTAAACCTATAAAAAGGACAAAGGACATGCCAAACTCCCTAAGTATCGCAAAAGAGCGCATCAGCCAGATAAGCGATATTGCCACCAATTATGTACAAAATGACAAATCACTATTTGATCATTTTATTCATAGTTATTATCAGCCCCTGCATCAAGAGACGGCAGAGGCTATCAGCAATACTGACTTAGCAGGCATGGCGCTCCATCATTTTACGCTACTCAAGTCTTATGATGGTAAACAACCGCAACTCGCTATTTTGAACCCAAAAGCAGAAGAGCAGCATTTCCACAGCTCGCACACGGTCATACAAATAGTGGCGTACGACAGACCATTTTTAGTAGATACTATTTTGATGAGTCTTGAGGCTCAAGGTATCGACGTGCATCGCACTTATAACATTATTATCAGTGTTGAACGCGATGATGACGGCAACATTGCTCATATTGAAGGTGCTCATGAAAGCGCGACGTCGCACTTATCTATGATTCATTGTGAAATTGCCTATCAAGACAACGAAGAGTTGGCCGCATTACAGCAACTGTTGTTGGCAAAAGTGGATACGCTCGATACCGTCGTTGGTGACTGGAAACAAATGCGCGAGAAGCTAACGGACATCCAGTCGGAGCTGTCAAAAAAACCATTGCCAGAAGTATTCTATTCGCAGCAAGAGATTCAAGCGTTCTTAGATTGGATATTGGACGATCATTTTATCTTCTTAGGCTACCGTGAATATCGCTTAGAAGGCGATAGCATGATGGATGTCAACAGCGACGCTACCAATTCTAAGAACGCAGATTTGGATTTATTTGCCATTGGCAATAGCGGTCTTGGTTTGCTACGCGGTGCCGCAGAAGACACTTTGTCAGAAAGCTTTAGCCAATTGCCAAAAGTGTTAAAGCAGCTGTTGACCGAGCCGCGAGTATTGATGTTATCCAAATCGAGCCGTGTCTCACCTATACATCGTTCTGTATATATGGACTTCTTAGGTATTCATAAGTTTGATGACAATGGCAAACTGGTCGGTGAATATCGATTTATTGGTTTACTGACGTCGCAAGCTTATCAACTTACTGTCCAACAGATACCATTACTGCGTGAAAAAGCCAATAAAATCATGGCAATGGCAGACTTACCGCGTGATGGTCATGCACATCATAAGATGATGCACGTCATTAATACTTTACCGCGTGATGATTTGTTTCAAGCCAGCGTCGAAGAGCTTTATCCGATTGTCTCTGGTATCAGTCAATTACAAGACAAAAAGAGCCTGCGCTTATTCAGTCGTATCGACCATTATCAGCGTTTTGTTTCTTGCTTGGTCTATATTCCCCGCGATAAATTCAACACTGAACTGCGCATCAAAGTGCAAAATGTCTTGAAAGACGCGTATGGTGGCACGTCATCTGGCTTTACCACTGAATTTAATGAATCTGCCCACGCTCGTGTGCATGTCCACGTACGTACTGTGCCCGGTCAAGTTAATGATGTGAATACAGCCGCTTTAGAAGAAAAGCTGTCGGCACTCATGCAATCATGGGGCGACCACTATCAAAAAATGTTACTCGACAATGTCGGTGAGCAACAAGCCAATGCACTTAATCGTCGTTTCTTCAACTACATACCTGCCGCTTACCAAGAGCACTTTGATACCCGTACGGCTGTCGAAGATGTTAAACGCTTATCAGGATTGACCGATGAGCAGCCAATGATTTGGCACCTATATCAGTCAACCGGTGACGCAAGCAATCAGCTGCATCTTAAGCTGTATGGACGTGAGCAACCCGTTATTTTGTCCAAAGTCTTGCCAATATTAGAGAACTTTGGTGTTTCAGTGATTTCTGCGCAAACCTATGAGTTTGACTTACCAGAGCAGCCTATCTGGATGCAAGAGTATGAACTGACCTTGGAGCATGTCGATACGGTTGATATGCAAGTGGTGCGTAATCAATTTGAAGACAGTCTCAAGCAGATTTGGGCGGGACGCGTTGAGAGTGATTCCTTGAACGAGCTGGTATTAATCACCAAACTAGACACTTATGATGTGGTCGTACTCCGTGCCTTGTCCCGCTATATGATGCAAGCACGCGCGCCATTCTCTAGTGCTTATATTCAGCAAACGGTGGTAAAAAACAACGACATTAGCGTGGCACTAAGCAGCTTGTTCGATGCACGCATGAATCCTAAGTATAGTGAAGAGGCGCGCACAGAAAAAACCACGAAAATTCAAGAGCAAATCACCGCCGCCTTGATAGACGTTGATAGCTTGGATGAAGATCGTATCTTGCGTTGGTATTTAGACCTAATCAATGCCATGGTGCGTACCAACTTCTATCAAACGGATAGTGAAGGCGCACGTAAAGACCGTCTGTCGTTTAAGTTCTTAGCTGCAGATATTCCAAACTTGCCAAAACCGAAGCCGATGTTTGAGATATTTGTCTATTCACCACGCGTTGAAGCCGTGCATCTACGCGGTGGTAAAGTTGCCCGTGGTGGTCTGCGCTGGTCAGATCGTATGGAAGATTTCCGTACTGAAGTACTGGGTCTGGTCAAAGCGCAAATGGTCAAAAACGCAGTTATCGTGCCGGTTGGCTCAAAAGGCGGCTTTATCGTTAAGACCAAGTCGATGGCAGATGGTCGCGAAGCGTTCCAAGCTGAAGGGATTGCTTGTTATCAGACATTCCTACGCGGTATGCTCGATATCACTGACAATATCGTTGATGGAAAAATTGTCCCGCCAGCCGATACCGTGCGTCATGACGAAGACGACCCGTATTTGGTCGTTGCCGCTGATAAAGGCACGGCAAGCTTCTCCGATATAGCCAATGCCTTAGCTGCTGAATACAACTTTTGGCTTGATGACGCCTTTGCCTCCGGTGGCTCGGTCGGTTATGACCATAAGGCCATGGGTATCACAGCCCGCGGTGGTTGGGAGTCAGTCAAACGTCACTTCCGTATGCGCGGTATGGACATTCAAAACCGTGATGACTTTACTGTCGTCGGTATTGGTGACATGAGTGGTGATGTATTTGGTAATGGTATGCTGAGATCGACCCATACCAAGCTGGTCGCAGCCTTTAACCATCTTCACATCTTTATCGATCCCAATCCAGATACTGCTGCGTCTTATGCCGAGCGGGAACGCTTGTATGAAACGCCGCGCTCGACGTGGGACGATTACGAAAAGTCGCTCATTAGTCAAGGTGGTGGGGTGTTCTCACGCACGGACAAAAGCATCGCTATTAGCGCTGAGATGAAAGAGATTTTCGATATTAGCGAAGACAACTTGGCCCCTAATGAGCTTATTAGTGCACTAATGAAGTCGCCAGTGGATCTCATCTGGAACGGTGGTATCGGTACTTACGTGAAAAGTGAAAATGAAAGCCATGCTGATGTCGGTGACCGTGCCAATGATGCAGTCCGCGTCAATGGTAACGAGCTGCGTACAGCCGTCGTCGGTGAAGGGGGGAACTTGGGCTTTACCCAGCAAGGGCGTATTGAATACGCACAGACGGGCGGACGTATTTATACCGATGCCATCGATAACTCAGGCGGCGTGAACTGCTCAGATCATGAAGTCAATATCAAAATCTTACTCGGCAAAGTCGTTGAGCAAGGTGACATGACCCTGAAGCAGCGTAACGAGCTGCTAGAAAGTATGACCGATACTGTTGCAGAGCTGGTGTTGCGCCAAAACTATCTACAACCACAAGCAATTGAGCTTAGCCATATCCGCGCCGCTGCTAACCTAAGCGATCACCAGCGTTTTATCCAAATGCTAGAAAGCGAAGGTCGTCTTGATCGTGCCATTGAATACTTGCCAGCAGACGAAGAGATCGCCAAACGTCAAAAAGCGGATACCGGTCTGACCAATCCTGAACTGGCGGTGGTCATGGCCTATGGCAAAATGTGGGTTTATGACAACTTGTTGCTATCGGACTTGCCAGATGATCCATACTTTATCAATGAGCTGCGTAAGTACTTCCCAGACGAGCTGGCTACGCGTTTCTTTGATGAGATGACTGAACATCGTCTGCATCGTGAGATTATCAGTACCTATCTGACCAATAGTGTGGTCAACCGTTTGGGTATCGAGGCACTGTTCCGTCTCTATGAAGAAACCGATCAGTCTCTAGCGACTATTATTCGTGGTTATGCGATTAGCCGTGATGTCTTCAATGTGGCAAAAGCTTGGAACACGCTTGAGTCGTTAGATAATAAAGTCGATGCGACGCTGTTATTGAACCTCGAGCTGCGTCTACGTGATGCTCTCGAGCGCGGTGTGGTGTGGTTCATCAATGCCTTTGGGCAAAACTTGCAAGTGGCAGATATGATTAGCCGCTTTAGTGAAAGTGTTGAGAAACTAACCAAATCAGGCGGTTTTATTGAGCAGCAATTTTCCGAGTACTTAGAGGCAGACACCCATAGCTTGGTGGAAAAAGAGCTATCCGATACGGATGCTACCTTGTTTGCTATGCTGCCTTATCATGTTGATGCGTTAGATGCAGCGCGCCTTGCCGAGCAATATGAGCGTCCTGTCGATGAGATTGCGACCTTATACTTCGAGGCCTACCATGTCTTGCAGCTAGATTGGATGATGGATAATATCGCCAACTTACCACAGCAAGACTATTGGGATCGCCGTGCCCGTCATGCCTTAGTGAATGAGCTGTCACGTAGTCTGCGTCTGTTAATGGACGCCATATTGTCCAAGCCAGATGCACAGCAGGCATTTAGCGAATGGAAAGCGCGTCATAAAGACCATCTTGAAGGGGTAACGACGGAGATGCATAAGCTCGATAGCAATGATGAAAGTGCTATTAGCTTGTCAACGCTCTCTGTCCTTATGAGTGAGCTGAGCGGCCTAGTGACTAAATGAGTGAAAGTGAGCAAGTGACTAAGTAAAGAGTCATGAAATAAATAACAAGATAAACGTCTTTTCAAAAAAACCACCGTTATTAATTGACGGTGGTTTTTTATTGCCTTATTGTCATAATTTTTATTAACTTCCTTAACTGCTGTCTTAATTTACGAGGCTTTTTCGTCGGTAACATTGGTAACTCGGCGACAGCCTTGACCGCTGATTTGGCTAAAGCCGCCAGAGAGTTTTTCAACCTTGATTTGGGTTAAGATACGGTCCTTTAACGCCTGTACATGCGAGATAATGCCAATAAGTTTACCTTCTTGCTGCAAACTGGTTAAGGTATCGAGCGCAATATCGAGTGACTCTTCATCAAGCGTGCCAAAACCTTCGTCCAAAAATAGCGAGTCGACGCGGATGTTGTGACTGGCCATTTGTGATAGTCCGAGCGCTAATGCCAAGCTGATAATAAAGCCTTCACCGCCGGAGAGATTTTTGGTACTGCGAATATCGCCGCCTTGATAGTTATCGATGACATTAAGCTCAAGGGGATTGCTGTCATCATGAATGAGCAAATAACGGTCACTCATTTTTTGTAGCTGAGTATTGGCATGGCTAATCATGACCTCAAACGTTAAGCCTTGGGCAAAGGTACGGTATTTCTTGCCATCAGCGGAACCAATGAGCGTATGTAGCTGTTGCCAAACTTGTAGTTTTTGTTTTTGCTCATTGATAGCAATGAGCTGTGCCGCTTGTTGGCCTTTTTGACTGTCGTTATCCTTAAGTTTTTGGTCAATCGCACCGATTTTTTGACTTAACTCATCAATATCTATTTGTATTTGATGGTGCTGGCCAGCAAGTATTTCTCGGTCTTCATCCGTCATAGGATTGGCAAGTTTTTGCTCTAACGCTTGCTGGGTGCTATCCAACTGTAATTTAGCTTGATGCAATGCATTATCAATCGCTAATTTACGTGTCTGTAGTGACTCACGCTCTTCTTTAGGCAGGCGGGCACTCACAAAAGCAGCTTCATCTACGAACTGTGATTCTGCGAGCAAGTTAGTAAATCCGCTTTGCTGCGTATTCAGTATAGACATCGCCGCCTGTAGCTCTGTGTCTAGCTGTTGTTCTCTAGCTGTTAATTGCTCTAGAGTCTGCTGTACAGTGTCTAGCTGCCTTTGTGCTACTACTTGCTTGGCTTTAGCCTCATCAACCGCACGGCGTAATTGATTTTCTTCATTGTCTGTATTTTTATCTGCAAAAATCTCTTTTCTATCTTGCTTTAATTGTTCGATAGCATTGGTCTTATGAGCAATTAAGCATTCTAGCTCTTTGAGTGCTGTGTCATCATTGCTCAGCTGTATTTGCTTAGTTTCAATCTGTGCAGTCAAACTGCTTAAGCTATTGGTTAGCTGCTGCTGACGGTCTTTCTGCTCATTAAATTGTCGTTTTAACTGGTTTAAAGCGCTGCGCTGTTGACGCAGTTTTTCAATATGACGGTCATAATCTGCGCTGTCTATTACCGTTTGCTCATCAAAACTATTACCCAATTGCTTAAGTGCATTAGATAAGTCTGCCGCATTGAGCGATATAGTTGAGTTTAAGTGTTCTTTATATTTATCCGCTGGGTATTTATGCGTTAGAGATGAAACGGTGGTCATCAGGGGTGCCAACTCCGAGAAATTAGCGGCAATCTTATCTTTTATCCCATCAATCTTTTGTGAGTTAAGCTTGATGTCAGTTGTTAGATTATTAATATCGTGACTAACTGTTTGTTGCTGTTTTTCGTCGGTTTCGATGGCAGTACTGAGCTTTGCCGCACTCTCAGTTAAGTTGTCATATTCGACCACTATAATTTTAAGAGACTGTTTATGTTCAGTCAGATCATGTTTGGCGGTGTCTAATAAGGATAAGCTATGATCTATATTCGTGATGGTCGCATTAATATCATCGTTTATCTGAGTAAGAGGATTGATAATTGCTGCGATTGCTTCAGAGTAATCGTTCTTAGTCTCAAATAGTGAAGATAGGTAAGACTGAATATCGCCATATAATATTTCGGATTTCTGCTGTAGTGGGGCTAGCTGTTGTTGCTGGTTGTTAAGCGTTTCTTTCTTTGTAGCACATTCGATATTGTATGTTGATAAAGCCTGCTCAAGGTTATCAATAATGGTTTCTAGTTCAGCTATTTGCTGCTGAGTTTGTTGCGTCTTAGTCTGTTTTATTGTGGACGACTGGTTTTGCTTGGCATTGTCATCGATATTATTACTGTCTAATAACGGATGATGCTTACCATAAGGATGCTCATGCGCGCCGCATAACGGGCAGGGCGACCCATCTTCTAGCTCTGCTATGTAGTCTTCAAGCTTAGCGACCTTTTGTAGTAAATTCAGATGTTCTTGCTTTTCTTGCCTCTTGAGCTTAGCATCTTGAATATCTGACTGACGACTAGCAATGAGTTCTTCTAAGGTCGTTAATTCCTCGTTTAGCGTAGGTAGCGAGAGGTTAGTCTTTTTGATTTGGCGAGCAAGTTCAGACATCTGCTGTAATTTAAAGCTGGCTTGCGCAATATGATTGTTGATCTGATCCACTTGCTCTTGCTCGAAGCGCATACTCGCAAGCGACTGTTTTTCGATGAGTATTGCTTGCTGCTGTTGTACGCTGACCAATTGCTCGCGTTGCTCAGTTATTAACAACTTATCAGCATCTTGCTGCTTAGAGAGCTTATCGAAATGAGCTTGTAGCTTGCTTGATTGGTTGTCATGCGCAAGTTTATCCGCCGCTAAGCTGACATTATCTTCCAGCAGCACCACTAATCGGCGACAGCTGCTATCAAAGGTCGCCATATCTGTATCGAGATCGTTTAGCTCTTCATAATCGCTAAAATATTTTTCTATACTGCTAAGCTGAGCTTTGGTCTCTTGTTCTGTTTGTTTGTGGCTGGCTATTTCTTGGCGTAATCGTTGCGTATTATTGACTAAGACGTCTTTACGTTGATTGTCATCTGCCAAAGAATGGGATTGCTGTTTTATTTCAGCATCCAACTCGCGCGTTTTTGCAATGATAGGTAAGGTGGTCTGCAGATTGTCCGTGGCTTGCTTTTCAATGGTATTGATATTGTTTAAATGGGTCGTGGCTTGTGCCAGCGCTGCTTGCTGTGTTGGAATCTTATTAAGCAAATCTTGCTGCTCGAAACCCAACCTCTTGACCGACTCTCGGCTATAGCTAAGCTCTCGAAATTGACTATCAATCTCCAAGGCTTTATTAGCAATATCTAGGCGCTGCGCTTCTGGAGTAAAGGCTTGCTGAGCCTGCTGTGCCGCTGCAAAATCATTTTGATAAGTTAATATATTTTGCTGTAGCTGCTGTACATTATCCAGCCACTGCAGCTGCTCGCTCAGGGTTTTGAAAGTTTGTCGCTGCTTGCTTTGCTGTTGATTAAGGGTCTGTAGCTCTGCTACCAGTAACTTTTCATCTTCAAAACTTAATAACGATAGGCTACTAACGCCCGCTTGTAGCTTACCAAGCACGTCTTCCTCAAAGCGTTTCTTTTCATGGACGTTTAACGATATCTTGGCATAGATAGCAGTACCGGTTATTTTCTCTAAAATGGCGGCTCTATCGCCAATATCTGACTTTAAAAACGCGGCAAAACTGCCCTGTGCGAGCATGATGGAGCGGGTAAATTGATTAAAATCCATGCCGATAAGGTCTTGAATGTAGGCTGATGTCTTAGATTTTTTCTCTTCTAAAATCTTGCCGGTTTTAACCTCACTAATCTCATGTCTAATCGGTAATAAGTTACCTTTGGCTTTTTTGTGGGCGCGATGCTGGTACCAGTAGCATTGATAGCGTTTGGAATCTATCTCGATGATGACTTCTGCCGAGCATTCCCCCGTACCTTGGGTCATGATTTCGTTCGTTGAGCCGGTAATATCACCCAATCTTGGCGTTTGACTATATAGTGCTAAGCAAATCGCATCCAAGATGGTGGTCTTGCCAGCGCCCGTCTGCCCAGTAATGGCAAAAATCCCTTCATTCAGAAAAGCCGGATCACTAAAATCAATGTGCCATTCGCCTTTTAGGGAGTTTAAGTTTTTAAGTCGTAGTTCAATCAGTCGCATGGGTAGGTCTTATTTTTATATAGAACAGTTATAAAGAGAACAGTGATGAAAAGTGAAGAAGTTGTTGGCTGGCATCCAAAATGCGCTGCTATTATTCGGCCTGAGTATCTTCATGACGCAGGTTATAAACAATTTGATCATAGGCGTCACGTAAGGATGATTTTTGCTCATCAGGAATATTGTGAGCAATTAAGCAGCGCTCAAATACTTCTTCCTCATTTAAATCTTGTAGGGTCTCAGAGATTTGCTGTTGGTTCAAAACTTTATTATAGGTGCGCGTGTTTTTAATTTTTAATACTTCACACGGCAAACCATCTACCATCGCCTGAATATGCTCACGCAACTCACTGACCACGTCATCACCCGTATAAATAATTTCAAGCCAAACAGATTCTGTTGCATCAAGAGCTTGAATGGTTTTATCGATAGTCTTATTAATAGACTCCAGATCACCTGAGATTTGCGCCAATTTTTGGAATTTTGGAATGGGTAGGGAAACCACTTGCATCTGACGTGACTCATCATCATGCAGCAGTTGATATGCTAACTTAGCACCTGTTTGAGTTAAACCTTCTTCAACCGTGCTTTCTTCCTTTACATCACTTTCTACTGAGTCATCAAAGTCAAACAAGTCATCTATAAAACCAGTTGACCGACTTGCTACTTTTTTAGCGGCTTTTTCTACCGATTGTTCAATCTTAGTCACTGTATTAGTAAGCTTAGGCATATTGCTTTCAGATGTACTATTTGACGCTGCTTTTTGATTGCTAAAATCATTTTCTACTGCGCCAAACTGTACCAGCAATACTTGCTTTTGTTGCTTGGCCTCACCAAAGCCCATCGCAATAGGCGAGCCTGAATAGCGGATATGCTCACAGCCGCCGACGCGCTGCGGTACGTGCAAATGCCCAAGTGCCACATAATCAAAGCCTTCATCGAACATATCAGCAGAGATTTTGCCGAGTGAGCCGACATAAAGCTCACGCACACCATCGTCTTCAGTAGTGGTGCCACCCGCTGCGAATAGATGCCCTGTAGCGATGATAGGAATGTGACGCTGGTTTGCTTCGGCTAATTCTGTTTGCTCTGTTTGCTTCGCTTTAGCAATGCTGGCGACTTCATCATAATGGGCACGAATGCCTTTGATGACATTGGCATCTTTACTATCCGCGGACTCGCCAGCGCTGCTGCTACGGACATCACGGTCACGCAGATAAGGGATTGCGGCGATGATGCAATGCGGTGTACCGTCTGCATCGTCTAACACCAAGACCTCATCTTTTAAGTCTTCACAAGCGGTGCCAATGACATGAACGTTTAAGAATTTTAAGACATTGCTTGGTGCGTCCAAAAAAGTAGGGGAGTCATGGTTGCCCGCGACGATAACGATATGCTGGCAACATGATTTTGAAACTTTGCCCAAAAATTCATAATATAGCGCCTGCGCTCTGTTACTCGGCGTCATGGTATCAAAGATATCACCGGCGACGATAAGGACATCGACTTTTTGCGCGCTAATGGTATCTTGTAGCCAACTTAAAAACGCTTCAAATTCATCATAACGCATACGACCATAAAGCCTGCGTCCTAAATGCCAATCTGAAGTGTGGAGGACTGTTAAAGGTTTCATAGGCATAGACTTGGTATCGGCAAGTGTGGACATAGTTGAGCTTTAGGATATTTAGTAGAAAGTAGTCATTCTAGCAAGATTTGCTTTGGTTTTCTCTGTTAGTGTCTGGTTTAAAGTAAGCATTGGCTTAGTAGCTATTTAGTATTTAGTATTTAGTACCTATTTGGAATAAAAAAGAACCATTAGGCCGAAGCTCAATGATTCTTTTTTTAGCAATCTAGATATAAATTTATACTACTGAGCATAGATATAAACTAATTAATTACCAACTGTTCCAAACCATTATCAGCCGCTGCCAAATTAGCCACCATTGATAATGCATGGGCCTGCTGGTTAGCATCAGTATGTCCTTCTTTTGGTGTAGCAGCTGTACCGCCACGCAACCAATTGTTTGCGGTGTCACGGGTGTTTCGATTATGCTGCTTATTTTGCAGGTTATACCAAGCCAAATCGTGATGTAGCGCGACGACATCACCCATAATGAGTAAAGCTGGCGTGGGTAGCTGATTTTGTTCTTGTAATTCAACGATATTAGCAAGCGTACCAGTCAATACTTGCTGGTTTGGCATACTGGCATTAGAGATGATAGCGATTGGCGTATCGGCACGACGACCAGCATCAATCAAGCCTTCAGTCAAACGCGCCAGCGAATGCAGACCCATATAGAACACCACGGTTTCGTCAGTATTTAAAAAGCTCTTAAAGTTGCTATTGGGCGCGCCAGCCTTTAAGAAGCCAGTGACAAAACGCACGGATTGTGAATGGTCACGGTGAGTGAGCGGAATACCTGCATAACTGGCAGCGGCGTTAGCAGCGGTGATACCGGGAACGACTTGATAAGGTACGCCGTGCGCACGTAGGCTTTCAATCTCTTCGCCGCCACGTCCAAAGATAAAGGGATCGCCACCTTTTAAACGTACTACACGGCGACCTTCTTTTGCACTATTGACCAACAGCTCATTGATACCAAGCTGAGCGACAGCATGATTGCTGCGTTTTTTACCGACAAATACTTTATCAGCATCACGGCGGCATAAGTCCAATACTTGCGGTGATACTAGCGCATCGTAGTAGACAATATCGGCTTGCTGCATTAAGCGCAGCGCTTTAAACGTGAGCAGCTCTGGATCACCGGGGCCTGCACCGACGATGTACACTTCACCGACAGGCGTTTGCTCAGGCGCTGCAGCCGGGTGTTGTGGCTGATCTATTGTAGCGGTGGTTGATACAGACGAAGACTCTGTTTGTAATGGTTGCGTGTCTGCGCGGCTCGTTTTATCAAGTTCAATTTTGGCGGCTGTCTCATCCAAGTCGGCTTGTAGTTGCGCGGCGGCTTGGCTTTCATTGCCCGCAAACATCAACTCGCTGACTTTGCCTTCAAAAGCGCGCTCCCAAAACTGCCGACGACCCGTTAAGGTTGGAATCTTGCTTTTTACCTCAGTACGGAAGTCGCCTGCTAGTTTGGCCAATTTTCCATAGCCTTGCGGAATCAAAGTTTCAAGCCGCGCCCGTAATAGACGTGCCAGCACCGGCGCTTTGCCATTGGACGAGATACCAATCACGATAGGATTGCGGTCGACGATGGCGGGGAAAATAAAATCACATAAAGGTGGGGTATCGACCACATTTACCGGAATATTAAGCTCGCTGGCATCAGCGTGGACTTGATGGTTAAGTATCTCGTCATCGGTCGCGGCAATGATAACGCGCGCGCCTGTCATATAGGTTTTATTATAATTATCATAGATAAGTTGGTGCTTGCTATCTGATAGTAAAGCTTGTATCTCAGCACTGATACTTGGTGCAAGGACAGTGATACACGCACCAGCGCGGCTGAGCAAGTCAGCCTTACGTAGCGCCACATCGCCGCCACCGACGATCAGCACTTTGCGATCTTCTAATTTAAAAAATAGTGGAAAGGTGTTCATATCTTCACCAGTTATTCAATTTAATAAGGTATGTGACCATTATGAGGTATCAGGCTTTGTGTCTCACTTAGTGTATTGGCATTAGTATATTCGTTTTTGATATGATAACGGTAGTTTTTGCGATGAAAGGGAATAGCGCCTATAAACTAAATATGTTTGATATTAAGTAACCCTAGGGGTATAATTTACTATCGATATGGGCAAAGGCTGTTATGAAAAGTCGTGAATTGATAAAAGAGATACAAGCCGATGGGTGGTATTTGGCAAGAGTAACAGGCAGTCATCATCATTTCAAACATGATAATAAGCTGGGCATAGTAACCATACCGCATCCAAAAAAGGATCTTCCCAAAGGAACGATTAAAAGCATATTAAAACAAGCTGGACTAGTGTAGTCCATTTTGTAAAATCTTAAACAAATAGAAATAACTGTATGATAACAAGAGGTAACCTTATGTTATATCCAATTGCGATCGAGCGCGGCGGCAAAGATACTGCCCACGGTATTATCGTACCTGACATTGCAGGGTGTTTCTCAGCTGCCGATAGTTACAACGATGTCTTTGAAAATACCATTGAAGCAATTACAGGTCACTTAGAATGCCTTGCAGAAGAAGGGATGGAAATCCCATTACCAAGTGATATCGAACAGTATATCGATAATCCAGATTATGAAGGAATGACATGGGCAGTCGTCGCTGTTGACGTGAATCGTTATCTTGGTAAAACTGAGAAAGTCAACGTAACGTTACCTAGTCGATTGATTCACTTAATTGATGCTAAAGTTGCCAGTAATAAAGAGCGCTATAGAAGTCGTAGTGCCTATCTATCGAACCTAGCAGAAAAAGATTTGATTATGACTGACGCTTAAACGATAAAAAACCGACTCGATTGAGTCGGTTTTTTATTTCTTTTATTATATCTAGGTTTTTAAGTTACAACTGCGTATGCAAACCACACTCACGGCTTTCTTCTACTTTCGTTGGATCAAAGTAGTCATGCTCGTTAGGTAAGTTATGCTCGTCCAAGTATACATCTAAATCGGCGTCGTTCTTGTCAAATAGTGGCGCGACTTTTAATACACCATCTTTCGATAAGCTAAGTACATCGAGACCTTGGCGGAATTCGGTTTGATCTTTACGAATGGCGTTGAACCAAACGTCAGGCTTTAGCTCATCTAGCGCACGGCGGAAGGGCTCAAGTTTCACTTGTTCTGTAAATTCATCATGCTGTGGGTTATCAATCCCTGGGATGCCATTCATCGTGGCATCACGATGCGCCGCCGTTTGCTTAGGGATATAGGTAACGACATTAAGATCTAAGTCTTTGATCACTTTATTAGCAAAACGATAAGTGGCGTCCGTGTTATAACCAGAATCTACCCATAATACGGTGATATCAGGACGTTGCTTGGCAACTAAATGCAAGATAGCCGACTCGTAAGGGCGGAAGTTGGTGGTAATGATAGGGTTTTTAGCCTGACTGAGTGCCCATTCAACGATTTGCTCTGGTGATTTTCCTTGTAGCGCTTGGTTGGCTTGATCAAGGTCTAGATCTGGGTGTAATTGACTCATAATATGTTCCTTAATGGTGGTTAATAATTTAAATGAATAAAGTTAAAGATGGTAAAAAAATTAAATATTTAATAGTAGTCGTAGGCTTGGTTTTTAACCCAGCTGTGAAAATTTATAAAAGTAAAATGCTGGGTTAAAAACCCAGCCTACAAAAATAGGTCGTTGCTGTCATAATTTAAATTGAAATAATACAAATTAGGCGTCCGCAAACATCGGTAAGTCGGCGGCGTTGCGACCGTCATAACTGCTAGCCAGCGCGTTAAATGCTTGGCTGATGTCGGAGATGGACTGTAGGTCATGCTCGCTTATCATAAAACTGTCCGCGCCCGCACGTAGTAGGTAGGCAATTTGGTCACGCCCAAACTTGCCAGCCATACGAATCTCGCCTTGGTAACCGATCTGGCGTAGGGTCTGGGCAAAGCTAAAGCCGCGTCCATCGGTGAACACTGGCACATTAATCACAATTAAATCTTGCTGCAATAAAAACTCTGGTATGCGAGTTAGCACTTCCGTATCGCTATTCGATGTCACCCAGACACCAAGATTGCTGGCATGTTGAGCGAGTAATTCATACACCTCTTGCAATAGACCGCCAGCAATATTGCCCTTAGTATCCAATAAATCGCTAAGCGGTAAGAGCACATCGAGCTTTTCTTGCTTTTGTAAAATTTCGAGCAATGATATGTGGGTCAGTGCGATACCATCTGGTAGATCGTTAGTCGTCAGTACATGCCAAGTATCGTTTTGACTGATGTCCACAGCCTCGCTATTGAAAAGATGATGATTACCCATAGACCTTCTCCTTAAAGGGTGCAAGGCCAATACGATTGATCAGCTCACCAAAGCCTTCTACCTCATTCTCATTAGCCACGCGTTGCTCTAGATAGACGTCTACTATCTTTTGTATCGTCGTCGCGACATCATCAGATGGCACCGCTTTACCCAATATCTTGCCGATTTTGGCGTCGTTACTAGAGTTTCCGCCGAGGCTGATTTGATACCAGTATTCGCCTTTTTTATCGACACCAAGGATACCGATATCGCCGGTATGATGATGCGCACAGGCATTCATACAGCCAGACATATTGAGGCGGATTTCACCCAAATCATAAAGATAGTCGAGATCATCAAATTGCTTTTCGATTTGTTCAGCGATATTGTGGGTTGTGGCATTGGCGAGCGAGCAAAAGTCCCAGCCTGGGCAGACGATCATATCGGTGAGGGTATTGATATTTGGACGGGCCAAATGTAGCGCAACCAACTGTTGCCATAGCTCGTATAAGCGGTTGGTTTGTACATCAGCGAAAACCAGATTTTGCTGATAAGTACCACGCAATTCACCAAAGCTATGTTCATCAGCGAGGTCGGCGAGGGCGTCCATTTGCGACTCACTGATATCACCTGAAGGCACGTACTTACCATTGACCAACCCTGCTTTTAACGAAATCACCACGGCGCGATAACCTGCGATTTTATGGGCGACCGTATTTTGGTTATACCAATTGGCAAAGTCTTTATCAGCGTTTAATTGCTGCTGCAAGTCCGACTGTACTTGGAGCGCATCAAAGCTTAGATAATCAGGTTCGGTAAAATAACTACTGGCTTTGTCAAAGCTGGCATCGGTTAGAGTTAATGAGCCATCTTTGGTGTGTGCTTCCCATTCAGCGTCGACCAGTTTAGCAAAGGCAGGACCGCCCATGCTCTCGACTAATATTTTGATACGCGCTTTGAATTTATTATCGCGGCGACCATGCAGATTATAGACGCGCAAAATCGCATCTAAATAGCTGAGTAAATGATGGCGTGGTAAAAATTTATTAATGGTTTTGCCAATCACTGGCGTACGTCCAAGCCCGCCACCAACAATCACCTCAAATCCAAGCTCGCCTTCTTCATTGGCTTTTAAATGCAGTCCGATATCATGCACCTGCGTCGCTGCCCGATCATTGGCGGTACCAATGACGGCAATCTTAAATTTGCGCGGTAAAAATGCAAACTCAGGATGAAAGGTTGACCACTGGCGAATAATCTCACAATAAGGACGTGGATCAGCAATCTCTTCTTTATGAATACCGGCGTAAGGGTCAGTGGTGGTATTACGAATACAGTTGCCCGAAGTCTGAATGGCATGCATCTGTACCGATGCCAGCTCCGCCAAAATATCTGGCACTTCTTCAAGTTTTGGCCAGTTCAGCTGCATATTGGTACGAGTGGTAAAGTGTCCGTAACCTCTGTCATATTTGCGGGTAATCTCGGCGAGCTTACGCAATTGATAGGTTGCCAGCAAGCCATATGGAACCGCAATACGCAACATCGGCGCATAACGCTGGATATAAAGACCGTTCTGCAAACGCAGCGGCAAAAATTGCTCTTCTGGCAGCTCGCCTGCCAAAAACCGTTCGGTTTGGTCGCGAAATTGGGCGACTCGTTCTTCTACCAAGGTTTGGTCAGCATAATTATATTGGTACATGACGTAATCTCAATAATGATAGACGTATATGATAGCTTAAAAACTGCTCAGTGACAGTTTAGTTTAGCTTAGCGTCACATCATATAAGCTATAGCGTTAAAACATAAATTCCTATAAGTCATATCCATATCCAAAGTCAGCATAAATTTTCATAACGAAAATTCGGTAGCCTATGCGTATTCTATTTATAACCCATTTACTCAGCTTTCTCACTCATCATTAAGGTTTTAAATTAATATGACATCTTCAGTCCCCAATCAAGCAGCCTCAAAACTAGTACCCCCTCATGGTAGCGACACCCTAAAGCCACTATTATTAAAAGGTAAAGCACGCGAAGAGGCTCTAGAACTTGCCAGCACTTTGCCGACTATCACGCTAAGCTCACGTGAGCGTGGTGATTTGATTATGCTTGGTATTGGTGGCTTCACCCCGCTAAATGGCTTTATGAATCAAGCCGATTGGCAAGGCGTTGTTGACAACATGCGTCTGCAAAGTGGTGAGAATGCTGGCTTGTTTTGGCCAATCCCCATTACTTTATCTGCTCCAAGAGCACTGACCGATACTTTGAGCCAAGGTGATAAAGTGGCTTTGGTCGCGGATGATGGGGAAGTGATGGGCATCATTACTGTCGAAGAAACTTATGATATCGACAAAGACCATGAGTGCCAGCAAGTCTTTACCACAACTGATCCTGAACATCCGGGCGTGCAGCAAGTCCTGAACCAAGGCGAAGTCAACATCGCAGGTCGCGTCGAAGTACTAAGCGAAGGCGAGTTCCCCGCCTTATACCCAGAGATTTATAAAACGCCAGCTGAGACGCGCGAGATATTGGATGCCAAAGGCTGGAAAACAGTCGCCGCCTTCCAAACGCGTAACCCTATGCACCGCTCACACGAATATCTGGCCAAGATTGCGATCGAGATTTGTGATGGCGTACTGATTCATTCGCTACTCGGCGCATTAAAACCAGGAGATATCCCAGCTGAGGTACGCCAAGAAGCCATTAAGACCTTGATTGATAATTATTTCAGAGCTGATACCGTGATCCAAGCAGGCTATCCGCTAGACATGCGTTATGCCGGTCCGCGTGAGGCGCTACTGCATGCAGTATTCCGTCAAAACTACGGTTGTAGCCATCTGATTGTTGGTCGTGACCACGCTGGTGTCGGCGATTATTACGGTGCCTTTGATGCGCAGACTATCTTTGAATATGTTGGTAAAGACGACCTTATCACTCAGCCGTTAAAAATTGGCTGGACCTTTTGGTGTAATGCTTGTAATGCGATGGCATCAGACAAGACTTGCCCGCATGATGCAAGTGAACACGTTAAGGTATCAGGTACTAAGCTACGTAAAGCCTTATCAGAAGATGAGGATGTGCCAGACAACTTTAGCCGTCCAGAAGTTTTGCAGATTTTGCGTGATTACTACGCTGGTATCGCTCGTGAAGAGCGTGCAGAGATCAAACTTACTGGCGCATCAGCCGTATAATTAACATTTGTCTTATTAGCAAATAAAGCTAGTACTAAAAAATGAAAAATGAAAAAAGGTGTCAGACGATAAATCTGACACCTTTTTTATGCTCTAAAGCTAGATTATTTAAAGCTACGTATTACCTTATGTTATCGCCTCATCGAATTCTAATTCAGCTCTAAATTCCCCTCAAGTTTCTCATAGTTTCCGGCTAGCGTCCCGCCACCTGAGCAAAAATAGTTTAATGCATATTTATCTTGGCTATCAATGGTCAGCGTATCCTCTTTAAATTGGAAGAACGCCATGCTGTCATTGCTGTTGTTTATCTTGGTCTGAAAAATAATACCATGTGCATCGTCTTGACCTAGCAACGTCGCCTTAGCGTCAAACTGACACGTTGGTTTTTTGACATCGCTGCGGGCACGCACCTTTATGGCAATATCTGCCGCTCCATCAGCTCTCACTATGACGCCCACCCAATCACTGCCTTGCTTGCGCGTCGCATAGCCGTTTGAAGCATAGTCACCAACGATTTTCTGTACCGCAGGTGTCTGCACAATAGCTGTAGCCTTACTCTTCACGGTGTTATCCATCTGGTTGAGATCGCTATAACTACAGCCAGTAACGCTAATAAGAACGGTGCTGGCACAAATTAAGACAGTAGAAAATACTGAGCGGCGTTGGTATTGAATCATAGGGCGGCACCTTGGTATTAAGTGAATGATAGGTATGGCTGATGACAGATGCTGACTATAAGTACGGAGCATAAGTACGGAGCATAAGTACTGACCGATCGAGGCGATTGGTTGGCTACGTATAGTATGCCACAGTCGGTAGCATAACGCTCTTAACCCCCTAGAGGTTAAAGCTGTTCTCATTTATTTCTTAGATTAACTGCTCGATTAGTCATGAAACAAATACAACTGCTTGCTTATGCCAAGTTCAGCACTCGATAAGCTGATTTGTCACTAAGCGTTCATAAAACAAGCTGCTAGCATGTCTCTCATTATCCACAGAAGCCAGTTAATAAATTGGCCAATAAGCTACGTTAAAAATTCAGTTCAGAGAGCCAAGCTCATCGAGCAATGGCAGTTGAGACCGTCATAAGTATTTTAATAAAAACGGTCGCATCGAAACTAAAAAATACGCAATTTAAAAATACAGAGAGCATTTATGCAAACCAATAGTACTATCAATAAAGTCTCAGCGCGCATCAGCACTAGCGCTGGCGTTTCACTGTCTCAAAGTGCGCAACCTCGCACCCTTATCATAGGCGGCGCGTTGACAGCGTTAATGCTAATGGCAGGCTGTAGCCCTACGCAAGCCACACAAGACGACACAGATAAGTCCGCAAGTGCGCAAAAAGACATCAGCCTGCTTAACGTCTCTTACGATGTGTCACGCGATTTTTATAAAGACTACAATGCTTTATTCAGTGCGGATTATCAGGCAACGCATCCAGACAGTAAAATAAATATCAATCAGTCGCATGGCGGCTCAAGCAAGCAAGCCTTGTCGGTTGCCAGTGGTTTGCAAGCTGATGTGGTGACCTTAAACCAACAAAGCGATATGAATTTGCTGGTCGAAAAAGGCTTAGTCGCAGCCGACTGGCAGCAAGCACTACCTAATAATGCCGTGCCTTATACCAGCACTATGGTGCTACTGGTACGGAACGGCAATCCAAAAAACATTCAAGACTGGTCTGATTTGGCACGTAATGGTATCGATGTGGTCATCCCGAATCCAAAGACCAGTGGTACGGCGCGTTATGCCTTTTTGGGCGCTTATGGTTATGGGCTACATCAGTTTAACGAAAGCCCGCAGAACCCAACCAAAACCAATGATTTTATCCAAAAGCTACTGGCGAACGTTGTCACTTATGACAATGGTGCACGGGCAGCGACGACCAGCTTTACCCAGCGCGGCCTTGGCGATGTGCTCGTCACTACCGAAAACGAAGCACATCTGGCCGCGAAGCAGTTTGCGAAAGGAAAAGTCGACATCGTCTATCCGAGCTACTCGATTGTGATTAAAAACCCTGTTGCCGTGGTGACCGCGGTCACCGAAAAAAGCGGTAAAACTGAGGCAGCTAATACCTATCTTAAGGGTTTATGGGACACGCCAGCACAAGAGCTGATGGCACAAATGTATATGCGTCCTAGTAATGAGCAGGTGCTGACCGCGCACAAAGACACATTGCCTGATATTGACACCTTTGAGCCAGTCGAAGTTTTCGGTTCTTGGGCTCAGATTATGGAGACATTCTTTGTCGATGGTGGGCGTTTTGATCAGTTGGCACGGGTAGAGTAATGGCTAACTGTAATACCGCATTTGATTAGATCGTTACAGCTAGCCAGCACTCGACAGCAGGCAGACGTCATAAAAAGTGGTATGCCTCAAGAGATAACCACTTATAAGTTATTGATAAATTTATTTATATGACTTGGTTATTCCATTTTGGCAATAACATACACATATTCATCATTAAACATAATAAGATGGCGCTGTTAGCATACTTGCACAACATAACAAACAGACATCTCTGAGGTATTTATGACTGACGCAGCTCGTTATCAACAAAAAAACAAAGCGCTAAGTGCTCTAAGCATTGCTGGCGTGGCACTGACACTTGGACTCGCGGGCTGTAGCAACAGCGAGCAGACCGATACGACGGCCAATGCTGATGGCACGCCAGCTGCAGAAGGTCAAAATATCGAGCTGTTAAACGTCTCTTATGATGTGGCACGCGACTTTTATAAAGACTACAACCCGCTGTTCGTTGAACATTATGAAGCGGAGAACCCAAACAGTAATATCCTAATCAAGCAGTCACATGGTGGCTCAAGTAAGCAAGCCCTGTCGGTTGCTAATGGTCTGCAAGCGGATGTCGCGACCATGAATCAAGGCTCAGATATCGAGCTGCTTGAGAAAAAAGGCTTGGTTGAGTCAGATTGGGAAAGCAAATTCCCAGATAACGCTGTGCCCTTTACCAGTACTATCGTATTTTTGGTGCGTAAAGACAACCCAAAAGGTATCAATGATTGGGAAGACTTGACCAAAGATGGCCTTGAGATTGTAATGGCCAATCCGAAAGTTACCGGTAATGGTCGCTATGCATTTTTAGGGGCTTATGGTTATGGCTTACACGCCTTTAATAACGAAGAAGCACCAGCGAAAAAATACGTAAAAGACATGCTAAAAAACGTCAAAGTCTATGAGAATGGCGGGCGTGCAGCGACGACGACCTTCGTTCAGCGCGGTATTGGTGATGTCTTAGTTACCTTTGAAAACGAAGCCAACCTTGCGGCCACTGATTTTGGTGCGGGTCAAGTTGACATCGTTTATCCTAAATACTCTATCAAATCAGAAAGCCCTGTTGCGATCGTCAAAGCTGTGACTGATAAAAAAGGCACCACTGACGCGGCAAAAGCTTATCTTGATTACTTATGGAGCGAGCCTGCTCAGCAATTGGCCGCTGACCTTTACTTACGTCCTAGCGTAAAAAGCGTCCTTGATAAAAACGGTGACAAATTACCACCGGTTGAAACCTTTCGCCCGAACGATGCCTTTGGTACGTGGGATGAGATCATGAGTACTTACTTTGGCGATGGTGGTGTATTCGATCAGTTAGCGATTAATGCCCCGCAGTAACCAATACGCTTGCTTTTAAACGTACTGTCGTTACCCGCTTAGCAGTTCTAAAGTAACGTCCAATCATATAAAGGACATGGCACCCGCGCTATGTCCTTTATACCGTAAGCGGACTAATAATACATTTGATAAAACGTGGTCTTTACGATAAGTACCATCAGATAGGCAATAGGACATCACTATGAGTGCAACACCATCTTCGAGCAGCAAACCTTTGCCAAAAAAAGGCTGGCTGAACCGTTTGCGTCAGCGCAATGTGCTGCCAGGGTTTGGTCTGAGCATGGGCATTACCGTCTTTAGCTTGTCGTTATTAGTGGTACTACCGTTTGCTATGATGGCCTATACTACAACCCAAATGGGCTGGACGGGCTTTTGGGAAACCATTACCCAGCCGCAAGTAACTGCTGCTATTAAATTAAGCTTGTGGATGTCGTTTTTAGCCATGCTCACCAATATGGTGTTTGGGACGCTGGTCGCCTGGGTACTGGTGCGTTATGAATTTTGGGGTAAGTCCTTAATCAATGCCTTGGTTGATTTGCCTTTTGCACTACCAACCGCTGTCACTGGGATTTCTCTGGCCACTCTTTATGCGCCGAATGGCCTGATTGGTAAATGGTTTGATAAGTTCGACATTCAGGTGGCTTTTACGCCTATCGGTATTTGGCTCGCTTTAGTGGTGGTCAGCTTTCCATTTATTGTTCGTGCCGTGCAGCCCGTATTGGCTGAGCTATCGGTTGAGTTTGAGGAGGCGGCCGCGGTACTGGGCGCAAATCGTTTAACCACGTTTCGTAAGGTGATTTTGCCAGAGCTGTTACCAGCATTATTAATGGGCGCGGGCATGATGTTTGCCCGTGCGACTGGCGAGTATGGTTCGGTGATTTTTATCGCGGGTAATATTCCGATGCAGTCTGAAATTTTACCACTCATTATTATTAGTAAGCTTGAGCAGTTCGATATCCAAGGTGCTTCTGCCGTGGCGTTATTTATGCTGATGATTTCATTTGTGATTTTATTGACCATCAACATTGTACAGTGGAAACTGTCGCGCCGTGTAGGAGCTCGCTAAGATGCAGATATCCAATAGCTACGACTATCAAAGCAACCCAGCAACCAAAGATACCCCATGGATACGGCGCACCTTTATTGGCATCGCTGTCTTATTCATGGTTATCATGCTAGTAGTACCATTATTTGCGGTGTTCTATGAAGCCTTTAAAGGTGGCTGGCAGTTGTATATTGCCTCGCTGGTCGATCCAG
Organism: Psychrobacter sp. GW64-MNA-CIBAN-0177; assembly: GCF_040309585.1. Classification (NCBI taxonomy): domain Bacteria; kingdom Pseudomonadati; phylum Pseudomonadota; class Gammaproteobacteria; order Moraxellales; family Moraxellaceae; genus Psychrobacter; species Psychrobacter sp. GW64-MNA-CIBAN-0177. The sequence goes on from NZ_JBEOOY010000002.1 coordinate 327,799, forward strand.
AAGCGCTGCAAGCGATTAAGCTCACATTAATTACCGCCGCTATCGTGTTGCCAATTAACATGGTGATGGGTATCGCAATTGCATGGCTCGTGACGCGTTATCAATTCAAAGGTAAGCAGCTGGTCACGACCTTGCTTGATTTGCCGTTTTCGGTGTCACCAGTGGTCGCCGGTTTGATGTTTGTCTTGTTATTCGGTCTTAACTCTACTGTTGGTGGCTGGCTTGAGAGCATGGGCTTTCAGGTTATTTATGCCGTTCCGGGTATTGTGTTAGCCACGTTATTTGTGACCTTTCCCTTTGTGGCACGTGAGCTGATACCGCTGATGCAGACTCAAGGTGATAGTGAGGAGCAGGCCGCGCTTACTTTGGGTGCCACCGGTTGGCAGACTTTTTGGCATGTGACCTTGCCCAATATCAAATGGGCATTGCTCTATGGTTTGATTTTGACCAACGCTCGGGCAATGGGTGAATTCGGTGCCGTGAGCGTGGTCTCAGGTCATATACGTGGTGAGACCAATACCATGCCGCTCTTGGTTGAGATTGCTTACAATGATTATAATTTTACCGCCGCTTTTGCTTTATCAAGCTTACTTGCCGCACTGGCGTTAGTGACGCTATTGATACAACAAGTCATGACCAAGGTACAAGAGCGCAAGTTTGCCAAATCTGAACGGCTAGCGAGCGCGCCTGAGCTACCAGTGAGTGCCAATGCCACCGTAGCAAAGCGCGCAGATGACAGCGTATAAGCGGCTAAAGTAGTGATTGATAAAACAGCGACTAGTAAAACAATAATCGAAATCATCTGCTACGATAAGACAAAAGATATAATAAGAGACACTATTATGAGCATCGAGATTAGGAACGTTAATAAAAAGTTTGGCAATTTTACTGCCTTAGACAATATCAATATCACCGTACCTACAGGTAAATTGACAACGTTATTAGGGCCTTCTGGCTGCGGTAAAACAACCTTGTTACGCATCATCGCTGGGCTTGAGTATTCGGACTCGGGGCAGATATTGTTTGATGAGTTGGACGTCACCCATACGCCTGTGCAAAAACGCCATATCGGCTTTATGTTTCAGCACTATGCGCTATTTCGCCACAAAAACATCGCCGATAATATCGCCTTTGGCTTAACGTTATTGCCCAAGAATGAGCGACCAAGCAAAGCGGATATCAATAAGCGAGTGGCAGAGCTTCTAGAATTAGTACAGCTGCCACAAATCGCTAATGCTTATCCGCATCAATTATCTGGCGGTCAGCGTCAGCGTATTGCGCTGGCACGTGCCTTAGCAGTAAAACCAAAGCTGTTGCTATTGGATGAGCCATTTGGTGCGCTTGATGCCAAGGTACGTAAGGAGTTGCGTACTTGGCTAAAAGACATTCATCATGAGCTGGGTATCACCAGTATCATGGTCACCCATGATCAAGAAGAAGCCCGCGCTGTGTCTGATGAGATTGTGGTGATGAATCATGGCCATGTTGAGCAAGTAGGTACTTCAGAAGAGTTGATACATCATCCAGCTAACGCCTTTGTCAGTGATTTCTTAGACTTAGTATAGAAGGGTTATAATCCACCTGTTTTAAGTCTTATTTTCACAGGGCTATTTTCAAAAGACTATAGCTGTTTTTAGAATAAGCATGGTGTGCAATTACTATCGTTTGCATATAAAAAAGACCTACTGATGTAGGTCTTTTTTTATGGCTTAAATTATGTATGGGCTTCAACGTAGAGGGCAGGGCAATGACTAAGTAATAGTCCAGTTAATAGTAAACTCAGCAACTATTAACTGAATGAGTAGCCTCTAAGCAAGTTTTGACATATTTAGGTTCAAGTCTTTGAGTGAGGTTTGCTCATAGGTGATATCCAAGATATCTTGACACCAGTCAGGCAGATCATCGGCTACTTCATACCACATCCAGGTACCATCGCGAGCACAGCTTAAGATGCCCAGTTTTTTTAAATGGTTCAAATGGCGCGAGATGGTTGGCTGTGGTTGATCCAATATTTCTACCAATTCGCCCACACAGCGTGCTTCTTTTTTGAATAAGATTTGGAAGATTTTTAAGCGCGTCGGATCAGATAAAACCTTAAACAATTCGATAGGTTGTATCGTAAAATTATTATCAGACATAGGATAATTCCAATAGAGCTTCGTTAATAGGGGTTCAATATAACAGCAGTTGCTTATTAAATCGATTAAAAAATGAGCAAAATTACACTTCGTCGTCATTTTAGTACCGTTAAGTATAATCGGTTACACGTTTATCTATATCCAGTTACATGAATTCATACCCAAACTCTCTAGTGGTGCATTAATGATAAACAGATAGGCTAATGCTATTGCAAATGGTAATAATTATCGTTATTATAACGACTAACAAGATAAAGTATTGAATGTTAAGTAACTTATCCGTTCAAAAAGCTTTTCTTTAATCCTTTAAGTGCATCAGCAAGACATATAGTAACCATCGTAGGAGCCAGCACATGTACGTATGTATCTGTAACGACGTAAAAGAAAAGCAAATCAAAGCCGCCATTGCTGCCGGTATCGATACCCTTGACGGTCTAAAAGATACCCTTGATGTTGCGACGTGCTGTGGTTGCTGTGAGCCGATGGTCAATGATTACCTTGATGAACACCATGCCAAGCTGGATGTCTTAGCTTACGCCGTCTAACGGCTATTAGATAAGTGCCTTTTAGGCTTGTGCATCACAAGTACCTGCCTTTCATTGCAAATACCCAGGCTTATGTTATCAGGCTTACCTTTTCTAACTCAGCTAAAAAAGTTAGCGAACAGTTATAAAGGGTAGGGCCATTGCCATTCGTATATATCGCGCTGAACTCTCTCTGTATTACTCACATACCTCTTTAGCCGCTGCAAAAAAAAGCTGGCTAATTATGATTCTCAATTAGCATCTTATTCTTAGTTCATAACGTTACAAGCCATATAGCGCCTATATGCTACTATATATGTCTTGCTTTGGAAGAATTTTTGTTGTTTTTAACTTTACTGAGCAGTTTACTGATAATACTGTTAATATATGCATTATTATGAATGTAATCTGCCAGACGAATATAGGAGTGCATGTGATGATAGGTAGCCCAAAAGTCATTGATTATTTAAACTTTCTGTTAGGTGGTGAGCTTGCGGCTCGTGACCAGTACTTTATTCACTCTGAGATGTATGCTGAATGGCATTACGGTAAATTATACGACCGTATCAACCACGAAATGCAAGATGAGACCTTGCATGCACAGGCTATCATTCGTCGTATTCTAATGTTAAGCGGTACGCCAAAAATGCAGGTTGACGGTATCAATATCGGCAGCACCGTTCCTGAAATGCTACAGCTTGACCTTGATTTAGAGTATCAAGTACAGCAGCATTTAAAAGACGGTATTGCGCTGTGCGAAGAAGAGCATGATTACGTCACGCGCGAGATGTTGGTCGAGCAGCTCAAAGACACGGAAGAAGATCATGCGCATTGGCTTGAGCAGCAGCTGCGTCTTATCGATATGATTGGTCTGCCAAATTACCTACAAAGTCAAATGGCTGAGGTATCCCCTCATCTGGCTTGATAGCTATAGACGACATTTAACTTATTAGGTAATGATAAAGGGAGAGAAATTATGAAAGGGGATAAAGACGTTACTCGTGCACTCAATAAAGTGCTTGGCCAGTCATTAATCGCTATTAACCAGTATTTTTTGCATGCGCGTATCGCACGTCATTGGGGGCTTGAAGCGCTGAATGAGAGCTTCTACAAACAGTCTATAGCGGAAATGAAGTGGTCTGATGATCTGATTGCACGGATTTTGTTGCTAGGCGGCCTACCGAATTTGCAAGATTATGGCAAAATGTTTATCGCTGAAGATGTGCCTGAAATGATTGACTGTAATCTACGCTTAGAAAAGCAGAAGTTCGACATCCTGACCGATACCATTGCCCTGTGCGAGACTCACCGTGATTATGTATCTCGTCAGCTAGTGGTAAAACTGAAAGATGGCAATGAAGAGTATCAAGACTGGCTAGAGACTCAAGAAGACTTGATAAAAGACGTTGGTGTAGAGAATTATATCCAATCGCAAATGGATGATGACAAAGCACCTTAGTCACTCATCAACAGTCACTCATCAATCAAAAAGCCAGTAGAGGTTTGATATCGTTCAAACCTCTACTGGCTTTTTTTTGTTTAGCACTTATGAGTGTGTCTTATGACATCAAGTGTCTTCAGTTTTTGAATTTAGGGCACGACCTAATACAGACCGCGACCATCTTCAGGTTTGAGACGTAAAAAATACAATCCTGAGAGAATGGTTAAAATACCCAGTATCCAATACGTCGTCTGAAAGGCAGCCAAGGTATCAAGCTCAAACCGCTCACGTAGTAGGTTGAGTAGCGCAGCGCCAAAGGCAATACCAAAGCTAATCGCTAGCTGCTGATTAACGGCCATCAAACTGTTACCGCTACTGGTTTGCACACCTTCTAAATCACCGATGGTAATGGTGTTCATCGCGCTAAACTGCATAGAGTTGCAAGCACCCATCACGGTCAAAATAGGGATGAACCAAAGCCACTGTGAGGCATTATTAAACTGCGCCAACATAATGATGAGTGTGCCCATAAAAAATGTATTGTAGACCAGTACTGTGCGGTAGCTATAACGCTGGATAATTCGACTGACCCAAGGCTTGATGCCAATCGCCCCAACCGCGATAGGCGCCAGTAGCCAACCTGCACGCGACGGTGAGTATTCAAACACCACTTGTAGTAATAGTGGTAATAGGAACGGTACGGCACTGATACCCAAGCGCGTAAATAAGTTACCCGTAATCCCAATCTTAAAGGTGCGAATATCAAATAGGCTCAATGGAAAGAGCGGCGCATGACGGCGTTTGGCATGCCAGACATAGGCGCCTATCAACGCCGTCGAGAAGAACGCTAACACCAAGCCATAAGTCCCGCGACCTGTTTGTGAGCCGAATTCAACAGCGAGGGTATAGCCGCAAGCTGCTGCCGCAAACAATAAAAAACCCGTCCAATCTAAATGCTTGGTATCTTCAAATAAAGCAGGTACCAGTTTTTTGCCCATGATAAAACCAAAAACACCCATGGGTACATTGATCAAAAATATCCACTGCCAGCTGGCATATTGCACGATATAACCACCGAGTACGGGTCCTACTAACGGCGCTACCAATGCGGGAATCACTGCAAAATTCATGACGGTCAATAGCTTATTGCGGGGATACGACTTGACCAGTATCAAACGGGCAACCGGCGTCATCATCGCGCCACCGATACCCTGAATAATGCGCGAACCAATCAAAAAATCTAGGGTAGGCGATGCAGCACACAGTATAGAGCCCACGCAGAATATAACGATAGCGTATAAAAACACCCGCCGCGTACCATATTTATCGGCCAAAAATCCACTGATAGGAATAAAGATAGCCAAGGTTAAAGCGTAGCTAATAACGGCCCACTGCATCTTAAGTGGCGACTCACCCAGCGCTTGTGCCATTTGCGGTAGTGAGGTATTCAAGATAGTGGCGTCTAAAATCTGCATAAACAGCGCCACCGCTAGCACATAGGGCAGGTATTTATTCTGGGTAGGAGTTAGCGTTACCATACTGACATCACTTTATCTTAAGGTTATGGGTATTCAAGAATTACGTTTATGAGCCGCTCATCTCTAAAAACCATTAAATTGCGCGTAGTATAGAAACAACGCTAGCGCAGTTAAAGATGAGCAAAGTAACCAAAGGATTTTTTATCCTAAAAATCACTACATTAATTACACGACAGGACTTTAATAAGTCGGCATAGAGCCGTTATAGTAGAACACGTATATAGTCGGTTTTACATCAATTTTACCTGCCAGCTTTATATCACTAGTATCTTTCATTGACTATGTTTCGTAGAACCGTATTTTTACATACAATTTTTTGCACACAATAATAAATAGGATGTTTTATGAGTAATGATAATAATCAAGCAACTGCCAACCATAATACAGATAAAAGCACTTATACACCGCCTAAAATCTGGACCCAAGACAAGGAGAATGGTGGCAAATTCTCTAGTATCAACCGTCCAACAGCTGGCGCGCGCCATGATAAAGCCCTACCAGTAGGCGATGCACCGTTACAGCTGTACTCACTGAATACCCCAAACGGTGTCAAGGTAAACATCCTATTAGAAGAGCTGGCTGAGCTGAATGTTAAAGGCGCTGAATATGACGCCTATAAAATTGACATCTCGGAAGGCGATCAATTTGGCTCAGGCTTCGTGGCGATAAATCCAAACTCAAAGATACCTGCATTGGTTGACCATGCTGCCAAAAACAATGATGGCGAGCCTATTGCGCTTTTTGAGTCCGGTGCCATTTTATTATACTTAGCAGAAAAGTTCGGTCAGTTTGTTCCCGTATCTTCTGGTAAGGCCAGAGCAGACTGCCTGTCTTGGTTGATGTGGCAGATGGGTAGTGCACCTTTCTTAGGTGGCGGCTTTGGTCATTTCTATGCTTATGCGCCAGAACCAATGGAATACCCCATCAATCGCTATGCCATGGAAACCAAGCGCCAACTTGACGTACTCGATAAACATCTAAAAGACAACGTCTACATGTGTGGCAATGACGAAGCAGACTATAATATTGCCGACATGATCATCTGGGCATGGTATGGACAGCTGGTACTTGGCAAGCTGTATGAAGCCGCTGAGTTCTTACAAGTTGATAATTATAAAAACGTGCAGCGTTGGGCACAGACCATTGCTAAACGTCCTGCAGTAAAACGAGCAGTCGATCTAGCGCTAAAACCAATCAATTAAGTGATTGTCCCTCATGCTTCGTTGTTAGAAAAAAAATAATGATATTAGAAAAATAAAAACAATGACGCTGTAATACAAGGCTGATAGGCAAGTTGCTTATCAGCCTTGTTATTTTTTAACATATTGATAGTGCTATCTTTATATATCGATAGTTGAATTAATACTATACTTCTTTGTTTACACAATGGTACATTAGTACAACAGATAGAAACATTGATACGTTAAGATAACAGGCCACCGTCTTGAAGGGCAGGTGTTTATAATTCTTCTATTAATGAGTAACGACTATGAAGAATAATAACGTTCTAAGCGCGCCATTAGTGTCGACTGACCATGATGCCTACCGCTATACCCATACTCATAAAAATTGTAACGTAAAAAATATGACTCACTCTAAAACTAAAGTTAAAAAAACAATAAAGATAACCACATTGATGTCTAAAAATAAAATTTTGTTACCCATACTTGCCGCACTTACTATCACGTCGTTGAGCGCTATGAGCCATGCGGCGGCCGTTGAATTTACCAGTCAAGACTGGCAGGTCGCTTGTGATAATACCCGTACTTGCCGGCTGGCAGGATACCAAGCAGAAAACAATAGTGAATTACCCGTCTCTGTCTTGTTGATACGCCGTGCAGGGGCCAATGCCAGCGTAGATGGTCAGGTCAAGTTTGGCGGGGCTAAAGAAAGTTCTGCCAAAGCTCTGATGCAACTAGGCAATCGCCATCGCATCTCCTTGTTTATCGACGGCAAGGATCTGGGTGAAACCAAACCTTTCTCCGCTGCAGCGGGCAATGCTGAGCTGACCTCAGCGCAGGTGAGCGCCCTATTGGAGGCTTTGACTAAATCGAGCAAGATTGAGCTGGTACTACGCAACTCACGCTGGCAATTGTCTGATAAAGGCGCCAGTTCGGTTATGCTCAAGGCCGATGAAGCCCAAGGTCGCGTAGGCACATCGAGTGCTTTTGTCCGTAGTAATGATGCTAAGAAGCCAAACAGTACGGTCTTACCGCCTAAGGCTGCACCGTCACTGCGTTTTGTCGCACCAAACCCTAATGCTGCGCCCAGCAGCAATAAAAAGTTTGTCATGAGATCCTCGCAGTTGTCAGCGATGATGAAAAGCACCATGCGAGACGCGGATAGCGACTGCCCAAGCCTGTCTGACAAAAACTCTTGGCGCGTCAGCCGTCTAAACAGTACGCAGTTGTTGGCGCAACACGAGTGCTGGACAGGGGCTTATAACGCTGGCATGGGCATCTGGGTACTCAATGACACGAAGCCTTATAAGCCGACCTTGGTCACCACTAGTGCGACTGACTACGACAAAGGTAAAATTACTTCCGTACAGAAAGGTCGCGGAATTGGCGACTGCTTATCTAAAACTGACTGGGTATGGACCGGTAAAGCTTTTGAAAAAAGCCATGAAAGCACCACTGGGCTATGTCGCATGGTGGAAGCGGGCGGGGCATGGCAAATGCCAACTTACGTAACAGAAGTCAAAATGTCACGCTAGCAGCTTATGTATATTAATGCTTTATTAAACACTGCATTATTAAGAAGATAGCGCTTATTTTGATAGTAAATATAAAAATAGATACAGATAATGTTTTTACTGTGCTATACTGCGTCGCCACGTTAGCATTGACTAGCGTGAATTATGAGATTGATAACATCGCCTGCGATTTTGGGTCTAGGATGACCATAAGTAATTGTTGCCGATGATTTTGTGTACTTAAATAACATTTTATAAATATCAGTTATTTTTGACTCATATCTTATCTACTAACCCATGTATGGGATAGATTGGTTGTTACTTGCCTTTATCTGCTTTGGACAAAGCATCGATAATGCGTTTTTAGCAAACAAGGATGAGACACTCGGCACTACCACCAAAATACGTCAGACAGCACGAACGCATTTATTAAAGAAGTGAAGCTTTATTGGCTTGGCTTCTGATTATCAGCTATTTTATATGGTTTGATAGTGATTTAATAAAAGCTGCGTGGTGAACGGTTATCAGTGGTATGCATCAAGCTTGCTGAATTTACAGCAACTTATACTTACCAAGGATTCTCATGACTGACATCTTATCTGCAATCGCCGCTGAAAATGGCATTATCGAAGACACCACTCAAAACACGACTACTAATGAAGCAGCTTCTACTGACGCTGACGCTTCTGACGAAAATCAAGTCACTTTTACTGATCTGGGTATTGCCAAGCCGATTTTGACCGCACTTGATCGCAGTGGTTATACCAACCCAACCCCTATTCAAGCACAAGCCATTCCTTTTGCCCTAGCAGGTCGTGACTTATTATTGTCAGCGCAAACTGGTAGTGGTAAAACAGCCGCTTTCGTTATCCCTGTACTTGACCGTTTAAGCCGTGCGACTAGCTTTGATAAATTAACCAAAGCCCTTATCCTAACGCCAACGCGTGAACTTGCTCAGCAAGTACATGATAGCGTACGTACTTATTCTAAAGATATGCGTGGTCTATTCTGCGTACCATTAGTAGGTGGCGCTCCTTACAATGGTCAGATTACTGCTTTGAAAAAAGGCGTTCAAGTTATCGTTGCAACCCCTGGTCGTTTACTCGACCATATCAATGCCGGTCGCGTTGACTTATCAAGCCTAGAAGTCTTGGTACTTGACGAAGCTGACCGTATGCTTGACATGGGTTTTGCTGATGATATCAGCGACATTCTACGCGCAGCACCGACTGATCGTCAGACGATTATGTGTTCAGCGACTTGGGATGGCCCAGTAGGTAAAATCGCTGCCAGCTTCACTAAAAACCCTGAGCGTGTATCAATCAAAGTTGAATCAGCGCATATCGAAGAAAAAGTATACTACTGTGATGATTTTGATCATAAAAACCGTTTGCTTGACAAAATTGTTTGCGATAAAGAGATGGAACAAGTCATCATCTTTGCTGCGACCAAACGTAGTACTGAAAAATTAGCCAAATCTTTACAAGAGCAAGGCCATAAAGCCAGCTTCTTACATGGTGATTTGCCACAGAGCAAGCGTAATCGTATCGTTCAAGACTTGCGTAACGGCAAAGTCAAAATTCTAGTAGCAACGGATGTTGCCGCTCGTGGTCTTGACGTGCCAGCACTATCGCACGTCATTAACTACGACTTACCACGTCAAACAGAAGACTACGTGCATCGTATCGGTCGTTGTGGCCGTGCCGGTCGTACGGGTATTGCCATCAGCCTATGTAGTATGGATGATCGTCCACAGCTAAACGCGATCAACCGTTATTTAGATCGCAAAATGGAAGTATCGATCATCGAAGGTATGGAGCCTAAGAAGACTTATGTACCTAGCGAAAACAAAGGTAATGGTCGTGGCCGTGGTCGCGGACGCTCAAGTGGCGGCGGTAACGGTCAAGGCCGTGGTCGCGCGGGCGGTGGCTATCAAGGCAATCCTGCTAATGCTCGTGGTCGTTCAAGCGACAGCGCAGCAACTGGTCAACGCGCTAGCAATGACAGCGGTTATCAAGGTAAGCCACGTGATTCATCTGGCAAGCCAAATGAGCGTTCAGGTGGCAAGCCGTATCAAGGCAAGCGCACTGGTGCTCCTAGCCGTGGTGATAGCACTGGCGTTCCACGCGGTGAGCGTGCTGCAACGGGTCGTGGTCGTCCAAGTGGCAGCCAAGGTCGCCCAGCTGGTCGTGCTGATAGCCGTGGTCAAGGTCGTTCAAGCGGTGGCAATCGTAGCAACAACTCGTAATACCGTTATATTTAATGATTAATAAAGGTTATTAATAAAATAGCCACTGACTTGATCGGATAAAATAGCGTAAAAAAGCCAGATACTTGTTATCTGGCTTTTTTGTGCGTGGTGGTTCTATCTGTAGCCAATGAGTATTGGTGAGCAGTTTAAACAAACAAAAGCTATCTCTGTAGTCAATCGTTGCTTGCAGGTCTTTTTTGCCTTGTCTATACTGACAAGCCTTTACTTATCGTGTGCTGCGGAGCCATTTGATGCTCGACATTTCTCATTTAACCATTGCTCAATTAAAGGTAGACAGTTTACCAGTAGCCTTTGGCGTCATTATGGCGGTTATCGGATTGGTGTTCTATACTCAAGGATTACCGGGTAAATTTTGGCGACGTTTTTATGCGGTATTGCCGGGTATTGTACTGTGCTGCTTTATCCCAGCAACCCTAAACAGCCTTGGCATCTTTGCTGACGGCATTGGCTCACAGATTTATGGCTTTACCGCCACTTATTTGTTGCCAGCAAGTTTGCTATTGATGACCTTATCGATGGATGTCCCTAAAATTTTAGGCTTAGGCTGGAAGGCCATTGCTATGTTTTTTGCCGCCAGTATCGCCATTGTCATCAGTGGCCCGATTAGCTTAGGCATTGCTAAATGGGTGTCACCTGAGATGTTTACCGACGATACTCTATGGCGCGGCTTTTCGGCGGTGGCGGGTAGTTGGATAGGCGGTGCAGCAAACCAAGCGGCGATGAAGGAATTGTTTGGCGTGAGTGATGATTTGTTTGGCATGATGATCTTGGTCGATACTACCAATGCGTCGTTATGGTTGTTGGCTATTTTGGTCATGGCCAAGCACAGCGCTAAGATAGATAAGTTTTTACGGGCTGATACCAGTAGTATTGATAAGGTCATCGCCGCTGTAGAGAGCTACGAGCGTGATCATGCCCGTCCGGCGACTTTAAATGATTTGATGGTGATGTTTGGTTTGTGTTTTGCGATGGTTGGAGTGGCGCACTTTATCGGCGGGCAGATAGCAGGCTTCTTTGCACCCTATAGCTGGGCAGTACAATACAGCTTTGCCAGCTCATTCTTTTGGATGGTGGTGATTATCACCTTAATAGGGGTAGTATTTTCCTTTACCAAAATTCGTCGCCTTGATCATGTTGGTGCCTCCAAAATTGGTACGGTATTTATCTTTGTATTGATTGCTGCTATCGGTATGCAAATCAATCTCGCCGGTATTGTCTCGCAGTGGCGCTTGCTACTCATTGGTCTATTGTGGATGAGTATTCACGTGGTGATTATCTTTATTGTCGCTAGAATCATTCGTGCACCATTTTTCTTTTTAGCAGTAGGTTCTAACGCCAATACCGGCGGCGCGTCTTCTGCACCGATTGTCGCCACGGCATTTCACCCCTCACTGGCGCCCGTTGGCGTATTCTTGGGTATTTTAGGCTATGCGGTGGGCACCTTTGGTGGTTATATCAGTACACAGATGATGCGGCTAGTGGTAGGGTGAGCGCTAACAAGCCTTAGTGTACATAAACCATAAATGTAGCTTTGGGTACTGTATGTGAGGCATTTATTAACGGCTTAATTTCCAAAAAAAAGAGAATGCTTGTTGACCAAGCCCTCTCTTTTTTTATTGATATAGTCAGTGAAAAGTAATATTGATCTTAGTCTATCTATTCTGATTCATTACTACTATCAAGCCTTCATCTGCGCCAATCATTTTTCTATTCCCAGTAATCTGCTGGGCATTCAGGTAATTCACTTAAGGTATTACGTAGTGCAACCGACCACTGACGACTGATGTCGTTGAAGTATTCGTCGTCTTGCTCGATACGGCGACCCTTAGGCATCTTCAAACTGTCATTTTGATAAATCAACAAATCTATGGGCATACCTACAGACAGATTGGAGTGAATGGTTGAGTCAAATGACAACATCAGGGCTTGGGTCGCATGCTTGACGTCTGTCTCGTATTTAACCGAGCGGTCGAGAATGGGCTTGCCGTATTTACTCTCACCCAGCTGAAAAAACGGCGTATCTTGCGTGGCTCTAATGCAGTTGCCTTCTGGGTAGATCATATATAGCTCAGGAGGCTGGCCTTTGATTTGCCCGCCCAATATAAACGAGCTGGTAAAGGTGCCACTATTACTATCGTTAGCGACGCTTTGAGCATGAGTCATGATACTACGCATGCATTCACCCACCATTTGCGCCGCGTCAAACAGTGTCGCGACGGTATGTAAGCTGCTCTCAGAACGCAGGTTGATATCGGTTTTTAACTTATTAAAGACCGCTTGTGAGGTAGCAAGGCTGCCAGCGGTCTGTAGCACCATAAAACGTTCGCCTTCAACGCCGTATTGGTAGAGTTTTCTAAATGTCGAGATATGGTCAATGCCAGCGTTGGTACGGGTGTCACTCGCAAAAACCATCGCGTCTTTTAGACGAATAGCAGCGCAGTAAGTCATAAGAAATCCTTATCTCAATAAGCAGAATCGATATTGATATTGATAGATAGACTGCATCTATTACTATGACAATCTTGAGACCAAAACTTGACTGTAAAGATTCTCATAGCCGCCGCCCATCCTTACCCCGCGTACTGGTGCGGCATCTAAGTAATCGCGACCAATAGCGACATACACATGCGAGCTTGGCTGGAACAGCAGATTTGAGATGTCAAAGGTATACCAGTAGCCCTCTAGCCAAACCTCTGCCCAAGCATGGCTGGCCATATGATTCTCTGTGTCATCGTATAGATAACCTGACACATAACGCGCTGGGATATGCTGATCCCTCAAGCAGCCTAAAAATACATGGGTATGGTCTTGGCACACACCAGCGCCGATATCAAAGGCTTCGGCTGCTGTCGTTCCCACGTGGGTGGCATCTTTGATATAAGGCATTTTGGTCAATAGCTCAGTCGCCATAGCTTTAAGGCTGTCATGGGTCGGGTCTTTTAGATAAGGTGCAGCAAAGGCGCGCATCGCCTCTGAACACTTAGTCAATGGGCTTTGTACCGTAAATAGCAAATAGGGGACGTTGTCCATGTCCTCTAATCGCTCGGTATCGGTATTGATCTCGACAATGCCGGACGCCTGCATTTGCAAGTTATTGTGTGCCTCATTACGACTAAGCGTTAGCCAGTCATTGCCAAAGCCGTCTTTTTGATTGACGGCAACTTTAGGCAGCATCACATCCCACCTATGAATCGTTTGATGCGGTAATTGCATCGGCGTCATACGAATATACTGAACGCTGCGCTGTGCCAGCTCGCCGTAGTAATAATTGGTTTGATGACTTATTTGAAGTTTCATAATGTTTTCCTCTTTAAGGTGCTTTTTGTCTATTTTACTAAGCTAAACGCTATACACCTTGCTGTAATATGATGTTGAATTCTCGGCTAATGAGCTTAAAGTCGCTAAATTGCTTTGATTTGATCATCTGATTGGTCAAGCGAGTCAGTTCACGCCAGCGCGTGTTTTCTGGCAGCTGATTAATCCAATACTTAAATTCAAGACTAATCTCGGTGGTGTCCTCATTGAGTAGGACCGCACGCTCTAATTGCTCAAAATACCGACCTAATTGCCAAAAACACGTCACGGTAGGGTGCTCTTGTTCCATTGCTGCATTACAGGCATATAGCTGTAGCGTCGCTGCTCGATAAGTACCGGCACTTGATAAGCGTTTAATGAGGTTGTACAGCTCTGCAGTATCTTTGCCAATCACGCCTTTGGCCTCTTGCACATTGGTCTCAATGGATTGGACCACGCTAGGGATTCTTTTTTGCTCTAAGTCATAAAGTATTTGTGCCTTCATTACTTTTAGCGGCTCATTCGCCTCTGCCGCAAAGCCTAAATGGCTGATTAAATGCTGTATTTGTGATTTTTTTAGGTCACCTTTGATCAACTGTTTCATTAGGCTGTCGTAGTAGTAGAGTCGCTCGCTATACCTACCGAGCCAGATCAAATGACTACTGGTCGACAGCAGCAATATCATTGGCGCATCATCGAGGTCCTCAAAACCCGCTTCGATAGGCTGTATGCGATTGTGGTAGCTGGCGTGACCAGCAGCACTCAGTGCTAGATTGTTAGACTTATCCGCCTGCCCATTAGCCAAGGCGGCTTTGCTCGAAGCTGGCGCGTTACGCTTGTCTGAAGATCTCTTCTCTAAACTGCTGTCATCGACGACCCAAGTATCTTTGATGCCACCACCTTGTGATGAGTTGACCACTAACGAGCCTTCGACCATCGCCACACGAGTAAGACCGCCCGGTACGATATCGACCGAACCGTCGCCATGACTGAGTACAAAGGGGCGCAGGTCAATATGGCGCGGGGCGATACCATCACTAACAGCGGTGGGATTGGTAGATAATGAAATTGTAGGCTGCGCAATAAAACCGTTGGGGTTGTCGAGCAGACGCTTGCGATAGTCGCTGATCTCTTGTTTGGTAGAGGTTGGCCCTATGAGCATGCCATAGCCGCCGGAGCCTTGGGTTTCTTTGACCACCAGCTTGTCTAGATTGTCTAGTACATAGCTTAGCTCGTCAGGCTTGCGGCACTGATAGGTCTCGATATTGGGCAAGACGGGCTTTTCACCCAAATAGAACTCAATCATATCGGGCACAAAGGGGTACAAGCTTTTGTCATCTGCCACACCAGTGCCGGGCGCATTGACGACGACCACATTACCAGCGCGGTAAGCACTCATCAGACCCGACACGCCTAGTATTGAGTTGGACTGAAATGCCAAGGGATCAATGTAAGGGTCATCAATTCGGCGATAAATGATATCGACTTGTACCTTACCACGGATACCTTGCATGTAGACTTTGCTGTCCTCAACCACCAAGTCATAGCCGTGTACCAGTGGTACATTCATCTCATGCGCCAAAAAAGCATGCTCATAATAAGCACTGTTGAAGCGACCGGGGGTTAGGATAACAATCTGTGGATCATACTTGGTGGTTGAGCTGGCAAGACAGCATTTGAGACGCTGCGGATAGTCGCTAACCCCTAATACGGGCGTATGAGCGAACAAATCAGCTAATAGAGTCTCTGAAATACTGCGGCTCTCCAGCATGTAGGAGACGCCAGATGGCGTGCGAAGATTGTCCTCTAATACACAGAATTGACCGGTCTCGTCTCGAATGAGATCGATACCACTGATGTGCGAGTAGATAGGCTTATCAAGTTCAATGCCCATCATCCATGGCTCATAGCAACCACTGGCATAGACGTAGCTGGCAGGAACAATGTCTGCTTTCATAATGGCTTGATCGTGATAGATATCATGCAAAAAGGCATTGAGCGCAGTAATCCGTTGCTTGCAACCAGCTTCTACTTGCTGCCATTCGCTGGCGGAGATAATGCGTGGAATGATATCAAAAGGAATCATCCGCTCAATGTTTTTGGCATCGCTATAGACAGTGAAAGTCACGCCCTTACGATAAAATATATTTTCTGCTTGCTCGTTCAGGTGGTTGAGCGCATCCATACTGATGTTGTCTAGCCAGTCGCCGACAGCCTTAGCTGCAGGACGATATTCACCCTTTTCGTTTTGTAGTTCATCGAAGCACTGTCGC
Organism: Psychrobacter sp. GW64-MNA-CIBAN-0177; assembly: GCF_040309585.1. Classification (NCBI taxonomy): domain Bacteria; kingdom Pseudomonadati; phylum Pseudomonadota; class Gammaproteobacteria; order Moraxellales; family Moraxellaceae; genus Psychrobacter; species Psychrobacter sp. GW64-MNA-CIBAN-0177. Next base: position 343,974 of record NZ_JBEOOY010000002.1, read on the forward strand.
TTTTTTTGCTTGTCTTTTGCGTGGCTCTTACTTATGGTTGGGTTAGGAGAAGTCGCCATTTGATCTTGGCTTTGACTTTGGCCATCATTTTGGCTTTGAGATTGAAGTGATTGTTGGTTCATAAATACCTCACGCATCCTTGGTAAAGTTATTATTTATGACGCATACACGGGTTATGATAGGCAGATCGGCAGGTGCAAGACGTCCAATATGTAGCCTGTGCCTTGTCTTGACTATAGCGCGTCTACGAGCCTATGCACAACAAGCCTGTGACTTTTTTAAAGTTGTCACCGTTAAAATACAACACAACAATAACTTAACTGCTGCAAAAAACAGCGATATCTTGCTTTCTTAAGGGTTCGCTAGCGATGGTACTTATATGAAGTGCTCATCTGAACAAACCCTTATAAACCCATTTAAGAGGATGGAGCAACATGGATGAAAAGAAGTTCGAGATTTATTTGGCAGATGATGGGCAAACTCAAATTGAGATTCGTCTAGAGCGCGACACCTTGTGGCTCTCACAAGCGCAACTGGCGACATTGTTTGAAAAAGACTCTGATACGATTGGTTTGCACCTAAAAAACATCTATAAAGAAGGCGAACTCGACCCCGAAGCAACTACCGAGCAATCCTCGGTAGTTCGTCAAGAGGGAAACCGACAAGTGCGACGCAACATTCGCTTTTACAATCTAGATGCCATTATTTCTGTGGGTTATCGGGTTAATTCTAAAAAAGGCACGCAGTTTCGTATATGGGCGACCCAGCGCTTACGTGAATACTTAGTGCAAGGCTATACGCTCAATCAGCAACGGTTCGATAAAAACTCTGCCGAGCTCCAGCAAGCGTTAAACTTAATCAAAAAAACAGCCCAAAGCCCTGAGCTGAATACTGATGAAGGGCGCGGCTTAATTGAGATTATCAGCCGTTATACGCAGACGTTTTTATGGCTACAACGCTATGATGAAGGCTTGCTTGACGATCCAGCAGGGCAGGAGGGCGGTGTATTGCCTAGCCTAACTGAAGCGATGAGCGCACTAAACAATTTAAAAGCGCAATTAATATCACGCGGTGAGGCAACTGAGCTATTTGCCAAGCCTCGCGGTGACGGGTTAGACAGTGTACTGGGCAATTTGCAGCAAACCGTGTTTGGCGAGCCTGCCTATCCGACTATCGAGAGTAAAGCGGCGCATTTATTGTATTTTATGGTCAAGAACCATCCCTTTACCGATGGCAATAAACGCAGTGGTGCTTTCTTATTCGTGGATTTTTTACATCGTAATAAGCGGCTGCTCAATGAAAGTGGGGAAATGGTCATTAATAACACGGGACTTGCTGCTTTAACCTTACTGGTCGCTGAGTCTGATCCCAATCAAAAAGAGACGTTGATTAAATTGATTATGAATATGCTGTCATTAGAGGCTTGATATACAGAGATATCATCCATGAGCGCTACAAAAGATAAGTCTAACTATGAATATTTGCAGTTATCATTATAACAACAACGCTTGATAATCAATTTTAAGGAAAACAACGCATGTTTAGCATAATAAAAGACTGGCACAATCAGCGCGTACTCGATAACAGTGACTTTACTAAGGCGGACTGGATGCAGGCTGCCAAGCGTATTGTGATACTTGAGCGCTTAAACGAGGACGAGATGACTCGTTTGTTTGAGTTGGCGACGTTGTTTTTGGATGATAAATCCATTACGGGCGCACAAGGCTTTGAAATCACAGATGCAGTCAGGCAGTCCATTGCCTTACAAGCCTGTTTGCCGATATTGAATCTAAGTCTAGAATGGTACGCTGGCTGGTCGTCCATTATCATTTATCCCGGTTCTTACAAAAGTGACAGTACCACTGTAGATGAGTTCGGTATCGTCCATGAAGGCAGCCAACATCGTAGCGGCGAAGCGTGGCTGCGTGGACCGGTCATTCTGTCATGGAAGGACGCCAAACATTCAGGCGAACGCGATGGTCACAATGTCGTCATTCATGAGTTTGTCCATAAGCTCGATATGCTCAATGGCCGTGCTAATGGCTTTCCACCATTGCAACCCGGCATGGATCCTGCGCGCTGGACGGAGGTTATGGCGCGAGATTTTGAGGATTTTCAAACGCATCGTAAGTCAGGACTGGATCGATATGGCGCGACCAATCCCGCTGAGTTCTTTGCGGTGCTCAGCGAAGTGTTTTTTGAGACGCCAGAAAAGTTGGTCGACGCATATCCAGATATCTATGAGATTATGGTCAAGTTTTTTAAGCAAACACCGATGTAGTTGATGTTAAATATATTACATATTAAAAAATGAATATATAACAGTGTAAACACAAAAGGGGCAGTGCATCATACAGAATACACTGCCATTTTTTAATCTTTAATAATTAAATCATGTGCTTATTATCTAATTAGACCGTCCACTGATCATTAACAATAGCCACCAAATAACGTTTGCCTTGATAATTATCAAACACTAAACGCAATACACGCCAGTCCATACCATCATACTCTTCGCTACCTTTATAATAAAACTCAACAACATCGGATTTTTGATAGATTTTTTTTAAGTTATTGATGGTATTACCATTACGACGAAACTCATTGATGCTGACAGCGCTATCATTGTACTTTTTGGCATCAACCCAAGTATCTAAGTATTCTGGCAGCGGAATCACTAATGGGTCGCCAGTACCGTCAAGTTCGCCCCAAGTAAAGCGAATTTTTGACTGTTGCAGATATTGTGCATATTGCTCACGGCTAAAGGTTTTATCCGTTTCAGGGCGTACATAAGCGTACATGGAGAACCTGACGCCACGTGTGGGATGGATATCATCCGTGATACGAGCAAAGTCATTGTTAGCGAGTGCACGCTGGATACGTAGCGCTTGCTGTCTGAGTGTCTGCTGGCTCATATCAGAGAGCACTTGTGATGATGCGTTGCTGGTTTGCGGATTAGAGATGGTCGCGCTGGACTCAGCAGACGATTGGCAGCCAGTGACAATAAGTGTGGCCATCAGTATTGATGCCAGACTTGTAGCGGTTGAGCGTTTATAAAGATAAGACTGAGGCATATGAAAACGAGATGACGGCATCATAAAAATATCCTTATCGTAATAACATTAGGTATTGGAATTATTTTTTAGATAGAGATCGTTCGATTAGATAATGACTTGTGTAGATATAAATTAATAATGGTTGTGATGTTCGTTAATACATAGCGGCTCATTGTTCAAAGCAATATTCAAAGCAACCATTGAGATTAAGTTAGCAAATATAGTCAGCATGAACTGTAATAATTGGTTTAATCCAATCTCCCTCAAACCGTTGGTTTGTTTTCGCATAATGTATATTATGTTAAATGATGGCTGTGTGGTGTTGAGTTCATGATATCTGTTTAATGCCTTCTAGCTCAATAGCAACACATAGTCTACAACTTATTATTCGGTTCTTACTTTGACCTACTTCACTATCTATTATAGTTTTGTACGCCTAAATATTTTTGGACTATAGTGTATTTTTGATTTAGCTCAATGTACTTATTAATACCAATAATGCGTTCAAATCTTGCCAGTACACCAACTTGCTATTCGGTGATTCCCACATGCTTTGTATTGAAGTATTATCAAAGCAATTGTCATGTTCTGATCTTTATCTTTAGCCTCTAAAATTATTGACCCCTATAGTCAAATCTATATAAACAAACTTGATATATTTTAGTTAGGCAGCCTGACGATAGAAACTCACCCACATCTGCATCCGTAATCTAGAGCTCAAAGGAACTACTAAAAACTGACTTATTCCATCTATTATCATTTGTCATAACGTTTCTTATAAAGATAAAGATTAGTTCCTCATACAGACATTCAGCTACTAGTATAGCTGAATGTCTAAATTAGTTAACCCTACACTTCTTCAACCTTCCTAAGTTGATTAGAGTAAAGTAATGTATTTAGGTATCTGAATGTACTTCTCTAGCAATCATCCCGTATTGCGCAAACCTGCTGCCAAAGCGTTAATACTACGGATTAATGGACCCTCAACATCAAGCTCATCATGATTGATGACGCCTGTAACGTCTTTTTGTCTGGCACGTTTTAACAACTCGATTTGT